>DATCSZ010000141.1:0-8469 GCA_036568205.1 Pseudomonadales bacterium
GTTGCCGGGCAGATATCCGGGCAGAAGGTAAAACCAAAAAACACCAGGCTCCACTGGCCTTTCAGCTGCTGTTCGGTAAAGGCATTGCCGTGATGATCCAGCAGGCTGAACGGCTTGATGATGCGCGGCTGGTCGAACAGGAACACGCCTTGTTCGCGCAGCTGCTCCTTGCTGATGGCGGGCTGGCTCAGCTGTTTGTTGACCAGCAGGCCAATCATGGCGGCCATAAACAGGCAGATGCCGATAATGGTCAGGCGGATATTGCGGCGGCTGTCAGTCATCAGAACGGTAACTCCACGCCAATGCTGACATGGCTTGGCAGCGGTGCCAGCAGCCAGTGATCGACCAGCATGATCAGGAACAGGGCCATCAGGTAGATGATGGAATACTTGAAGGTGGCCATCGGCGCTTTGGCATCATCCCGGACCAGCAGCACCACTGCCCAGTACAGGAAGCCGGCGCCCAGCACTACCGCGCCTAACAGGTACAGCCAGCTGCTCATGCGGGTGGCAAACGGCAGCAGGGTGACGGCCACCATGATGATGGTATACAGCAGGATATGCACCCGGGTGTAGCGGTCGCCGTGGGTTACCGGCAGCATCGGGATATCCACCTTGGCGTAGTCGTCCTTGCGGTGGATGGCCAGCGCCCAGAAGTGCGGCGGTGTCCAGGCAAAGATAATCATCACCAGCAGCCAGCCGTGGCCGTCCATGCTGTTGGTCACCGCTGTCCAGCCCAGCAGTGGTGGCATCGCGCCGGCCAGTCCGCCAATCACGATGTTCTGCGGTGTGGCGCGCTTCAGGAACAGGGTGTAGATCACCGCGTAACCGAGCAGTGAGCCCAGTGTCAGCCAGGCGGTCAGCGGGTTGATAAAGGCAACCAGGATGGCCATGCCGGCCACGCCCAGCACCAGTGCAAACAACAGCGCGTTGAGGGTGGCGATGCGGCCGGTGGCTACCGGCCGGTGTACCGTGCGCGCCATCACCGAGTCGATCTGCCGATCCACCAGGTGGTTGATGGCGGCGGCCGAGCCGGCGCACAGGGCAATGCCGAGGTTGCCGAACAGCAGCACCTGCCAGGCGACCATGCCGGGTGAGGCCATGAACATGCCGATCACCGAGGTGAGCAGCATCAGCAATACCACATTGGGCTTGGTCAGTTCGTAATAATCGCGCCAGCTCACGCTGGGGCTGGCCAGTTGTGCATCAGTCATGGGCAGGCACCGGGGTTGCCGTGTGGGTTTTGTACAGCAGGGTGAGCATGGTTAACAACAGCAGCGCACCGCCACCATTGTGTGCCACCGCCACTGACAACGGAAAATTAAAAACAATATTGGCCAGCCCCAGCGTTACCTGTGCCAGCAGCACCAGCAGCAAGGTGGCGGCCATGCGCCGGCACGGTGCTGCCGGCAGGCGCCACAGCAGCAGCACCAGCAGCAGTAACCAGCCGGTGGTCACCAGCGCGCCAATACGGTGGGCCTTGTGAATGGCCATGCGTGCGGCGTTGTCCATTTTGCCACCGAGGTAACTCGGGCCTATGCCCTGGCTGATATTAAAGCCGCTGGCAAAATCCATCGCCGGCCACCATTCACCCTGGCAGGTGGGCAGGTCCGGGCAGGCCACGGCGGCGTAGTTGGAGGTGGTCCAGCCACCCAGGGCAATTTGCACAATGACAATCGCCAAGCCGGCTATCATCAGTTTTTTCATGCGCTGCAGCCCGGCCAGTGCCGCTGCCGGCAACTGCCAGCAGCGGTTGGCCAGGCGCAGGCTGAGCAACCAGAACAGGGCGGCCATGGTAAAACCGCCCAGCAGGTGGATGGTGACCACCTGCGGCCAGACTTTCAGCGTGACTGTCCACATGCCGAACAGGCCCTGCAGGATAACAAAACCGACAATCAGCGCCGGCAGCCGCAATGGCTGGCCATCGCTGCGCGGGCTGCGCCCCAGCAATGCCAGCAGGGCAAAGCCGCCCAGCACCACCAGGCCGATAATAATGTCAAACACATCATGCATCGCGGTGGCCGTTACCGGCATGTTCACCTTGACGGCAATCTTCACCACCAGCGCCATCACAAACAGCGCCACCAGTGCCTGCAGCCGGCGTTTCAGCCGGGCGTCCTGGCTGTGGCGCAGTGACAGGAAAAACACCAGCAGGCTGATCATGCCCAGCGCACTGGCAAACAGCCGGTGCACCTGTTCAGGCCAGGTCTTGTCGGTTTCCACCGGTGCTTCGTGGTATTTCTGGTTGGCTTTTTCGATATGGTGATCGGCGGTTGGCCACAACACATGGCCATAGCAGGTGGGCCAGTCCGGGCAGCCCAGGCCGGCATCCATCAGGCGGGTGAAGGCGCCCAGTGCAATCACCACAAACACCAGCGGAACTGCCAGTGTGGCCAGCCAGAATAACGGCTTGCGCGGACGGGCAGGCAGGGATGCAGTCATGCGCCGGACCTCAGGAGTTTTTCAACAGGAATTTGACATCGCTGATCACCGCCTTGTAATCATGTGCGTCGGTGTAATACATCATCACCCAGCCGGCCGGGTCGACCAGGTACAGGCGGCCCGCCTGCAGCAAGTCCAGCGCTGGCGGCTCGCTGCGGAACCAGTCCTGTGCTGCGCTGCCGGCACTTTCGATGATTTTCAGTTGCGGGTGTTCGGCCGCCAGGTAGGCACGGCTGTCGTCACTGAGCGGGGCGCCGGTGTGCAGGTAGACCCGTTCGATACGTGGCTGGTATTTGCCCAGTGCCAGGCGGATCTGGCGGCTCAGGTACAGGCGCTCGCGGCAGCTTGCCAGGCAATCGCCACTGCCGGTGACCAGAAATGTCCATTTGCCCTGGCTGTCGGGTTGCCAGTCGTAGGCCTTGCCTTGCTGCTGCAGGGCGATGTCGGCCTCGGCTATGTTTTTCGGCGGCTGGATCAGCATGCCCTTGTTGCGGGTGTCCACTGCCAGTTCGGCGCTGCTGACGTAAAAGTAGTAGGCCGTGGTCAGCAGGATGCCAAGAACCGGAATGCCGAGTATCAGGTACAGGGAGAGTTTGTTGCTGTTGCTTGTTGTGTCATTCATTGCAGGGAACCTTGTCATGCCGTTGCCGGCGCAGGCTGGCAATGGTAAAAAGCACCACCAGCAGCAGGGCCATGCCAAACCATTGCATGGCATAGGCACTGTGTTTTGCCGGCTCGACATTCACCAGCTGCCAGTGCGGTGTCAGCGCCGCCGGGCTTTGCGGATCCAGTCGCAGCAAAAACAGAGGCGCGATTTTAGCAGTTTTGTCCAGCGCCTTGTAGAGTTTTTCCAGCTCGATGGCCTGGATGCGTTGCGGCCATTGCGGCGCCAGCGGGTTTTCCGCCAGCTGCACGGCCTCGGTGGGCCGGTACAGGTAGCCGCTCAGTGTCTGCTCGGCGACCGGTGTTGTTATCGCCGGCAGCACCCGCCGCGCCGGATCGCCTGCCTGCCAGCCACGGGACACCCACATCAGGCGGCCATCGGCCAGCCGGGCAGCCTGGATCACTTCATAACCAAAGCGGCCGCGGTGGATCTGGTTGTCCAGCAGGGCATACTGCGGTAGCAGTGTGGCTTTGGCATACACATTGCGGTAGTTGCGGTAATCGCCATCGGCCAGCTGTAACAAATCCACCGGCGGCTGGCGCACCTGTTCGTTGATGCTGTCGAGGATCTGCTGTTTTTGATCGGCCCGCTGCAGCTGCCAGAAACCCAGCCGCAGCAAGACCGGCAGCATCAGCACTACAAACAGCGCCAGTTTCCAGTTAAAGTGTGCGCGCATTGTTCATTGCCTGCTGCTGGAGTCTGCCATGTGGTTAAAAACTGCCATTCTGATCAATTTTGTCCTGCTGGTTATCAGCCTGTTCAGCAGCCTGTTTATTGTCTACAAGGACAAGGGCCGCACCCGCAAGCCGCTGGTGGCGCTGAGTATTCGTGTGGCGCTGGCAGTCAGCCTGATCGCGCTGATCGGTTATGGCCTGGCCACCGGCCAGATTGGCAGCCGCGCACCGTGGGACCGCTTTCCCGCCAGCCAGCAATAAGCCGGGCAGTGTAGGCGCTGGCGCTGTTCTTGCAAACCACTGCCGGCGGTTTATTGCTGTTTGGTCATTTTTTCGCCAGCGCTGGAGCGGCCGGCGTTTTCTGCTAGAATCGCCGCTTTTGACTACTCATTATCACAGGGCTTTGCATGAAACTCGCTGACCAGGTTCTCGCCGTCAACAATGATTTGCCAATCCGCACCGGCTTGCCGGTTCACAGCGGCAAGGTACGCTCGGTTTACTGGCTGACAGAAGCCGACAGCCGCCGGCTGATTGCCGAAAAAGGCTATGCTGTTGCCGCCGATGCACCGCTGGCCATTATGGTGATCAGCGATCGTATTTCCGCGTTTGACTGTATCTGGCATGGCGAAGAGGGCCTGCAAGGCGTGCCGGGCAAGGGCGCTGCGCTGAATGCGATTTCCAATCATTGGTTCCGCCTGTTCCGTGAGCAGGGCCTGGCCGACAGTCATATCCTGGATATCCCGCACCCGTTTGTGTGGATTGTGCAGAAAGCACGGCCGGTGATGATTGAAGCAATTGCCCGCCAGTATATTACCGGCTCAATGTGGCGCAGCTACAGCAAGGGCGAGCGCGAGTTTTGCGGCATTACCATCCCGGATGGCCTGCAAAAAGACCAGAAGCTGCCCGAACTGCTGATTACCCCGTCCACCAAGGGCATTCTGCGCGGCATCCCCGGCGTACCGGAAGCCGATGACGTGAATATTACCCGCAACGATATCGACCGGCATTTTGCCGCATTCAATTTCCGCTCAGCAGATGATATTGACCAGTATGAAAAACTGCTGCGTGAAGGCTTTGCGCTGATCAGTGATGCGCTGGCATCGCTGGACCAGATTTTTGTCGATACCAAGTTTGAGTTCGGTTATGTCACCGATGCCGACGGCCGGGAAAAACTGATTTACATGGACGAGGTTGGCACGCCGGATTCGTCGCGTATCTGGGATGGCGCCGCCTATCGTGATGGCAAGATCGTGGAGAACTCCAAAGAGGGCTTCCGCCAGTTTCTGCTGGGCCATTTCCCTGACCCTGACATCCTGCTGAACAAGGACCGCATGGCCGAGCGCCAGGCACTGGCGCGCGACAATGCGCTGCCGGTAGAGGCGCTGATGGATGTGTCACGCACCTATACCGGTATTGCTGAAAAAATTACCGGCCAGCCGGTGCAGCTGAGCGACAACCCGCGCCAGGAAATAATCGACATCCTGCGTGACCAGTACGGGCTGATTGACTAACGTATTATTGGCTTTGTATATAGCCGGCGCCATGCGCCGGTTTTTTTGGCCATAAAAAAAGCCGGCATTGCCGGCTTTTTTGTTTGTCGCTTGCGGATCAGTACAGGTAAACCACCAGCACCAGGAAAATCCATACCACATCAACAAAGTGCCAGTACCAGGCCGAGGCTTCAAAACCGAAGTGGTCTTCAGCGGTAAAGTGCTGGGCCTTGACCGAACGCAGCCACTGCACGGTCAGCATAATGGCACCCATGCACACGTGGAAACCGTGGAAGCCGGTCAGCATAAAGAAGGTGGTGCCGTAGATGCCGCTTTCCAGGGTCAGGCCGTAGTGGGCATAGGCTTCGTAATATTCCAGCGCCTGCAGGCCAACAAACACAAAACCGAACAGCAGGGTCAGGCCCAGCCAGAAGTTGAACTTTTTGCGCTCGTTTTTCTTCAGTGCATGGTGGGCAAACTCACACCAGACCGATGAGGAGATCAGCAGCACGGTGTTCCAGAATGGCAACCAGGTGAACATCTCCTTGAAGCCAGGGAAAGCCATGCTTTTTTCCGGCCCGGCAAACGTGCCGTTATTGGCCAGGTAACCCAGTTTGCCCTGCGCCTCGGCACCGCCGATGGCCTGCTGCGGGGTTTCCATCAGCGGCCAGGCATAACTGAAACCGTTCCACAGAATCGACTGGCTTTCGACGCCGTGACCGCCATCACCGGCCAGCCATGGGCCGGCAAACGTACGTACATAGAACAGGGCACCAAAGAACGCCGAGAAAAACATCACCTCGGAGAAGATGAACCACTGCATGCCCATGCGGTAGGAGCGCTTGAGCTGCTCGCTGTTCATGCCTTTCAGGTTTTCCTTGATGGCCATGCTGAACCAGCCATACAGCGTGCCAAGAAACAGCGCCAGCCCGCCAAAGAAAATCAGCCACGAACCGGATCCATCGCCACCAAATGTCAGACTATTCATGCCACCGGCGACACCATAGGCCATCATCGCCATGGACAGCGCAGCAAAAATCGCCAGGCGACTCTGCTCCGGCACATAATAGGTCTGATAATCCGAATTATTTTGACCTGCCATTTTTTTCTCCATCACTCAAAGATAAAAACTGTTAGTTGGCCGACGCGACTGTGTTGGCAGTGCTGTCGGTGACATCAAAAATCGTGTACGACAAGGTAATCGTATGGATGTCCTTCGGCAGATCCTGGTCGATAAAAAACCGGATCGGCATATCCAGTGACTCCCCGCCAGCCAGTGTCTGCTGGTTAAAACAGAAGCACTCTGTCTTGTGCAGATAAGCCGCTGCCCGTCCCGGTGACACACTCGGTATTGCCTGGGCAGTCATGCT
Organism: Pseudomonadales bacterium; assembly: GCA_036568205.1. Classification (GTDB taxonomy): domain Bacteria; phylum Pseudomonadota; class Gammaproteobacteria; order Pseudomonadales; family DT-91; genus DATCSZ01. The sequence goes on from DATCSZ010000141.1 coordinate 6,640, forward strand.
TCGCTGCTCGGTATTGCGGGCAAAATAACTGACGTTTTGTGCCTCGCCAGGGTGCAGCACCACTTTGGCCTGGTTGGGCTTGAACTCCCATTTCATGTCGGCATTGTTGGATGCAACAAACTGTACCGTTATGGTACGGCTTTCATCAACCGCCACTTCAACCGCCTGGTAGGCCGTGCTGCTGGTCTTGCCATTGATACCGGCAATTTCACAGAACACATCGTATAGCGGCACCAGTGCAAAACCGAAGCCAAACATGCCGACCACTGCAAACATCAGCTTTAAAACCAGTGTTTTAGTTGCGTTGGCCGGCATGGTGTCTACCTCATCGTTGTATCGCTGCTTACTTGACCTGTGGCGGTGTGCTGAAGGTATGGTATGGCGCAGGCGATGGCACTGTCCACTCCAGACCGTTGGCACCTTCCCAGGTCTTGTCGGCTGTCGCCGGCGTGCCTGACTTGATCGTCTTGATCACGTTGTACAGGAAGATCAGCTGTGAACCGCCGTAAATAAACGCACCGATCGACGACATCATGTTGAAGTCGGCAAACTGCAGTGCGTAATCCGGGATCCGGCGCGGCATGCCGGCCAGGCCGACAAAGTGCTGCGGGAAGAAGGTCAGGTTGAAGCCGATGAACGATACCCAGAAGTGTACCTTGCCCATGGTTTCGTCATACATCTTGCCAGTCCACTTCGGCAACCAGTAGTACACCGCAGCGGACATCGAGAAGATTGCGCCGGCCACCATGGTGTAGTGGAAGTGGGCAACCACGAAGTAGCTGTCATGGTACTGGAAGTCTACCGGGGCGATGGAAAGCATCAGGCCGGTGAAGCCACCGATGGTGAACAGGAACACAAACGCAATGGCAAACAGCATCGGCGTTTCAAACGTGATCGAGCCCTTGAACATGGTGGTGATCCAGTTGAACACCTTGGCGGCGGTCGGGATCGCGATCAACATCGTCGCCCACATGAAGTACAGCTCGCCGGTGACCGGAATGCCCACGGTGAACATGTGGTGTGCCCAGACGATGAACGACAAGAAGGCAATCGCTGCAGTCGCGTAAACCATCGACGCGTAACCAAACAGTGGCTTGCGCGAGAAGGTCGGGATGATTTCAGAAATCACGCCAAACGCCGGCAGGATGATGATGTAGACCTCAGGATGGCCAAAGAACCAGAACACATGCTGGAACAGTACCGGGTCACCACCACCGGCTGCACTGAAGAACGAGGTGCCAAAATGGATATCCATCAGCATCATCGTGACTGCACCGGCCAGTACCGGCATAACGGCAACCAGCAGGAAGGCAGTGATCAGCCAGGTCCAGGCAAACAGTGGCATTTTCATCAAGGTCATGCCCGGTGCACGCAGGTTCATGATGGTGGCGATGATATTGATCGCACCCATGATCGAGCTGGCGCCCATGATATGCACGGCAAAGATAAAGAACGTCACGCTCGGCGGCGCATACGTAGTCGACAGCGGTGCATAGAAGGTCCAGCCGAAATTCGGCGCACCACCTTCCATGAACAGCGTGGAGGCCAGCATTGCAAACGCAAACGGCAGGATCCAGAACGACAGGTTGTTCATGCGCGGCAGGGCCATGTCCGGCGCACCGATCATCAGTGACAGCATGTAGTTGGCCAGGCCGACAAAGGCCGGCATGATGGCGCCAAACACCATCACCAGGCCGTGCATGGTGGTCATCTGGTTGAAGAAGTTCGGCTCAAGCAGTTGCAGCCCGGGCTGGAACAGCTCGGCACGGATGATCATGGCAAAGCTGCCGCCCAGCAAAAACATGGCGAAGCTGAACCACAGGTACATCG
>DATCSZ010000142.1:0-8478 GCA_036568205.1 Pseudomonadales bacterium
TGTTTGTTGATCATGTCGCGCATGGTCAGCGCGTGGTTTTGGTTCTCACAAAAGACGATGGTTTTTTCCAATGGGTTGATGTTTTGTAAGATGGCTTTGGCGACGAGTTCTGTGCGCTCATCAACAATAATTTTGCGGTCGTAGTCTTCGACCTGATACAAATCCTGGCCAGATTCACCTTCGACGATCACGTCATCTTTGGTGAGCACCAATTCATCCAGATTGGTTCTAACTCGCTTGACCCGGTAGGGTGTTAGGAAGCCGTCGTTGATACCGTCTTTCAGTGAATAGACATATGCTGGTTGACCAAAGTATTCATAGGTGTCTACGTTGTCCGTGCGTTTCGGTGTGGCTGTTAAACCTAAATGTACTGCGCTACTGAAATGGTCGAGAATGGCTCGCCAGGAACCAGCTTCATTGGCAGCGCCACGGTGACACTCATCAATCAACACCAAATCAAAGAATTCCTTGGGATAGGCTTTGTAGTAGCCATCAATGTTTTCTCGCTCCGCAATCGCCTGATAGATCGCGAAAAATATGTGGGCATTGGTTGGCACCACACCATTGCGTTTACGTACTTCTTCCCCGTTGATTTTGATCAGGTCTTTTTCATAGGGGTTGAAGGTGTTAATGGCTTGGTCGGCCAGGATATTACGGTCAGCCAGAAACAGAACGCGTGGCCTGCGTGAACCGGGATTATCTCGGTTCCAGCGTGCCTGAAATACCTTATGAACAATTTGAAAGGCGATGAAGGTTTTACCGGTACCGGTGGCCAGTGTGAGCAAAATGCGGGATTTGCCTTGGCCGATGGCATCGGTAGCTGCATGCACAGCCAGCTCTTGATAATAACGTGGCTGCATGGCCCCTTCTAAATGGAAAGGGACGTTTCTTAACTCCTGACTTAAATCTGTTGCTTCTCCGGCATAACGCTTTTCCAGCTCAGCAGGCGTTGGGTAAAACTCAATGTAGTCGCCTTTGCCTGATTCCAGATCGAATTCGTAGGTTTGTTTGCCGTTACTGGAATATACAAAACGAACGCGAAGCTTGTTCGCATAATCGATGGCCTGCTGCAGGCCTTTGGTTGGATGCTCTGATTCTTTTTTGGCTTCTACTACAGCCAGATAACGGTTGTCTTTGTGAAGCAAGTAATCCACAAAGCAACGTCGCCCACGCACTCCTCCGGCCATCTTTCTACCGTCGGTGAAGTAATGCTCCCGAATGATATTGCTCGGCTGCCAGTCCGCTGCCCGTAATGCAGGATCGATATAATTTGCTCGGGTATCTGCTTCAGATGCCATCATGCCACTCCTTGGTCACTTGGGTTTGGCACAAACTCCAGCAGGTCGCCCACAGTGCAATCGAATAGTACGCAGATCTGTTCAATGGCTTCCAAATCCACTTTCTGGGCCGTCTCTTTATAGAGCAGGGTCACCGTGGCGCGGCTTAACCCCGTTTCTCTGGCAACATCGGCTATTCGCATTTTGTGTTCGCCCATCATGCGGGCCAGGTGGCAGCGGATCATGGTTTTTTTTGTATTGGGGGCAAGCTGGCAAGACTAGCACAGTTTGCCAGTCGCTGCGGCATTATGTCAGTTCAGCTGATATTTTGTGATGACTGGCCTGCCGGGACGCCGGATCGCGGCTCGGTGGCCGCGATGACGGGCAGTGGGGTAGTCCGCTGAGGTTCAGCATGAGTGTAACGAAATGGTGGGCCAAGCAGGGCGGAAGCGGGATTTTGCGAAGCATGGTGCATAGACGCTGGATCGCGGCTCGAAGGCCGCGATGACGGGCAGTGGGGGTAGTTTGCTGAGGTTCAGCATGAGCGTAGCGAAATGGTGGGCCCAGCAGGGCGGAAGCGGGATTTTGCGAAGCATGGCTTCGCACCGCTGGAGCGACCGAAATCGGTGATTTCGGGCCGGATTAGTCCGCTGAGGTTCAGCATGAGCGAAGCGAAATGGTGGGCCCAGCAGGACTTGAACCTGCGACCTGCCGATTATGAGTCGGATGCTCTAACCAACTGAGCTATAGGCCCGCAAAGCGGCGGATTATAAAGGGCTGTCGGGCTGCTGGCCAGTGCTTTTGCCTTTGCCGGGGCTGGCCGGCGGCTGGAAGTAGTCGCGGCTGAGGCGGAAAACCACCGGGCTGAGCAGGATTAGCGCAACCAGGTTGGGTATCGCCATCAGGGCGTTGAAGGTGTCGGCCAGCAGCCAGGCAAATTCCAGCTCAAATTGGGCGCCCAGCGGTATTGCCAGCACCCACAGCAGGCGGAAGGGCAGTACAAACCGTTCGCCGAGCAGGTAGGTGACGCAGCGTTCGCCGTACACACTCCAGCCGATCATGGTGGTGAAGGCAAAGATCGCCAGGCTGAGCGAGACGATGTAGTGGCCGGCGGCCGGGAAGACGGCCTGGAAGGCCATTGCTGTCAGCGGCGCGCCGGAGCTGCCGCTGGTCCAGCTGCCGGTGAGCACAATGGCCAGGCCGGTAACACTGCACAGGACGATGGTGTCGATAAAGGTGCCGAGCATGGCCACCATGCCCTGGCGTACCGGGCTGCTGGTTTGCGCGTGGGCGTGGGCGATGGGGGCACTGCCGAGGCCTGCCTCGTTGGAAAAGATGCCGCGCGCCACACCAAACCGGATGGCGGCCATCACTGCGGCGCCGGCAAAGCCGCCGGCAGCGGCATGGCCGTTGAAGGCGCTGTGCAGGATCAGGCTGAACGCGGCCGGCACCTGCGGCAGGTTAAGCGCCACAATCAGCAGGCCGCAGCCGAGGTAGGCCAGCGTCATCAGTGGCACGATGGCGCCGGCAACATGGGCAATGCGGCGGATGCCGCCCAGTATCACCAGCGCCACCAGTACCATCATGACCAGGCCGGTGTGCTGGTGGGCAATGCCAAAGGCATCGTGCAGTGCCGAGGCGACCGAGTGGCTTTGTACGGTATTGCCGATGCCAAAGCCGGCGATGGCACCAAAAAAGCTGAACAGTGCCGCCAGCCACAGCCATTTTTCGCCGAGCCCGTGTTTGATGTAGTACATGGGCCCGCCGACGTGTTCGCCGTGCTGGTTGCGCTGGCGAAAATGCACAGCCAGCACGGCCTCGGCGTATTTGGTGGCCATGCCGACCAGTGCGGTCAGCCACATCCAGAACAGTGCGCCGGGGCCGCCCAGGGCAATGGCGGTGGCCACCCCGGCAATATTGCCGGTGCCGATGGTGGCCGACAGCGAGGTCATCAGCGCATTAAACGGGGTGATTTCGCCTTCTTCCTTGCTGTGCAGGCCGCGCAGCAGCAGGCCAAAGGCCTGCGGCAGGCGGCGAATGCTGATGCCTTTCAGGCCAACGCTGAGGTACAGGCCGGTGCCGAGGATCAGCACCAGCATCAGTGGCCCCCAGACGATGCCGTTGATGATGGTGACCAGGCTGTTCAGTGTGTCCATGGTGGTGTCCCTGTAATGACCGGTGACGGTGTTTTTTCAGGCATAAAAAAACCAGCCTCGCGGGTGCGGGCTGGTTTGTTCACAGCAGCGGGCTGCATCAGTCGTCGATAAAGCTGCGCAGGTGATCGGAGCGTGACGGGTGGCGCAGTTTGCGCAGTGCCTTGGCTTCGATCTGGCGGATACGCTCACGGGTGACATCAAACTGTTTGCCGACTTCTTCCAGCGTGTGGTCGGTGTTCATGTCGATGCCAAAACGCATGCGCAGCACCTTGGCCTCGCGTGCGGTCAGGCCGGCCAGCACGTCGGTGGTGGCATCGCGCAGGCTTTGTGAAGTGGCTGATTCGATCGGTGAGGTAATGGTTACATCCTCGATAAAATCACCCAGGTGCGAATCTTCATCATCGCCGATCGGCGTTTCCATCGAGATCGGTTCCTTGGCGATTTTCAGCACCTTGCGTACCTTGTCTTCCGGCATTTCCAGGCGGATGCCCAGTTCTTCCGGGGTTGGTTCGCGGCCCATTTCCTGCAGCATTTGCCGGGATACCCGGTTCAGCTTGTTGATGGTCTCGATCATGTGCACCGGGATACGGATGGTGCGTGCCTGGTCGGCAATCGAGCGGGTAATGGCCTGGCGAATCCACCAGGTGGCATAGGTGGAAAATTTGTAGCCGCGACGGTATTCGAACTTGTCGACCGCTTTCATCAGGCCGATATTGCCTTCCTGGATCAGGTCGAGGAATTGCAGGCCACGGTTGGTGTATTTTTTGGCGATCGAGATCACCAGGCGCAGGTTGGCTTCCACCATTTCCTTTTTGGCACGACGGGCGCGCGCCTCGCCGATCGACATGCGGCGGTTGATGTCCTTGATATCGCTGATGGTCAGGCCGGTTTCTTCCTGCAGGGCGATCAGCTTGCGCTGCCAGCGCAGTACGTCTTCACGCAGCAGGTTCAGCTTGTCGGCTTTTTTGGCCTGTGATTTGACCAGCTTGTCAAACCACTTCTCGTCGACTTCGTTGCCGACAAAGCTGGCCAGGAAGTCGGCGCGTGCCACGCCACCCTGCTTGATAACCGCTGTCATTATCTGTTTTTCCATGGCGCGGCATTCACTCAGGGATTCGCGTGCCAGCATCATCACCGGATCAAACATTTTCGGGGTCAGCTTGAAGTACTGGAACAAATCCCCCAGTGCCTGCAGTTCGGCCTGGGATTTTTTGTTGTAGCGGCCGTGTTTGGCGATCGCTTTTTCGGTTTTTTTCAGTTGTACGCGCAGCGCTTCAAAGCGTTCGGCCGCTTCTACCGGATCCGGGCCGCTGCTGACGGTGTCGTTGTCATCACTGCTGCTGTCGCTGTCGTCGTCTTCATCGTCGTCGTCATTGGCCGCCTTGGCAGATTTTTCTTCCAGCTCTTCAAAGCCCAGTGGCTTGGCTTCCGGCACGTCGTCAGTCGGGTCGAGATAGCCGACCAGGATGTCTTCCAGCTTGGCTTCTTCGGTGGCGATCTTGTCGTATTCACGCAGTACCATGCCCACGGCTGCCGGGAATGAGGCCAGTGCGTGCAGCAAGTCGCGGGTGCCTTCTTCAATACGCTTGGCAATGGCGATTTCGCCTTCGCGGGTGAGCAGCTCGACGGTGCCCATTTCGCGCATGTACATGCGTACCGGGTCGGTGGTGCGGCCCAGGTCGGATTCCACTGCGGCCAGTGCGGCGGCCGCTTCGGCCGCAGCAATTTCATCGGCAGTGGAGTCGCCTTCTTCCATCAGCAGGGTGTCGGCGTCCGGGGCTTCCTCGAATACCTGGATGCCCATGTCGTTGATCATCTGGATGATGTCTTCGACCTGATCCGGCTCGGAGATGTCCTCGGGCAGGTGGTCGTTGACTTCGGCGTAGGTCAGATAACCTTGTTCCTTGCCGCGGTTGATCAGTTCTCTGATGCGTGATTGTTGTTGCACTTGTTCCGACATGAGGACTTCTACTGGTGAAAAGGTGACCGACAAAAAATTGAGCGCGCCAGTGTAGCACATGGCCCGCCATGGGTTCTATCCGGCTGTTGAATTTCTGCCTGCCGGGCAGATGGATTCGCCATCTGCGTGGTGGCCATGCTGGCCCTGGCTCCGGCTGTATTGCCGGTAAATTCAATGCCTTGGCATGTCAATGCTGAGTAAGCATAGCCATGTTTGACAAATTTGCCGGATTTTTTGCCCGGCAGGCGGTTTTTCTGTGACATTCACTGTGATGGGCGGTGGAACAGGGCTAAAAACGCCTCACGTTCCTCGTCATTCATGTCCGCCGGGTGGATATGGGGATTCTGTTTCAATTTTTCAATCAGGCTGCCGTTTTTTTCTCGCTGCTGCAGTTCGGCCAGGCGCTGGACGGCATCCAGGTACTCCTGTTGTTGCTGCTCGGCGCCGTCATGATGCAGGTTCAGCGCCAGCAAGGCGGTAATGGCCGCCGGCTGCTTGCCCAGCCAGTAACCCAGCATGGCGGCTGTGCTGGTGTCAGGATGCTGCTGCAGGTAATCCATCAGTGCGCGCAGCAGGCGCTTGTCGTCGCTGTCATCGGCCAGCCAGTCGGGCAGGTCCGGGGTCAGTGCGGCAAAGGGCGGGTTCAGCAACAGCAGCAGGGCCGCGGTGCGGGCCGGTGTTTTGCGAACGGCACGCTGTTCGGCGGTCAGTTTCTGGCGCTGGCGTGGCTCGGCCGTGGCCGGGCCGGCTGCCTGTGCCGCTTCGGCTCGCGGGGCGGCCGGCTTGTCCAGCTGCTGCAGTTCTTCCACCGGCAGGCCGGTTTTTTCGCTCAGGCTGCGCAGCAGCAGGCTTTTCAGCGGGCCGTCCGGCAGCTGGCTGGCATACGGCATCAGCTTGCTGATCAGCATGGCGCGGTCATCGGCACGTGCCAGGTCCAGCCCTTCACTGCAAAGGGCAAACAGGTATTCAGTCAGGCTGCCGGCCTGTTGCAGCTGCCAGTTGAACTTGTCGGCGCCGATGTTGCGCACCCAGCTGTCCGGGTCCTCGCCTTCGGGCAGGAACAGAAAACGTGCCTGGCGGCCGGACTGCATCAGCGGCAGCACCGCGTCCAGCGCCCGGCGGGCGGCTTTTTTGCCGGCCTCGTCGCCATCAAAACAGAACACAATTTCGCTGCTGTGGCGAAACACCTTTTCCATATGGGCGGTGCCGGCGGCGGTGCCCAGCGTGGCAACGGCATTATTGATGCCGAACTGGGCCAGCGCCACGACATCCATATAGCCTTCCACCATGATCAGCCGTTGCAGGTGGCGGTTGGCCTGGCGGGCATGGTACAGGCCATACAATTCCTGCTGCTTGTGGAAAATGACGGTTTCCGGCGAGTTCAGGTATTTGGGCTTGTCATCGTTCAGTACCCGGCCGCCGAAGGCAATGATGCGGCCGCGGTTGTCGTGGATCGGGAACATCAGCCGGTCACGGAAGCGGTCGTAGTGGCCGCTGCCATCCTCGCGCTCGATGACCATGCCGGCATCCAGCAGCAGGCGCAGGCCGGCCGGGGTCTGGCCGAATTCGCGCAGCAGGTTGTCCCAGCCGGCCGGGGCGTAGCCGATCTGGAAGGTTTTGCAGATCTCGCCGCTCAGTCCGCGCTGTTTCAGGTAGTCGACGGCTTTTTGGCGTTGCGGGTGCTGGCGCAGCTGCTGTTGGTAGTAATGGCTTACTTGCTCCATCAGCGTGTAGATGGATTGGCGGTTTTCGCGTGGCACACGCTGGCGCCGGTCGTCCTCGTAGGGGATATCCAGGCCGTGCTGGCGGGCCAGGTCCTCGATGGTTTCAACAAAGCTGCGGCGTTCAAAATCCATCAGGAAGCTGACGGCATTGCCACCGGCGCCGCAGCCAAAGCAGTAGTAAAACTGGCGGTCGGGGTTGACGCTGAAGGAGGGGGTTTTTTCCTGGTGGAACGGGCACAGGGCCGAGTAGTTGCGACCGGTTTTTTTCAGTTTGACGCGCGCGTCGATCAGCTCGACGATATCGGTACGTTCGAGCAGGTCATCAATAAAAGCTTGGGGGATTTTGCCGGCCATGCGGCGCAGTATACTTCGCTGCCGGTGGGCTGGCGAGCTGTCCGATCAGCCGAGGCGCTTTTTGACAGCGCCGGACACCGCAGCCATATCAGCGCGGCCCTGGATTTGCGGCTTCAGCATGGCCATCAGTTTGCCCATGTCCTGCATGCCACTGGCGCCGGTTGCGGCGATGGCCTGGTCGATCAGGGTGTTGATCTCGTCATCGCTGAGCGGGGTGGGCAGAAACTGCTGGATGACGGAAATTTCAAAGGCTTCCTGGTCGGCCAGTTCCTGGCGACCAGCGGCCTCGAACTGGGCGATGGAGTCGCGGCGCTGCTTCAGCATCCTGTCCATAATGGCAATCAGCTGGGCATCATCCAGTTCGCTGCGGGTATCCACTTCCACACGCTTGATATCCGCCTGGATCAGGCGGATGGTGGAGAGCCGTTCTTTTTCTTTGGCCCGCATGGCATCCTTCATGGCGGCGTTAAGCTGTGCCTTGAGGGTGCTCATCAGTCAGGCCCGGATCAGTACAGGCGTTTCAGGCGACGGGATTCGCGTGATACTTTTTTCAGGTGGCGCTTCACGGCAGCGGCTGCCTTGCGTTTGCGCACTGAAGTGGGTTTTTCGTAGAACTCGCGGCTGCGTACTTCGGCCAGGATGCCGGCTTTTTCGCAGGAGCGCTTGAAACGGCGCAATGCAACGTCAAATGGTTCGCTGTCTTTTACTTTTACTGAAGGCATTCGCAACCCTATTTACGGTTAAAAACAATGATTCAGGCCGTCACGCTAATGACGTGATTTGGCAAGGGCGCAGATTCTATACCCGTGCCGAAGAAAATGCAAAGCGTTTTGCGGGGCTGCATTGTTACATCAGCAGGATGATTAACAGCCAGACCAGGCCGACCAGTTTGTCGGTCAGTGTCATCGGCGGGTAGTGGCGGATGCGCAGCGCCCGGCTGTTGCTGGTGTTGTCGCCCGTGCGGGCGCTGATGCGCACAAACAGGTCGTCATCGGCCAGGGCAATGG
>DATCSZ010000143.1:0-10318 GCA_036568205.1 Pseudomonadales bacterium
CTGGCTGCTTTTGCCCTTGACGGCAAAATGGAACTGGTCACCGGCCTTGTAGCTGAGCCCTTCACCATCCACATCGTGGCCCTTGGCAGCGCGAATCCAGCCCTTGGCCGACATCACCACCGTTACCGGCTCACTGCTGACCAGCTCGGTTTCGCTCAGGGCTTTGGCTTCAGCCCGTTGCACAATCGGCGAACGGCGCGCATCACCAAACTGCGCCGCCGCCGCTTTCAGCTCTTTTTTCACCAGCGTGCGCATCCGTGCATCGGATGACAGGGTCAGCTCGATACCGGCTTTTTCTTCCTGCAGGGCCTGCTGCTCGGCAGTCAGCTTCATTTCTTCCAGCCGTGCCAGCTGGCGCAGGCGGGTGTCGAGAATATAATCGGCCTGGATATCACTGAGGGCAAAGCGGCTGATCAGCACCTGCTTCGGCTCATCCTCCTCACGCACAATGCGGATGACTTCATCCAGGTTCAGGAACGCAATCAGCAGGCCATCGAGCAGGTGCAGGCGACGGTTGATCTTGTCCAGCCGGTGATTGAGCCGCCGGCGGGTGGTGTCGGTACGGAAAACCAGCCATTCGCTGAGGATATCCAGCAGGCTTTTCACCCGTGGCCGGCCATCAATACCGATCAGGTTCAGGTTGACGCGATAGCTGCGCTCCAGATCGGTGGTGGCAAACAGGTGGTTCATCAGGGTTTCCACATCAACCCGGTTGGAACGCGGCTCAATCACCAGCCGGGTCGGGTTTTCGTGGTCGGACTCATCACGCAGGTCGGCCACCATCGGCAGCTTTTTCGCCTGCATCTGGGCGGCTATCTGTTCGAGAATCCTGGCACCGGACACCTGGTATGGCAGCGCGGTAATGATGATGTCGCCGTTTTCCTTGTGGTAGACAGCGCGCATGCGGATGGAGCCACGACCGGTCTGGTAGACCTGGCGGATATCGGCCGGCGAGGAGATGATTTCTGCCTCGGTCGGGTAATCCGGCCCCTGCACATGCTGGCACAGTTCATCCAGCGTGGCGTGCGGCTTATCCAGCAGATGCACACAGGCACTGACAATCTCGTTCAGGTTGTGCGGCGGTACATCGGTGGCCATGCCAACGGCAATACCGGTGGTGCCGTTTAGCAGCACGGTAGGCACCCGCGCCGGCAGCACAACCGGCTCGTCCATGGTGCCGTCAAAATTTGGCTGCCAGTCGACCGTGCCCTGGCCCAGCTCGTCCAGCAGCAACTCGGCAAACGCTGCCAGCCGTGATTCGGTGTAACGCATCGCGGCAAAGGATTTCGGGTCGTCCGGCGAACCCCAGTTGCCCTGGCCATCCACCAGCGGGTAACGGAACGAAAAATCCTGCGCCATCAGCACCATCGCCTCATAGGCGGCGCTGTCGCCATGCGGGTGGAACTTGCCGATCACGTCACCGACGGTACGGGCCGATTTCTTGTGCTTGGCCGTGGCTTTCAGGCCCAGCTCACTCATGGCATAGATAATGCGCCGCTGCACCGGCTTCAGCCCGTCACCAATATGGGGCAGGGCGCGATCCAGGATGACATACATCGAGTAGTTGAGGTAGGCCTGTTCGGTGTATTGCTTCAGCGGCTGTTGTTCAATGCCCTCGGCGCTCAGATCCAGCATGGGGTGGGTGTTCTCTTGGCAATGTTGGCGATAACAGGAGGCCGGCAAACAGGGTTCGGCGCCAGCGCTGACGCGCAGTTTAGCGAGATCACCGCCAGCTTTCCACCGGCAAATTTTTGTTTGCCCTGAATCTGGCTCACCATGCACAATACACGCTTTGTTTCTGCGGATGGCAACACAATGTCAGACACGTTGACCCGGCGGCTTGAATGGCTGCACCACAACCCGGCATTGCTGGGCGCACTCAGCGCCCTGCAGCGCGGGCTGGAAAAAGAAAGCCTGCGGGTTGATGACAATGGCCATCTGGCGCTGACAGACCACCCGCCGGCACTGGGTTCAGCGCTGACCCACCCGAAAATCACCACTGATTATTCCGAGGCCTTGCTGGAATTCATTACCCCGGTCAGCACCTCGATCAGCGATTGCCTGCAATGTCTCACCGACATTCACCAGTTCACCGCCCACCAGCTGGCCAGCCAGCAGGAGATGCTGTGGACGGCCAGCATGCCGTGCCGGCTGGGGCCAGCCAATGACATTCCGGTGGCGCGTTATGGCCCTTCCAATGTCGGCACCATGAAAACCATCTACCGCATTGGCCTTGGTCATCGTTATGGCCGGGCGATGCAGACCATCAGCGGCATTCACTACAATTTTTCACTGTCGGACAAGTTCTGGGCCCGCTACCAGCCGCTGCTGGGCGATAACCAGCCGCTGAGCCAGTTCAAGACCGAACAATACTTCGGCCTGATGCGCAATTTCCGCCGCCTGGCACCGTTGCTGGTTTACCTGACCGGCAGCTCGCCGGCACTGTGCAAAAGCTTTTTGCAGGGCCATGACGGCCACCACCTGGATACGCTGGATGACAAGACCCTGTACCGCGAATACGCCACCTCGCTGCGCATGAGTGACCTTGGCTACCAGAGCAACGCACAAAAAGCGCTGTTTGTCTGCTACAACAGCCTGGACAACTATATCCGCACCCTGCGCCACGGCATTACCGAAACCTACCCGCCCTACCAGGCGATCGGCCTGAAGGACGGGCAGGGCCATTACCGCCAGCTGAATACCGCACTGCTGCAGATCGAGAACGAGTTCTACAGCACCATCCGCCCCAAACGTGTCACCGCCTCCGGTGAGGCGCCGATCAATGCGCTGCGCCGTGGCGGGGTGGAATACATTGAGGTGCGTTGCCTGGATGTCAACCCGTTTACCGCCTGCGGCATTGATGCCGAGACCCTGCGTTTTGTGGATGTATTCCTGCTGTACTGTCTGCTGGAGCCCAGCCCGCCGCTGGCCGGCGATGAGTGCCACCAGGTGGATGCCAACCTGGCCCGGGTCGTCAACGATGGCAGAAAGCCGGGGCTGGTGATTGTCGACAATGGCCAGCCGGTGGATTTTCACCAGTGGGCCAATGATCACCTGGCGGCGATGCAGCCGCTGGCAGCACTGCTGGACCGGCTGAAAGCCAACAGCTGTTACCAGAAAAGCCTTGCGCTGCAGCAGGACAAATTCAACAACCCGGCACTGACACCGTCGGCGCAGTTGCTGGCCCGGCTGCGCGACCAGTCACTGTCGTTTGCCGAGTTCACCCGACGGCAAAGCCGTCACTGGCAGTCGCACTTTCTCGACCAGCCACTGTCTGACAGCACGGCTCAACTGTACCGTGAGCTGGCTGCCGACTCGATCGCCCAGCAACAGGCTATTGAAGCAGCGGATACCCTGTCGTTTGACGATTACCTGGCTCGTTTTTACCAACAATACCGGGAAACACCATGAACCTGCCTTTCAGTTACCGCCAGACCGCCCTGCTGATTGCCCTGCTGCCGGCCGGCCTGCTCGGCTTCGGCTATTACCTGCAATACGCCGAAGGGCTGGAACCCTGCCCGCTGTGCATGACCCAGCGAATCTGCTTTTACCTGGTGGGCCTGTTTGTGCTGCTCAGCGTCATCAAGCATCGCTCACAACTGTGGCAGCGCATCAGCAATGGCCTGGCCATGCTCAGCGCCATCACCGGCATGCTGGTAGCAGGCCGCCAGCTGTGGCTGCAAAGCCTGCCACCCGACCAGGTGCCGGCCTGCGGCCCTGATCTTGCCTATATGCTGAAGACCTTCCCGTTGCTGGAAGCAGTCAGCATCATGTTCAAGGGCAATGGCAACTGCGCCGAGGTAGACTGGACATTGCTCGGCCTCAGCATCGCCGGCTGGGCGTTTATCTGCTTCACCGCACTGCTGCTGCTGACCACCCTGCAGGCACTGCGCCGCGTGCGCTGATCAGCGCAACACTGCCGCGGGGCTTGCGACGCTTGCTTTTTGCCGGCAAGTCACGCAATATCGGGGCCAATGTGCTCTGCACAATTCATGCCGATTCATGGCCATAACTCTAACATCAGCGGTAGCCAAACCACCCATGCTTGATAACTGCGCATCCAAAGAAGAACGCTGGCAAGGCGTCCAGGCACTGATTCAGCGCTGGCTGGCCGAACGCCAGGAGCTGATTGTCATTTACTGTGCATTAAGCAACCTGAAAGACAACAGCGAAAGCCGGCTGGCCCGGCGCAAGCTGGAGCTGTTCTGCGAAGTGCTGGTGGACTACGTATCATCCGGCCACTTTGAGGTTTACGACCAGCTGGCCAAGGAAGCCGAAGCCTTCGATGATGACAGCGCCCGCAAGCTGTTCCACCACCACTATGCCGCGATCAATGAAACCACCGAGGCAGCCTTGCGTTTTAACGACATGTTTGACCTCGCCGACAGCAACAGCGCAGCACTGGATGCCCTGCGTGACGAACTGTCCGAGCTGGGTGAGCAACTGTCCACCCGCTTCCAGCTCGAAGACGAACTGATTGATGCACTGCATAACGCCCACGCTGCGCTGCTGCCATCCTGATCACTAACGCCAGTCCTGCCCGACGTGGCCTGCCGGTGCAGCCATGATCGCCATGGCCAGTGCCGTCAGCAGCAGCGAAAACAGCAACAGCCACGGCCAGTGGATATCCAGTGCAAAGGTATAGCGGCACAGCGCCAGCCAGCCAAAATACCCGATAATGCTGTACTGGCAGCACTGCAGCAATACATTGTCGGCCAGCTGGCTGACATGATCGGCGAGACACCAGGCCAGCCAGCACAGCAGCGCCACTACCGCACCGACCACAACAAACGATGCCCACACCGCCAGCGGCGGCCAGTCCACCACCTGTGCTGATTTGGCCGGCCCCGACCACAAGGCGTCCCAGCTGACCGCCAGCAGCAATCCGATGCCCGCCAGTGCCGATGCCCCGCCGTTGTCCTGCCCTGCCGGCCGGCGCCATTCAGACAGCAAAAAACTGCCGATCAACACAAACGCCAGCAGGCCAACCAGCGGCGACAGCACCGGCAACTGCAGCAAGCCCAGATAGGACAGGCTATAGCCGGCTAACGGAAATACCGTGTGCGTCAATGTTATGCCGGCTATCCAGGCCAGTGCCTGGCTGCGGCGGCTGAACCTGCTTCCCTGCATGCCGGTGGCCAGCGCCGCATCAATGCCGATACCGGCACCCATCAGCAGGCTGGCAGTCCAGAATTCAGGCCACAAAAAAACCATCGCATTTCCGTCAGAAAAACATTCCGTCAGTGATCATGCCGGCAACAGATGACTGGCGTATGAACCCTGTGTGATGCTTTTTTGACAGGCAAAAAAAGGGCTTCCGCAGAAGCCCTTGTTGTTCGACAGGCCGGCAATGCCGGCCGGTGCGGTTTACTCACCTTTCGGGTTGTAGACCCACAGCATGTTGTTGACATGGTTGCCGGAATCCTCGCCGATCAGCACCCGGCCATCATCCAGCACAATCAGGTTATCCGGGTTGGAGACCGCATCAACCGGGCAGCGATTCTGTGCCAGTGAGCCATCGTATTGACCACCAACCACTACCGGATCCATACGGATCACGTCAAAATCCGGCGTCAGGCCAAGACGGTAAACCGCACCACAACGATGACGTTCAACCTGGATATCACCGCTGCTATCGGCCATTCCGCCGGAAATATCCGACATGGCCACATACATGAACGGAATCGCACCGGAGGCAGCGCCATCAAAGTTGATGTCGATGCCTTCCATCTTGTTGAACTCCATCGTCGCACCCCTGGCTTCGGCAGCACGCTTTGATTCAACAAAGGCAATCGCATCATTGCCGCCCAGGCCAGCCGCCCAGTCGTCGATTTCCTGCTGGCTGATATAGCTGGTGCTGCCATCCACATAGCCGGTTTCATCAATGCCATCATAGCCGGCGACAAACGCCTCGATAGCGGCATTGTTGCCGTGCGCCAGCTCAATCCATGAAATATCAAAACCTGCCCTGGCCGGATCGGTCGTCGCATCCTGCTTCACCTTGGCGGCATACAGGGTGCCGGCTGAAAGATCACCGGCAGTATCAGCAACAAACTTGTAAAAGCCCTTGTTGCCGCCATCATCGGTCAGGTAAACCGTCTTTTTGTCCGGCATGACCACGGCGTTTTCATGCGCCATGCGGCCCAGGGTGAAATGCTTGACCGGTACCGGGGCTGCTGCTGTCGGGTCAGTAATCTCGACAATGTAGCCATAACGGTACGGATTAGGGAAGCTGCCACCGAGGTACTGCTGGATCAGCTGCACATCGGTATAGTTTGGATAACCGGACAGGTAATTGCTGTTGTTCCAGTTTTCCGCATTCTCGGCCTCGTAGTTTTCTTCCGAGGTCAGCGGCGTGCCCCATGGCGACAGGGTGCCAAAGCAGTTGATCATCGTACCCTGCACGTTGCTGAAATCCACATCCAGCACATCGCTGCTGTCTACCGACCAGGCGCCGCTGCCGTCACGCAGCACTTTCAGGCGTGACATGGAACCAGGGCGATCTTCCCAGGCCGTGAACAGGTAACCTTCACTGCCATCAGTGTTGGTGGCAACAAAGGCATTGAAATCCGGGTTTTCGGATTGTTTCAGCAGGGTATCCTGTGCGCCGTTGCTGATTGCTCCCAGACCAAACGGCAGTCCACCGGCAAAGGTATCGCCGGCACGGCCCAGCACCTTGTAGCTGCCCGGTGCAGCCACCTGCACACTCAGCTGCTCGGCAGAATCTGCGGCCGGAACCGGCAATTCCGCCAGGCGCGGGTCCAGATTGTCAAAATCGATACCCTCGATCACACCGACGGCCGCTTTTGCTTCATCGCCCGGCAGGCTGGATGACGGGTGCTGCACGTTGACAAACACCTCACCATTGTCGGTCTTGTACAGGCCGGTCACTTCAGCGCCTTTCGGCGTGGTCAGCAAACGGGTCAAGCGTGGCGCGACTGTGGCATCGGCACCATCTGCGCCTGCTGCACCTGCCGGGCCTTGTGTACCAGCCGGCCCTTGCACACCGGCTGGCCCTTGCGCACCATCGCTGCCATTGATGCCGTTGCTGCCATCATCGCCCTTGCAGGCAGTCAGTGCCAGCGCCATTGCTGTCAGTGCAAATGGCAGCACTGCGTTCTTCATCTTTTTCATAACAGGTTTCCTCAGTTGTTGATTACTTTAACCACAACGAATGTAAACCCCGATCATGAACAAACCGTGACGCTTTGGTTGCTGATTATTGAACTTTTCACGACAGCAATACGACAAGCGCCTATTGCCAGTCCAGCCGCATATCCCAGCCGAACAGCTGGTGCTCTCCGGTCAGTGGCGGCTGGTTTTCATCCACATCGTGCAACACATTGATGGCAGGCTGGATGGTGGCATCACGGCCGTGAATAAAATCCTGGTGGCGCACGATATGGGTATAGGCCTTGTTCAGTGCCAGTGCCCGTTCGGCTGACGGTGTAATCAGCTGGTACACATCGGCCTCGCGCACCGCCTGCTCGCGCAGCTGGCCGTGCTCGTCAAACCAGCGCGCCTGCATTTCCGGGTTCTCGCGGAATTCGTTACCGCCGCCAACACGGCGCAGGTAGTCGAGAATTTCCGGCTCTGCCGATCCGTTATTGGGTGCATCTGCCATGCCGTGCAGGTTGATATAACCCCAGCCCTGGCGTCCGGTCAGCTTGCGGCCAAAGGCAAAGGTATGGTCGATGGTAGTGCCGATGGCGGCATGGCAGCCCATGCAGAACATGCCTTCCTCAAAGGATTGCGGGCGCAGTTCACCATCGCCATCCTCAATAAAACCCTGCACCAGCCAGCCATAGCCGTTATCAAAGCCCTTGTCGTTGAGAAAAACAAAGTTGGGCAACTTGCCTTCAAACTTCTCCTTGCGTTCACGCCAGTAACGATTTTCCAGCTCGTGATCGGTAAAGGTGCGCAATTTTTTCATGTAGCGCAGCTCTTTCATGCGCGGCGGCACCACGATGCCACCGTTATCGTCAACACCAACATAACGCACGCTGTGCATGAACTCGGTATCCTGCGGGTATTGCTGCGGCAATACCGCAATACTGTCAGCGTCACCAAAATAATGATCCTGCATCACCAGCGTGTCGACCGGCCCGGCTATCTGGCCATCACCATTGATGTCGCGTGCCAGCAGGTTTTCATCCACTGCCACAATATCCATAACCGGCAAATCCTTGATCGCCATTTCCAGCAACGACAGGTTCAGAAAATAAACAGCCGTGGATGGCTGGCCCGCCAGCTGGCGGAACGGTGCCGGCAAACGGATCAACACGTCATCGGTTGAACCATTGGTTGGCCAGAACGTGCTGGGCAGCGGCTTGTAGTTAAACGCCACCCAATGGCTGCCATCCTTTGCCAGGCCCTGCTCGTCAAACGCGGCTGCGGCCTGGTGGTAGTTGGCCAGGTCCGGCACAAAACCCTGCCAGTTGCGTGCCTCAAGGCGCCCGGCCAGGGCGCTGTAATTGTCGTCATTGATGTAACGCAGGATGCTCTTGTCATCAATCGCTGCCACCCAGTCACTGCGGTCCTCAAACAGGTTGGCCCAGTGGTTGTGTACACCGATATCGGAAAACAGGTAGGCGCCCTGAAGGTTGCCGTCATCCAGCTTGTTCATGCGGTACGGCGCAGCATCACCACGCGGGTAAATCTGGTGACAGGTATAACAGGGATTGTGCTGCTGTTCCGTGCGGGTATAACACTGCGGCGGCACCGGTGCCTCCAGGTTGCTCATGTACTGGTCATTGACATCGGCCACCTGCTCCGGCGCAACCGCCGGGAAGCCGGCAAACACCGGCACCGGCTCCACCCCGGTGCTGTCGTCAGCGGTGCTGGCAGTTGCTGCCTGGCGATTGCCGTTATCGGACAGGCAGGCCTTGAGACTGAACAGGGCCAGCAGAAAAACCACGACCAGCAGGCCGTGACGCAAGGTAGTGTTCACTTTGACATCCCGCAATTTACCAATAATTGCGCGCCAGACTAGCGCGACAACGTGGCAGTTTTATGTCAGCGGGACAGATCCTGGCGCAGAAAGCCGGCAATGTTGGCAAATATCTCGTTACGCAATGCCAGTGTTTCATTGACCAGGTGATGGTTGGCTTCAGCCATGCGCATGATACGCAGGCGGGTGAATTTTTTTTCGATCTGCGCCAGGTTGTAGCGCCAGTCGACAATAATATCCTGCTCACCCTGGATCAGCAGGGTATCAATCGCTGATGGCGGACTGCGATGAAAATGCCGCTGCCAGCGGTGCAGCGCAGCAACCCAGGAAGTACGGATAGCCCGCGGCTGCAGCGGATCACGGTTGTGGACAAAATCGAGAAACGCAGCATCGCCGGAATTGTTCTTGAACACGCGCTTTACACCGCCACGAAACCAGCGCACAAAAAACAGCTGCGCCTGCACCCAGCGCCACTGCACCGGAATGACCAGCGGTGCCAGCAGCACCAGCCGGTCGAATGGCTGCTGCGCATGGTTCAGCACATAATCCATCGCAATCGCGCCGCCGGTGCTCTGGCCGACCAGCAGCCACTGCCCCCCGGCCAGCTGCTGGTGTGCCTCGGCGATCAGTGCGCTGACCACAGCCTGGTATTGCTGGAAATCATCAATGCCGGCACGCTCACCCTCAAACGACAGGCCGTGGCCGGGCAAGTCCAGCGTCAACACATTGTAACCGTTAGCCAGCAGGAAACGTATCAGGTGGGCAAACAGGCCAACATGATCCATATAACCATGCAGGACCAGCGCGGTATTCTTATGGCCGGGACGGCTGAACAGCTGCACTGCCAGCGACTGGCCGGCCAGCGTGTGGCTGCCGGCGCAGTGCTGCACATCGGGCATGTCATTGCTGAAATCCAGTCCGTAATAACGGGCATACTCCGCCAGTGCGGCATGTGCATGCGGCCGCTGCCAGTCAAATGCCGGCAGGCGGTGCAGGGGCTGGCAATCCAGTAATTCCATTTTTTGGCCCGTGTTGCTGCGAGGCTTACAGCTCGCCTTTTTCGTAACGCAGGTACATTGCCTCCAGCGACAATGCCTTGATCTTGCTGGCATGGCCGGCAGTGCCAAAGGCCTCGTAGCGGGCGATGCAGATCTCGCTCATTGCGCTGACGGTTTTCGCCAGGTATTTGCGCGGATCGAACTCGGACGGGTTCTGCGCCAGGAAACGACGCACCGCACCGGTGGAGGCCAGGCGCAAATCGGTGTCGATATTCACCTTGCGCACACCGTGCCGGATGCCCTCAACAATCTGCTCTACCGGTACACCATAGGTTTCCGGGATCTCGCCACCAAACTCGTTGATCACCGC
>DATCSZ010000144.1:0-1042 GCA_036568205.1 Pseudomonadales bacterium
CTGGTCACAGCGATTCGTCCACCAACCGTGCCGGCGGGCAGCGCGCGCCTGCGTATTACCTTGAGTGCAGCACATACCGAACAGCACGTGGATCGCTTGCTGGCAGCGCTTGCTGAAGTGATGCCAAAGCAGGTGATGGCATGAGTCACGCCCTGAAACAGGATTTCCTGCCGCTGGCCTACAGCGATTGGCCGGCTGCCAATGCTGATTTGCCGTGGCTGGTGTTATTGCACGGTTGGGGCACCGATAGCAGTGCCTGGGAATCCTGCCGTGCCTGGCAGGAGCACTTTCGCGTACGCACGATTGATTTACCTGGCTTCGGTGACAGTGCGGTATCGGCCTGGCCGGGTATCGCGTTGCTGTTGGCGCAATTGGAAGAGCTGCTTCCGGAACGCTGCACACTAATCGGTTGGTCCATGGGCGGGCAAATTGCCACGCTATTGGCAAAACAGTGCCCACAGCAGGTCGAGCGGCTGGTATTGGTGGCTAGCAACCCGCATTTTCTTGCTGTCGATCATTGGCCTGGTATGGATGCCGATACGGCGGCAACTTTCCGCAACTTGATGGAAGGCAAGGGTGTGGCAGGCCTGAAGCGTTTTGCGATGCTGGTCGCGCACGGTGATTTGCGCGAACGGCATGTGATGGAAACCCTGCATGCGCACAGCCGGCAGGCGCCGGATGAAAAAGCCTTGCTGGCAAGCCTTGGTGCATTGGAATCACTCGATACCCGCGATGCACTGAAGTCATTGCCGATGCCGGTGCTGCACCTGTTGGGTGAAGCCGATCAATTGGTGCCGGCCAGCCTGGCCAAAACCTTGCGCCGTGAATACCCGAAACACGCGGTGCAGGTGTTGCCGGCGCTGGCACATGCGCCGTTTATTTCCGACCCGCAAGCGGTGTTTAATGCCTTGCATGATCATGAGCGAAAGCATGCCGTGGCGCAGCGCTTTTCCCATGCCTCGGGTGATTATGATGCGGCAGCCGGCGTGCAACAGAAAGTCATCCAGCAGATGCTGCAGGTCATGCCAGCGTTACAGGGTGC
>DATCSZ010000145.1:0-2363 GCA_036568205.1 Pseudomonadales bacterium
GGGTGGACTTCGGTCCACCCTTTTTTATCGGTAACGGCCATAAAAAACCGTAGATCCGGATGAATCCGGACAGGCACCATCAACAGCAAAAAAACAGCCGGCCGCCGCCGCACAAGGAACCCCATGCTGATCGACCAACACGCCATCGCGCAACAGGAAAAACGTTATCGCGTAAATTTCATCAACAGCCTGTCCGGCCTGAAAACCGCCTGGCTGGTGGGCAGCCGCAGCCCGCAGGGCGAAGACAACCTGGCGCTGTTCAGCTCGATTGTCCACCTCGGTGCCGATCCGGCGCTGATCGGCATGGTCTCGCGCCCGGATGTGGTGCCACGCGGCACGCTGGACAACATCCGCAGCAGCGGTGTTTACACCCTCAGCCTGGCAACGGAAGAATTCTACCGCCAGGCCCACCAGACATCGGCCCGCTACCTGCCCGGTGAATCCGAATTTGTCGCCACCGGCCTGACAGCACAAACCCAAGCCGGCTTTGCCGCCCCGCATGTGGCACAAAGCCCGCTGGCAATCGGCATGGCGCTGCGGCAAATCGTTGATATCGAGCTGAACAACACCCACTTCATCATCGGCGAAGTGCAATGGGTTGATGTGCCGCAAGGCGCCATCGCCGGCGACGGCCTGGTCAATGCCGGCGCCCTGCAACCGGCACTGGTCGGCGGGCTGGATTACTACCACCGCGCCGTGGCGCTGCAACGCTTGCCGTATGCCAAACGGCCGCAGGGGTGAGCGGGCAGCCAGGCGCAGCGGTTATTACGCTTGTTTCGTTTATTTCGACTATGCTAGAGTGTAGGCGCCAATGATTGCCGGGTAAAACACAGGAGCCAGCGATGTCAGCACAGAAAATTGTTCACCTGCCCACTGCAGCAGAGATCCAGCAGGCCAAAATTTCCAGCCGCACCCTGTCGAAATATGCCGATGCCGACAGGGTGCAGCTGTCGCTGCGTGGCAGCAATGGCGAAACCGATGAATTGCTGCTGCCCGGTCATGTGCTGCAGATATTGCTGGATGTGTTATCGGAAATGTCCCGAGGCAATGCCATCAGCCTGATTCCGCACCATCAGGAAGTCAGCACCCAGGAAGCCGCCAACCTGCTGAATGTCAGTCGGCCCTTTCTGGTAAGCCTGCTGGAAAAAGGGGAAATGCCGTTTCGTAAGGTGGGATCACACCGGCGCATCCTGCTGACCGATGTGCTGGCCTACCGGGATAAAACCGGCCAGCTGCGCAGCCAGGCGCTGGATGAGCTGACAGCCTTGTCGCAGGAACAGGATATGGGATATTGACGCACGGTGAGCAAGTTTACGGTTGTTTATGATGCCTGTGTGCTGTATCCCGCACCACTGAGGGATTTGCTGATGCGCCTGGCGCAACAGGATTTATTCAAGGCGCACTGGACAGATGCCATTCATGATGAATGGGTGAATGCCTTGCTACGCAGCGGAAAATACAAGCCGGAGGTGTTACAGCGCGTGCGGCAACTGATGGATGCGCATGTCCGGGATGCCAAGGTAACAGGCTATGAAGCACTGATCGACAACCTGCAATTGCCCGACCCGGACGACCGGCACGTGCTGGCAGCAGCCATACGCTGCGGGGCGGACGCAATTATTACCTTCAACCAGAAAGATTTCCCGGATAGCGCATTGGCACCGTATGGCATTGACGTGCTGCACCCGGATGACTTTATTTATTACCAGCTTGATATGGCGCCTTCGGATTGCTGTGCCGTGATACGACAGCAGCGACAGGCGCTGAAAAAACCGCCGATGGACGTGGATACTTTTCTGGCTACATTACAAAAACAGCAATTACCACAAACAGTCTCACGCCTTCGGGAGCTTGGCGATATTTTGTAGCGACCACCTGGCTGGCAATTTTGCAGTTTATCCAGGTTTCTCCGATCCCGTGCCCACTAACCACCCGCCGCCGTGCGCAAATTGCCGCTTGCCATTTGGCGAAAAATGCCTATATTCAGACACTTGTGTTTTTCAGTCGGCGGGATACTGCGCCGGCCATGCGCTGCAAGCGCGCATGCGCGTTTATCTGCCGAAGGAAATCAGGGCAATGGATAAAAATTATAATCAATCAAATGGTTACGGTGCCTTTGCAGAGTTGCCGTTAGTGGCAAAGTGTGCGTGCGCAGCAATATGCTGTTATGCATAAGGGAGCGATGAGAAAGTTTAGTTACATATTATTCGCGATTGTTGTGAGCGTTATTGCTTTTAATTGGGCGGGATGGCCATATCAGATTCGTTTTACTCTCCCACATTTAAATTATTTGGCATATGCATTGCTCTGTTTGCTACTACCACTCAGCATGCTTGCATCGGCATTGGTAACCAAGAATAAGC
>DATCSZ010000146.1:0-1291 GCA_036568205.1 Pseudomonadales bacterium
GCGTGATTCCAGTGCTGGTGGCGGTGCACTGGCTTCAGCTGCCGTTGCTGATCGCTGCGCTGGCCGGCTGGTTCGCCTTTCTCGGCCACCTGTTCCCGGTGTTCTTCCAGTTTCAGGGCGGTAAGGGTGTGGCCACCGCCTTCGGTCTGTTGTTTGCCCTGCACTGGCCCACCGGCCTGGTCACTGGCTCAGTCTGGCTGGTGCTGTTCGCCACCTTGCGGATTTCGTCGCTGGCATCGATGGCCGCCTTTCTGGTGATGCCGGTGGCCATCCTGTTCTGGCAACCGGACACCCTGTGGCCGATGATCCTGCTCAGTCTGGTGCTGATTGGCCGGCATCACTCCAATATCCGCAAGCTGCTGTCCGGCGAAGAACTCGGATTTCGCAAACCGAAGCAGCCGGAATAACGGAATCGACAAATGAAACGGCCGCTGTCGTCGCTGAATCTGCTGCGCACTTTCGAGGTCGCCGGCCGCCACCTCAGCTTCACGCTGGCGGCGGAAGAACTCTGCATCACCCCTTCTGCGGTCAGCCAGCAAATCCGCAGGCTGGAGGAAGATCTCGGCATCGCCCTGTTTGAACGCCAGCCGCGAGGCCTGCAACTTACTCAAGCCGGTGAACGTTACTGGCGCGATATCCAGCAGCACCTTGAGGGCATTGATCGCAGCACCCGGGCGCTGACCCACAGTGGTAGTCACACGCTGCGAGTCAGCCTGATGCCACCACTGGCCAGTCGCATCGTCCTGCCGCGGCTGGCTGATTTCCAGCAGCATCACCCGGATATCGAGCTGCGACTGGATGCCAGCCTGCGCTACGCCGATCTCGGCAAACAGGACATTGATCTGGCCATTCGCTTTGGCCAGCCACCCTGGCCCGGCTGCAGCCATGAGAAGTTGCTGGACCTGTATGTCCTGCCGGTCTGTCCGCCAGCGATGGCGGCGCAACATGATCTCGCCCATCATCCGGAACGGCTGGCAGAGTTGCCGCTGATCCAGATGACCGAACGCGCCGATAGCTGGGCGCGTTTTTTCGCCATGGCAGGTCTGGGGACACCGCAGACGGAAAAGCAGTTCTTCGTCGACGACTACCCGGCCGCGATCGAGGCAGCGGAAACCCTCGGCGTGGCACTGGCCGTACTGCCGCTTGAACAACCCCTGCTCGACAGCAGGCGTCTCGCCGCGCCCTGGCCGGCAATCGGCCCGTTGCCGGAATCAGTTTATGCGGTGATGCGTGAGGAACAGGCCGAACACCGTGATATCCGCGCCTTTCTCGACTGGTTGAAAGTCCAGCT
>DATCSZ010000147.1:0-11603 GCA_036568205.1 Pseudomonadales bacterium
GGCAACTGCTGGATGTCCCGGCCGCCGGCCCCGGCGCCAGCCTGCTGGCAGCCGGTGACGGCCTGTCCGCCGCTGTACTGGCTGGCGGTATCGTGCAATTTCTCGACAGCGGCCTGGCTGAGGCTGACGAGGGTCATGATGACGATCATGACAACGAACACGCCGAGTCGCACGAGCAGCCAGTGATCATTGCCTTGCAGTCCGCCGCTGACCAGGTGATTGCCGGCAACGGTTTGTTCAGTGTGCTGGATGGCGGCAGCAGCCAGCTGCTGGAATGGCATGAGCTGCACGATGCCGATACCTACAGCCGGCAGCTGGCACCGGCCGGCCTGCTGCAGGACCATGCCGCAGCGGTACTGGATGCCGAACATGGCCTGTACCTGGTGTTTGCCGACAAGCGCGCCACCGTTTATCACGATGACGGCATCAGCGGCCTGCTGGCCACTGGCGACAGTTTTGCCTGCAGCCAGCCGGCACAGCTGCAACAGTCAGCATCGCTGCTGCTGGTGCACTGTGATGAAGGCTGGCACTGGCTGCTCAGCGATAGCCACGATGACCCGCTGCAGCCTGATTACGGCACACTGGCGCTGGCCGGCCTGCCCGCCATCGAACAATGGCGTATCGGCCATGACATGGCGATTGGTTTTAACAGCAATGACCTGTCGCTGGTCATGCTGCACATGGATCACGATGAGGCTGAAACCACCCTGTTCAGCCTGCAACAGCAGGACATGCCGTTTGTGCCGTCCGGCAGTCGCTGGTGTAACGCCGGCTTTGATGCCAATCAACGGCTGCTGCTGGCCAGCGATGCCGGGCGACTGCTGGTTGTCGACCACGACGGTGACGTGCTGCAACAAATCCAGCTTGACGAAAGCCTGACCACTTCACTCAGCTGCGACGACCTGCTGATCCGAAACAGCAACGACAGCGTGGCGATACTGGACAAGGCATCGGCCAGGCTATACCTGATTGACGCCCATAACGGCCCCTATGCCATCCACCGTCGACTGTCCGTCGACCATGCCGCCACCATCGCCGACATGGCGCTGCTGCTGGAAACCCACGACGACCATGATGAACAACATGACGGGGAGCTGGACCATGAACATTAAATCACTGATTCCTGTTGTCCTGCTGGTCAGCATACCGGCGCTGGCCGGCAGCGGCCACCAGCACGCTATCGAGGAGCTGGTCATCACCTCCGGCAGCAGCCAGCGTGCCCTCAGTGAAGTGGCACAACCGGTGTATGTACTCGACACAGCCGAGCTGCAAAAACAACATGGCGACACCCTCGGCAGCCTGCTGGCCAACACACCGGGGGTGGCCAACTCATCGTTCGGCCCCGGTGTTGGCCGGCCGGTTTTGCGCGGCATGAGTGCCAACCGGGTACGGGTAATGATTAACGGCAACGACGCCGCCGATGTCTCGGCGATGAGCTCGGACCATGCGGCAATGTCGGAACCGGTTGATGCCCGGCGGGTGGAAATCATCCACGGCCCCGGCACCCTGGTGTATGGCGGTGGCGCCATCGGCGGCATCGTCAATGTGCTGGACAGCCGCATCCACAGCCAGCCGCTGTACGGTTTTTCCGGCACCGCCGGCCTGCGCTTTTCCAGCGCCGACAAGGGCCGCCAGGCCAGGGCAGCACTGGATGCCGGCGGAGGTCCCTGGGTGCTGCATATGGATGGTTTTGTGCGTCGCAGCGACGACTACCTGGCTGCCGGCGACGCGGCAGAGATGATACGCATAGCCAACAGCGATACCCGCGCCGAAGGCGGCAGTGTGGCGCTCAGCCTGGCCGACAGCGAACGCGGCCACCTGGGCCTGGCGGTATCACAGCTGGACTATGACTATGCCGTGCCCAACGACGAACAGGAAGATGTACGCATCGCGCCTGAAAAAACCCGTTATGAGCTGACCGCCAGCCTGCGTGATTTGAGCAGCTGGCTGGCAGAATGGCGTATTGACTTTGCTGACAATGACTACCGGCACCGGGAACGTCATGATGACGTCACCGTTGGCCTGTTCGACAAGCAGGGGCAGGAGCTGAAAACCCTGATTGACCTGCACCTGTCCGATAATTGGCAGGGAAAACTCGGCCTGCATGTTGTCAGCACCGATCTTGCCCTGTGCCATGATCACGACGGCTGCAGTGCCATTCCCGATTACAGCTACCTGCCCTGGGATGGCAGCCAGGGGGTCAATTTTGTGCTGCTGGACGGCTATGCGTTTGTCCACGACACACCGATGCCGCTGACGGAAACCCGCGACATGGCGCTGTTTGCGGTGCAGGAATTTTACTGGGCACAGGGTATTATCGAGTTTGGCCTGCGTGTGGAAGAACGCCGCATTGCCAGCGACCCGTCCTCAATACGCCCGGCAGGCCGCCAGCCGGCCGATTACTATGACACCCGGCGCTTTCACCCGGCCACACTGATGCTGGCCGGCACCTGGGCGCCGTTACCGCGCCACAAGTTTGGTGTCAGCCTGGCGCGTGCGCAGCGCGCACCGGATGCCGAGGAAATGTTATGGAACGGCCCGCACCATGCCACGTTTTCCTACCAGCTGGACAACCCCGACCTGGATCTGGAAACCGCCCACACGCTGGACCTGACCTGGTCGTATTACGGTGACACCGTCGATGGCCATGTGGCGCTGTTTTATTATGATTTTGACGGTTTTATCTACAACGACCTGAAAGCCGTCAGCGATCCCTATCACGGCCTGCCGGTGTATCGTCATGAACAGGACGATGCCCGTCTTGCCGGTTTTGAGGCCTCACTGCGGCTGCCGCTGGAACAGCTGGCCGAGGGTACGGCTTTCAGTGTCTTTGCCGATCATGTGCGGGCACGGCTGACCGGCCGGCACGAGGACCTGCCGCGCACGCCACCGGCCAGTGCCGGCCTGGCGCTGGAACGCCATAACGGACCGTGGTTCAGCCGCGTGGATGTACGCCATTTTGCCGCCCAGCGACGGGTCGCCGACAACGAAACTGCCAGCGGCAGTTATACCACCGTCAATGCACAGATCGCCTGGCAACAGGCGCCGTGGCAGCTGGCTGTCAAAGGCTACAATCTGGGCAATACGGCAGGCCTGAACCATGTCTCCTACCTGAAGGAACAGGCACCGATCATGGGCAGGAATATTGTGCTGGAGCTGAATGTGGCATTTTGATGTCGCAGCTGGCCGGATTCAGGTGAATACGGCCAGCCGGGGATGCGCTAAAGCCATCAGAAAGCCGGGCGTTTGCGCGGCTTTTTGTTTTCCTTGCTGTTTTCCTTGCCATGGCGCGGCCTGGCTTCATACGGTGATGCCGACTGGCCGGCAGGCTGGTCGAGTCTGATCTGCAGCTGCTGGCCCCGCACCCAGACAGTACGCAGTTTTTTCAGCAGCGCTTTTGGCATGCCTTCGGGCAGCTCGATAAAGCTGTGATCCTCATTGATACGAATCTTGCCCATCACCGCTGAATCAATACCGGCTTCATTGGCAATCGCACCGACGATATCTCCCTTGCGCACACCATGAACTTCACCAACTGCCAGCCGGTAACGTTCCATCGGCTGGTCCGCTGCCGGACGCGGCCGGCGCTCACGCGGCTCACGGGTTTCACGGGAATCGCTGCGTTCACGCCGTTCACCATCACGCGGCCTGTCCTTTTCCTTGCGCTCACGCCGCTCGTTTTTTTTGTCAGAAAAACTTTCCTGTGGCAAGGCCTGCTCGCGCAGGTAAAACGGCTTGCTGCCGTATAACAGGCTGGCCAGTGCTGCGGCCAGATCCTGCGGCTCGGTATCCGGATTCTGCTGCAGGAATTTTTTCACCACGCTGTGGTACTCGGTCAGGTCCCTGGCCTGTTCTTCATTGACGCGGGCATTAAACTGGTCGAGCTTGCGCTGGTTCAGGTCATCCACTGATGGAAAGCGGAATTTCTCGATCGGCTGGCGGGTTGCCTTTTCAATCGCGCCCAGCATGTTGCGCTCGCGGTTGGTGACAAACAGGATCGCATCACCCTGGCGGCCGGCACGACCGGTACGGCCGATACGGTGCACATAGGATTCCGTATCGTAGGGAATATCGTAGTTGATGACGTGGCTGATACGCTCGACATCCAGGCCACGCGCTGCCACATCGGTGGCCACCAGGATATCCAGCTGGCCGCGCTTGAGCCGGCTGACCACTTTTTCCCGTTGCGCCTGTGGCACATCACCATTCAGCGCTTCCGCGGCATAACCCCTGGCCTGCAGTTTTTCTGCCACTTCGGCAGTGGCGTTTTTGGTGCGTACAAACACGATAATGCCGTCAAACTCTTCCACCTCGAGAATACGTGTCAGCACGTCCAGCTTTTCAAAACCCTTGACCTGCCAGTAACGCTGGCGAATGGTTTCGGCCGTGGTGGTTTTCACCTTGATGGTGATTTCCACCGGTGTGTTCAGGTATTTCTGGCTGATACGGCGAATCGGCGCCGGCATGGTGGCTGAAAACAGCGCTGTCTGGTGCTGGTCCGGCATCTGTTCCAGAATCCACTCAACGTCATCAATAAAACCCATACGCAACATTTCGTCAGCTTCATCCAGCACCAGTGCATTGAGGGTGGACAGATCCAGCGTGCCACGACGGATATGGTCCATCACCCGGCCGGGTGTGCCGACCACCACCTGCACGCCACGCTCCAGCTGGCGCAGCTGGGTGCGGTAATCCTGGCCACCGTAAATCGGCAGCACCTTGAAGCCCTTGATATGTTTGCCATAGCTGGTAAACGCCTCAGCCACCTGGATGGCCAATTCGCGGGTCGGCGCCAGTACCAGGATCTGCGGGCCACGGGCCTGGTCGTTGAGACGCGACAGCAGTGGCAGCGCAAACGCGGCGGTCTTGCCGGTGCCGGTCTGGGCCACGCCCAGAATATCCTCGCCTGCCAGCAGGTGCGGAATCGCCTGGGCCTGGATCGGTGAAGGCGTCTCGTAGCCTATGCTTTCCAGCGCACTGAGGATTTCCGGGCGCAATTGCAGTTCGGCAAACGCCGTGATGGTCGGGTTCTGGTCAGACATGGTGGGTACTCTGGTCGGTTGTTGCAGCTGGCGGGTGTCGTCAGGCGAAAAAAAGGAGGCATGTGTTCATGCAGGCGCGCATTGTAACCGCATTTGCAACAAATTGCGCGTGTAATTTTGTTCAGGCTGGCGTCAATCGCCGTGTTGCTGAAGGAACAGCAGCAGCAGCTGGCGGGCCGATGCATCGGCAAAGGCCTGGATATGCCGCTGGTGATAGGTCAGCAGCTGCTTTGGCTCTGCCGCCGCACGGTATAAATCCAGCGCATGGGCGTAATCCACCACCCTATCGTTGTCGCCGTGCATGATCAGCAGCGGCGTGGGACTGATGCGGTCGATCACCGGCAACAGGTCATAGCCCGCCGGCATGGCCAGCGACGCCGGGTAACGCAGCAGCCCGGTCAGCCAGTGGCGCGCCAGCACTTCACGCATGATACGCCGGTAACCGGCAAACGCGGCATCCAGCACCACGCCATCAAAGTGACCTGCACTGCCGCTGCTGGCCAGTGCAAAGCCTGCCATTGCCGCCCCCAGGCTCTGGCCCAGCACAAAGCGCGGCTGTTGCGGGTAGCTTGCAACAAACCAGTCCAGCACCCGGCCAATATCATCGATGCTGTGTGCCAGATCGGCCTCAGCCGGGGAATCACCGTAACCGCGATACTCCATCATCACCAGTTCATAACCGGCATCGGCCAGCCACAGCACCTGGTGCAGGTTGCCGGCCAGGTTGCGGGCATTGCCATGAAAATACAGGATAACCCCTTGCGACTCGCCGCTGGCAGGCACCTGCCACAGGCTTAATGGCGTGCCATCGGCAGCTGCCAGTTGCCGCTGCCGGTATTGATAACCAAGGTCAGCCGGGGTCTGGCGGAAGCCGGTTTCGGGATAAAACACCCGGTTGCCGGCACAGGCCTGCAACAGCAGCAGTGCCAGCAGTGGCAAAAACCGCCGGCAAAACCGCTCAGAAACTGTAACGAACACCGGTCAGGAAGGTGTCGTTGTCACCGACTTCCAGGCTGGCCTGCAGCTGCAGCTCCGGCAATACACTGAAGCGCCCGCCGAGAGTGACAAACGGATCGGTTGAGCCGGTGGTACGCACGGAAAAATCGGCAAACACCTCAACATCGTCAATCAGCCGGTTACGCAGGCCGGCACCGACAACCACACCGGCATGGGTTTCCGTCCTGTCACGCAGAAAACGCCGTTCCAGCTTGATACGCTGGGCCTCCAGCTCGGCATGCAGGATAAAGTCGGTGGCCTGCAGTACCGTGCCATGCAGTTTCTGGTGATAGGCAACACCGGCGGTCAACGCCTGCTGTTCAGCATCACTGCGCATCGCTGCCGTCAGCGAGCCGATCACACTGAGGTTGTGCATCACCGTGAACGAGCCGCTGCTGCGCAGGCCGTTCAGGTTATGACGATCCATATGCAGCAGGCCGACCTCGACATAATCGTAGCTGAAGGTATTCGGCTGGGCCGGCAGGCCAAATACCCCCTTGCCGGCCGGCTGCGCCAGCAGCGGCAACGATACCAGCAGGGACAGGCAAAAAAGCATGGTTTTCATGTTTCGCTCCGTTTGGCGCTACGAGCGCCGGTTTTTGGCATTGGCAAACGCTGCAGCGAATGCGTTATTGGCGGCCGCCGGCTTGCCGGCCATTGGCTTGCCGGCACCTTTGCCGGGCCGGGACTGGCCGCGCGGTTCTTCCTTGCCAGGCTCGTCATCCAGGCGCATCGACAGCGCAATACGCTGGCGCTGCACATCCACTTCCATCACTTTTACCTTGACGATATCACCGGCCTTGACCACGCTGCGCGGATCGCTGACAAAACTGTGTGACAGGGCTGAAATATGCACCAGGCCGTCCTGGTGTACACCAACATCAACAAAAGCACCAAAGTTGGTGACATTGGTCACACTGCCTTCCAGCACCATGCCCGGCTTCAGGTCGGACACTTTTTCCACACCGTCGGCAAAATCGGCCGTCTTGAATTCCGGCCGCGGGTCACGGCCGGGCTTTTCCAGCTCGGCCAGGATGTCGGTAATGGTCGGGATGCCGATGCTGTCGCTGACATAATCACCGGCCTTCAGGCTTTTCAGGAAACTGCGGTCACCAATCAATGAGCGCAGCGGGCGCTGGTTACGCCGGGCAATCTGCTCCACCAGGGCATAGGCTTCCGGGTGCACGGCCGAGGCATCCAGCGGATGATCACCATTCATTACCCGCAAAAAGCCGGCCGCCTGCTCGAAGGTCTTGTCACCAAAACGGGCCACGTTTTTCAGCTGCTCGCGGGTCCTGAACACGCCGTGCTGGTCACGGTAGTCAACAATGTTTTTGGCCAGTGTCTGGTTCAGGCCGGACACCCGGCTGAGCAGTGCCGCCGAAGCCATATTCACATCAACCCCGACGGCGTTCACACAATCCTCGACCACCGCATCCAGCGAGCGGGCCAGTTGCACCTGGCTGACATCGTGCTGGTACTGGCCGACACCGATCGATTTCGGGTCAATCTTCACCAGCTCCGCCAGCGGATCCTGCAGGCGGCGGGCAATCGATACTGCACCGCGAATGGTGACGTCCAGATCCGGGAACTCCTTTGCCGCCACTTCCGATGCGGAATACACCGAGGCACCGGCCTCATTGACCATCACCTTGCGCAGACCCAGCTGCGGAAACTGTTTGATCACGTCAGCAACAAATTTGTCGGTTTCCCGCGAGGCAGTGCCATTGCCGATGGCAATCAGCTCGACGTTGTACTTCTGCGCCAGTTGCACCAGTTTGGCCGCGGCTTCCGCCACCTTGAACTGCGGTGCGGTGGGGAAAATCGCGCAGTGGTCCAGATATTTGCCGGTATGGTCAACAACCGCCACCTTGACCCCGGTACGCAGGCCGGGATCAAGGCCGATGGTGGCTTTCGGGCCGGCCGGCGCCGCCAGCAGCAAATCCTTCAGGTTGTCGGCAAACACCTTGATCGCATCCTGTTCGGCACGTTCACGCAGTGCGGTCATCAGGTCGGTTTCGATATGGCCGTGCAGCTTGACCCGCCAGGTCCATTTCACCACCTCTTTCAGCCAGCCATCCGCAGCACGCCCCTGGTCACGAAAACCGATATGCTCGGCGATCAGGAGCTCGCAGGGATGCAACAGCGGCTTCTCCTCGCCGCTGGCGATATCCAGGCGCACCTGCAGCACCCCTTCGTTGCGGCCACGGAATACCGCCAGCGCCCGGTGTGACGGCACTTTTTTCCACGCCTCGCTGTAGTCAAAATAGTCGCGGAACTTGGCACCCTCGTTTTCCTTGCCTGGCACCAGCTCACAGATCACGCTGGCCTCCTGCTGCATGAAATGGCGGATTTTGGCGATCAGTGCGGCATCTTCGCTGAAACGCTCCATCAGGATGTACTTGGCGCCGTCCAGCGCCGCCTTGACATCGGCCACGCCCTTGTCGGCATCAATATACGCTTGCGCCTGTACAACAGGGTCCTGCGCCGGATCATTGAACAGCGTGTCGGCCAGTGGCTCCAGCCCGGCCTCAATGGCAATCTGGCCCTTGGTGCGGCGTTTCGGTTTGTAGGGCAGGTACAGGTCTTCCAGCACGTTTTTGCTGTCGGCGCCGGCAATCGCCTGTTGCAGTTCGGCAGTCAGCTTGCCCTGCTCGTCAATGCTTTTCAGGATGGTGCGCTTGCGGTCCTCCAGCTCACGCAGGTAATGCAGGCGCTCGTCCAGCCGGCGCAGCTGGGTATCATCGAGGCTGCCGGTCACTTCCTTGCGGTAACGGGCAATAAACGGCACGGTCGCACCTTCATCCAGCAACGCGACCGCCGCATCCACCTGGCGGCTGGCAACGCCCAGTTCGTCGGCAATTTTCTGATTGATCAGGCTCATCGTTATTATCTTCTGCAATGTCATGAATGCTGCGCATTATGCGGAAAAACCCGCCGTAAAACGAGATTGAAAAACCCGCTTTTTTGTGGTGCATCACGGCTGCAATGCACCCGGTGCTGATGCGCTGTAGCGGCGCTTTTGTTTCCTGGCCACGCCTGTATTACACTGCCGGCCATTATCCATCCGGCACATAAAGGTAGGTATCATGAAAACACGCGCTGCAGTTGCCTGGCAGGCTGGCCAGCCATTATCGATAGAAACCGTTGACCTGGAGGGCCCAAAGCACGGTGAAGTGCTGCTGCGCATGGTGGCTACCGGTGTCTGCCATACCGATGCATTCACCCTCAGCGGCGATGATCCGGAAGGCATTTTCCCGTGTATTCTCGGCCACGAAGGCGGCGCGATTGTTGAGGACGTCGGCCCCGGTGTCAGTTCGGTGGCCGTCGGCGACCATGTCATTCCGCTGTACACCCCCGAATGCGGCCAGTGCAAATTCTGCCTGTCCGGCAAAACCAACCTGTGCCAGGCGATTCGTGCCACCCAGGGCAAGGGCGTGATGCCGGACGGCACATCACGTTTTTCGCTGAACGGCAAGCCGATTTATCACTTTATGGGCACGTCGACATTTTCCGAATACACGGTATTGCCGGAAATCGCGGTGGCCAAAATCAACAAGGCAGCACCGCTGGACAAGGTCTGCCTGCTCGGCTGCGGCATCTCCACCGGCATCGGTGCGGTGCTGAATACCGCCAAGGTGGAACCCGGCTCCAGTGTTGCGATTTTTGGCCTTGGCGGTGTTGGCCTGTCGGCGGTACAGGGCGCCGTGATGGCCAGGGCCTCGCGTATCCTGGTTATCGACATCAACCCGGACAAGTTCGACATGGCGCGTATGCTCGGCGCCACCGATTGCATCAACCCGAAAGACTACGACCGGCCGATCCAGGACGTGATTGTCGACCTGACCGACGGCGGCGTGGATTATTCGTTTGAGTGCATTGGCCGTACCGACACCATGCGTTCGGCACTGGAATGCTGCCACAAGGGCTGGGGTGAATCGACCATCATTGGTGTTGCCGGTGCCGGCCAGGAAATCTGCACCCGGCCATTCCAGCTGGTGACCGGCCGGGTCTGGCGTGGTTCGGCGTTTGGCGGGGTAAAAGGCCGCTCGCAGCTGCCCGGCTATGTCGAGCAATACCTGCGCGGCGAGATCAGGATTGATGAAATGGTCACCTATACTATGGGGCTGGACGACATCAACCGGGCGTTTGAGCTGATGCACGAAGGCAAATCCATCCGTTCCGTGATCCTGTTCTGAGCCGGGGTAACCGTATGCAGCAATTGGCCCGCAACAAGTGTTTTGGCGGCTGGCAGGAACAATACAGCCACGCCTCCAGCGTCAATCACTGTGACATGCGTTTTTCCATTTTCCTGCCGCCACAGGCAGCGCACGGCAAGGTGCCGGTATTGTACTGGCTGTCCGGCCTGACCTGCAGCGATGAAAACTTTGTCCACAAGGCCGGCGCCCAGCGTTATGCCGCCGAACATGGCATTGCCATTGTCGCGCCGGATACCAGCCCGCGTGGTGATGAGGTGCCGGATGATGAACAGCAAGCCTGGGATTTTGGCCTCGGCGCCGGCTTTTATGTGGCAGCCACCCGAGAACCGTGGGCACGTCACTACCACATGTACGAGTACATCAGCCAGGAGCTGCCGGCGTTGGTCAATGCGCATTTCCCGGTTGATGGCAGCCGCCAGGCCATCAGCGGCCACTCCATGGGCGGCCACGGCGCACTGACAATTGCGCTGAAAAACCCGGACCGCTATCACTCGGTATCGGCCTTTGCCCCAATCTGCTCACCAATGAACTGCCCGTGGGGAGAAAAAGCACTGGCCAACTACCTTGGCGAGCATCGTGATGACTGGCGTGCCTACGACAGCTGTGAACTGGTCAGGGCCGCCACCGGCAAAAAATTGCCGATGCTGGTCGACCAGGGCGATGCCGATGCGTTTCTTGCCGAACAACTGAAGCCGCAGCTGCTGTCTGCTGCCTGCCAGGCCGCTGATTACCCGCTGACCCTGCGCATGCAGCCCGGTTACGACCACAGCTATTATTTTGTTGCCAGTTTTATTGGTGAGCATATCGCTTTTCACGCCCGCGCACTGGCCGGCTGACGCCTGTATCGCCAGCCCGCTTTTGTCTTATAATCGCCGTTTTCGTTATACAGGGACCTGACATGGACTGGCTGACCACCGAATTTCATTATTACGCCACCCTCGGGGTGTTCGGCTTTTCCCTGTTCATGTTTTGTGTGCTGTTCTTTTTCGACGCCCCCTACGGTCGGCGTGATGAGGACACCCACTGGCTGTGGGGGCCCAACGTACCGTTGCGGCTGGGCTGGATCCTGCTGGAATTCCCGGTTTTTTTCCTGTTCGGGCTGTTTTTCTTTCTCGGTGACCACTGGCTGCATGTGGTACCGCTGATCCTGTTCCTGCTGTTTGAAGGCCATTACTTCCACCGCACCTTTGTTTATCCGTTCAAGATACGGGCAAAGCCCGGGGCCGGCTTCCGGCTCGGCATTCTCGCCAACGGCATGCCGCTGAATGCCGCCAACGGTTTTATCAACGGCTGGTATATCAGCCAGTATGGCGAGCACCTGTACCAGACCAGCTGGCTGTGGGAT
>DATCSZ010000148.1:0-4598 GCA_036568205.1 Pseudomonadales bacterium
GCAGGGGTGGATAACCATAAGCTACACGATGTTGAAACCACTGGGCCCCGGATAGCCTTCGGCTTCCGGGGCGACGCTGTTTTATGTCGCGGCTTCCAGAGCGACGACGATGCGTATTTTGCCTTGCCACCCTGTTTGCCAACACCACCACCGCCGTTCGCTTTGGCCGGGCCGCTTGCGTACAATACGCCCTCCTGACTCCGGCGTTGTGTTATGAATATTCTTGAAGTCCGCCACCTCGGCAAGCAGTTTGGTGATTTGATCGCGGTTGATGATATTTCCTTTGCCGTGCGGCGCGGCAGCTGTTTTGGCCTGCTGGGGCCGAACGGCGCCGGCAAGACCACCACCATCGAGATGATCGAGGGTATCTGCGAGCCGGATCGCGGCGAGATTCTCTACCATGGTCGCCCGCGTGACCGCCGTTTCAAGCAGCAGGCCGGCATCCAGTTTCAGCAGACGGCGCTGATGGATTACCTGACTGTGGGCGAAACCCTGGCGCTGTTTGCCAGCTTTTACCCGGCACCGGTGGCGCTGGATGAGCTGACCGCACTGTGCCAGTTGCAGGGCTTTGTGGATCGCCAGTCCACCCGCCTGTCCGGCGGCCAGCGCCAGCGATTGCTGCTGGCACTGGCGCTGATCAACAACCCGGACATTATTTTTCTTGATGAGCCGACCACCGGCCTTGATCCGCAGGCGCGGCGCAGTTTCTGGACGCTGATTGAGTCGATCCGCCAGCAGGGCAAGACAATTATCCTGACCACCCATTACATGGATGAGGCGGAAAAGCTGTGTGACGAGCTGCTGATTATTGATCGCGGCCGTATTATCGAGCAGGGTTCACCACAGGCCTTGCTGAACCGCCATTTCAGCGAGCGCCGGCTGACGCTGGACAAGGCCGCGCTGGTACTGCCGGCCGGGGCGCTGGCAGAAACCGTGATTGACGAGGGTGAGCAGGTCAGCCTGCTGACCGATGATGTGCGGCGCACCATTGCCCGCCTGCTGGAGCATGGCGTGGATCTCGGTTCGCTGACGATTGCCAAACCCAACCTGGAAGACCTGTTCCTGAAACTCACCGGCCACGAGTTACGCCAGTAATGAAAACATTCCTGCAGCTGTTTTTTGCCCGCAACAAGGAGTTTTACCGCGACCGGGGTTCACTTTCCTGGGCGCTGGTATTCCCTACCCTGATTATCATCGGCTGTGCGATTGCCTTTTCCGATGACAACGAAAACCTGCTGACGCTGGGCTATTTCCCGGCCACCGTGCAGCCGGCCGGCCTGGCCGCGCTGGACCAGCCCTACAGCAAGTGGATTGCCTATGATGAGCTGGCCACCGGCCAGGCAAGGCTGCGCCACCACCAGCTGCATGCGCTGGTGGACAGCAGCAGCCGGGTGATCTGGCTGAACCCGAATTCGTCGCAGGGCCGGCTGGTGATGCAGCTGACGGCCGATCACCCGGATTACCGCCAGCAGCTGCTCGATGGCCAGCCGATCCGTTATGTCGACTGGGTAATCCCCGGCGTGCTGGGCATGAATATCATGTTTGGTTCGCTGTTTGGTGTCGGTTATGTGCTGGTGCGTTACCGTAAAAACGGTGTGTTAAAGCGCCTGCAGGCCACACCGGTATCGGCCTTGCAGTTTTTGTCGGCGCAGGTGGCATCGCGCCTGTTCCTGGTGGTGGCCACCAATGCGCTGATTTTTGTCGGCAGCGACATGTTCCTCGACCTGGTGTTTGTCGGCCACTGGTGGGATTTGCTGCTGGTGGCGGTGCTGGGTGCGATGTCGATGATTTCGCTGGCGCTGCTGATTGCCAGCCGCACCGACAGCGAGGAATTTGCCGGCGGCATCCTCAATGCCACCACCTGGCCGATGATGTTTTTGTCCGGCATCTGGTTTTCGCTGGATGACACGCCGCCGGCAATGCAGCGGCTGGCCGACTTCCTGCCGCTGACCCACCTGGTCAAGGCCGGCCGCGAGATCATGATCAACGGCGCCGGGCTGGCCGATGTGGCCGTGCATTTGCTGGTAATGCTGGTCATGACACTGTGTTGCCTGGCACTCGCTGCTATATTGTTCAGGTGGCGCAACTGACAGGGAACGACAGCATGCAGACACACTGGCATATTCTCGGTGCCGGCAGCATTGGCTGCCTGTGGGCCTATTACCTGGCCAGGGCCGGCCACGCTGTCAGCCTGATTGTGCGTGATGCCGCACTGGCCGGCGAGCAGCAGCTGACCCTGATCCGCGATGGTGAACATCACCAGTGCACACTGCAGGCCACCCATGCCGGCGCGCTGACGGCAATTGACAACCTGCTGGTCTGCGTGAAGGCACCACAAACGGTGGCCGCGCTGGATGCCGTGGCCCATGCGATTGGCGACAACACCACGCTGGTACTGATGCAAAACGGCATTGGCAACCAGCAGCTGGTAGCCAGCCGCTTTGCCGATAACCCGGTGTATGCCGGCATTACCACCGAGGCGGCCCTGCGCATGCAGCCATTGACGGTGGAGCACACCGGCAGCGGCCTGACCCAGCTGGGTGCGCTGGGCCAGCGCCAGGATGCGCAGCTGGTGAACAAGCTGTATTGTGACCTGCACTGCCAGCTGCGCCCGGATATCCAGGCCGCGCTGTGGCAAAAACTGGTGATCAATTGCTGTATCAATCCGCTGACAGCACTGTATGACTGCAAAAACGGGGAACTGGCCAGGCATGTGGAGGCCAAAGCGCAGCTGGCCGACATTATCCATGAATGCCGGCTGGTGGCCGAGGCCGCCGGGTTTGCTGAGGTGCTGGCCAATATCGACAAGCAGGTCAGCGATGTGATTGCGCTGACGGCCGACAACAGCTCATCCATGCGCCAGGACCTGCACCACCAGCGCAACACCGAAATTGACTACCTGAACGGCCATATTGTCCGTCTGGGTGCCATGTACCACATCGACACGCCGGTTAACCGGCAATTGCATGAAGCGATCAGGAGCCGCCATGAAAACACTGCTGAATAAATCCGTTATTGTTGTTGCCTTGCTGTGGCTGGCCACAGCCGCCCAGGCACTGGAGATGCCGCATATCCAGGTGGCTGCTGAAGGCAGCATTGAGGTAATGCCCGATTTCATGCGCCTGCAGGTGGTGGTGGAAAAAACCGGCGAGGCCAGCGACAACAAGCAGCAGGTGGACAAGATTGTCGCCCAGGTGATTGCCGCCGCGCAGGAAACCGGCATCGACAAGCCGCATATTGATGCCTCGCAACTGTCGATCCAGCCGTATTACGAATGGCAGAAAGGCAAACGCCTGCTGAAAGGTGAAACCGTGCGTCGCACAGTATCAATCAAGCTGTACCGGCTGGATCGTTATACCGAACTGGCCGCTGCCGTGGCCGGGCTGGATATCAGCCAGTTCAGCCAGCAGGGTTTTGGTTTTGACAAGCCGCAACAACAGCACAACAAGGCGCTGGTTCTGGCGCTGAACCATGCCCGCGACAAGGCAACGGTGATTGCCGAAACCCTGGGACGCAAGCTGGGTCGGGTTTACCAGGTCAGCGAATCCGGTGGCTTCAGCCAGCCCATGCCAGTGATGCGTGCGCAGGCGATGGCAATGCAGGAAGATGCCGGCGGCGCGCCGCTGGAGGTTCGCCCGCAAACCGTTACTGTTAACGTCAACATGGTGTATATGCTGGAGTAACCGCGGCACGCGGCGCAGCCATAGGGCTGGCTGTCAGCGGCCAGCGGGCTATGGCGCAGCGCCCTGCTGCATCAGCCACACCTTCAGCAAGGCCGCCACGCTGATGGCATCGGTAATGCGGCCATCCATGGCCCAGCTGACGGCTTCGGCCAATGGCAGCCGGCGGATGCTGATATCCTCGCTCGGCTCCGGGCAGGCGTCGCCCTGCTGCAGCTGGCGGGCAATAAACACATAGCCCACCTCATCGGTGACCGAGTTGGAGGTGTGCAGGGTCTGGATCATTTGCCAGTCCTGCGCCTGCAGCCCGGTTTCCTCACGCAGTTCGGCCTGTGCTGCCTGCAGCGGTGTACTGCCCTCGGGTGCCCCGCCCATCGGGATTTCCCAGCTGTAGGCATCCAGCGCATAACGGTACTGGCCGACCAGCCAGGTA
The DNA here is from genome assembly GCA_036568205.1 of Pseudomonadales bacterium. Taxonomy (GTDB): domain Bacteria; phylum Pseudomonadota; class Gammaproteobacteria; order Pseudomonadales; family DT-91; genus DATCSZ01. The sequence continues at coordinate 4,114 of DATCSZ010000148.1, forward strand.
AAGCCGTCGTCATCCAGCGGCACAATGCCAATGGCGCGGTTGCGAAAATGCACGCGGCCGTATATGCCGGCGGTGTTGCCGGGGGTGATGACCTCATCGTGCCAGATTTCTATCCACGGGTTGCGGTAGCGGCATTCGCTGCTGAGCCGCTGCCACGGGCCGATCGCCACCGGCCTGTTGTTGCTGTCGTTATCCATGCTCCCTCCCAGGTTGCGGCCATTGTGCCACAACCGCATATCTATTGCCTGCCGGCCGGCACAGCCACAAGATGCTGTGTTTTTTGCTGGCTGCCCCATTATCGCGAAAGCCGATTTGTGCTTTAATACGCGCCTTCTTTTCGACCGCCCGATATGTGGAGAATGCGCATGGCGACACTGGAGCAGCTGACCAACCGGCAGGAATTTGTACAACGCCATATCGGCCCGGACGAGCAGCAGATCGCCCGCATGCTGGCCGCAGTGAATGCCGCCAGCCTGGATGAGCTG
>DATCSZ010000149.1:0-2214 GCA_036568205.1 Pseudomonadales bacterium
ATTATTCAACCGTAGGATGCGGTGAGGTACGAGCTGCATCTGTTGGCACCATGCGGCTCCTTCGTCACCGCATGCGACGTTCGATCTACGCAGATTAGTTTCGTAACCATGAGCTACAGCAACCTGTCCATCGATCAGGCGCCGAGCATCGGCACACCGGCGCGATTTTTTGTCACTGCGCCGCTGTTTGGCATGCTGGCCATCATCGGCCTGTTGATCCAGGGCCCGGATATATTGCAACAACGCTGGTTGCCACAGACCCTGGCCATCACCCATCTGTTGACCCTGGGCTTTATCAGCATGACCATGATGGGCGCTCTGTTCCAGCTGCTGCCGGTGCTGGCGGGTTCGCGGATTTACCGGGCTGAAACCACAGCCAGGCTGGTCCATGCACTGGTCACCGCCGGGGTGCTGCTATTCACCCTGGGCCTGTATCTAAGTCACTCCATCATTCTCCGCGGCGGACTGCTGCTGTTACTACCCGGCTTATTGCTATTCCTGATCAGCATCAGTGTCAGCCTGTTGCAGGCCCATTCCAGTCATGCCTCGATCACCGGTATGCGACTGGCAGTGATATCCCTGTGGATCAGCGCAACCATGGGCCTGATGCTGGCGCTGGGCCATGGTTTTGATGCCATCCCGTTGCTCCGGCAATACACCGACCTGCATCTTGCCTGGGCGGGCATCGGCTGGGTCGGCACGATGATCATCTCCATCGCCTACCAGGTCATCCCCATGTTCCAGGTAACCCGGGAATACCCTGTACTGGTCAGGCGCTATTTTACCTGGCTTATTTTTTTGCTATTGCTGCTATGGTCGGTACTGCGTTTCACCGGCAGCAACCGGGACTGGCTGGAGAGCGGCCTGCTCGTCATGCTATGCCTGCTGTTTGTGGCATTCATCGGCATCACCCTGCAGCTACTGATGCAACGCAGGAAAAGGCGCGCAGATGCCAGCCTGTATTTCTGGCTATTCGGCATGCTGATGCTGGGCGCCAGCCTGTTGCTATTGCTCTACAGCACCTTCAACCAGGCAGCCATGGCCATGCCCATGGCGATACTGTTCGTGATCGGCTTCGTGCTGTCCATCATCAATGGGATGCTGTATAAGATACTGCCATTCCTGGTATGGCTGCATTTGCATCAGCAGGGTGCATTACCGCGCAAAGCGGACCGTGAGATACCCAGCATGAATGACATCATTGCGCCGAAGCAAACCGTCTATCAGCTGTACCTGCATATGGCCGGTGTCGGTTGCCTGCTGCTCGCCCTGGTTTACCCGTGGATATTTTTTTACCCTGCCCTGTTGTTGCTGTTCGCCAGCTGGCTGTTGCTGGAGCTGCTGTTGCTACGCGCCCTGCGACTTTATCGGCAGCATCTCCAGTAGCCCTGGCGCCGGAGAACTCCGCATGCCGCCTGTCTCGGAAGCCACTTGACGAAAATCAAGGCCACTCGCATCAGGGTGGACGAAGCTGGGAACCTATGCCGGGGGACTTTGCACATTGAAATACCTTGTTTTATTTTTGCTGATGCTGATTGCCGGATCTGCACAGGCCATGGATGAGCATGAGCTGATGGACCTGGTCAGCCGCATGTTTCCTACCGCCGACGATGTTGGCCGCTTTGATGGCACGCCACCTTCGGCCAGTGTGCGCCAGGGCATTCATACCCTGGGCTATGTGTTTTATACCAGCGACGTTAGCCCGATCCCGGCCTATTCCGGTAAACCGATCAATGCACTGGTGGGCCTGGATATGCAGGGAAACATTCTTGGCGTGCATATTGTGCATCACGAAGAACCCATCCTGGTGGTGGGCCTGTCCTCACGCGACCTGGAAAAATTTACCGACCAGTATAAACACATACCGGCTTCGGCGGATATACGCATTAACGGCCGCAGCGAACCGGACCAGGTGGTTCTCGATGGCATCAGTGGCGCCACCATCACCACCATGGTACTCAATCGCACCATCAGCAAGTCCGCGAAAATGGTAGCGGCCGCCCGGGGATTAATCAGCAAGGATGCGGCAGCCACAAGCCTGAACAGGGTGGATCAGCAACCTTTGTGGAAAACCATCTGGCTGAATGAGCGCATCAATATTGTCATTCTCTGCATTGCACTTGTTGTCCTGTTTGTTATTCTGCTGATCCAGGACTGGCTGGCCCGCCATCCCAGGCTGTTGCTCCGTGTGCGCACCGGTTATCTGATTTTTAC
>DATCSZ010000150.1:0-27996 GCA_036568205.1 Pseudomonadales bacterium
CTCGCTGGCTGGCGAACCGCCTGCCAGCAGCCCGCCAGCAGACCCTGAATCAGCGCCGTATTTTTGTTTTCCCGTCCCGCCAGGGGGTGCTGTACCTGGCGCTGCTGCTGGCGCTGCTGCTGGCGGCTATCAACTACAAAAACAACCTGGCCTATGCGCTGACATTTTTTCTCGCCAGCCTGTTCAATACGGCCATTTTGTTCACCTACCTGAATATCAGTGGCCTGCAGCTGAAAGCCGGCAAGGCAACGCCGGTCTTTGCCGGCGAGCATGCCGAGTTTGCGATCCAGCTTGGCCGGCAGGGCAGCCGCGCGCACCATCATCTGCTGCTGTACTGGCCATTCCAGCCAGCCCAGCGTCACGACCTGGTTAATGTTGACCAGCTGTTGATTCGCCTGCATTGCCTGGCACCGCAGCGGGGCCGTTTTCGCCCCGGGCGTTTGCGGGTAGAAAGTTTTTACCCGCTGGGTTTTATCCGTTGCTGGTCGTGGGTAGATCTGGATTTTGAGGTGATCGTCTATCCGGCACCGTTGTTGCCGACACCGTTGCCGATGGCCCCGGCCAGTGGCCAGAGCGGCCGGGAGCGGCCACTGGCCGGCAATGAGGATTTCTGGGGCTTTCGTGATTATGTGCCGGGTGAACCGCTGCGCCATGTGGACTGGCGCAGCCTGGCCAGGGGCCAGCGCCTGCAAAGCAAGATTTTTGCCGGCAAGGAGGACGAACAGACCTGGGTGGACTGGCAGGCCATGGCAGGCCATGGTGTGGAGCAACGCCTGTCGCTGCTGTGCGGCTGGGTGCTGGCGCTGGACACGGCCGGCAAACCCTACGGCTTGCGCCTGCCGGGGCGGGAAATTACCCCTGCCAGCGGCGAACGGCACCGGCACGAGGTGCTGACGGCACTGGCCCTGTACGGTGAGGTGGACTGAGTGCAGGATTACCGCATTGCCCGCCCGGTGTTTATCTGGATTCTGCTGGCCCAGTTTTTCCTGCTGTTGCCGCACATGCTGCGTTACCCGTTGCTGCTGGTGCCGGGCTGGCTGCTGCTGACGGTCTGGCGCATCCAGGTGTTTCGTGGTCGCTGGCAATACCCGTCCAGCAAAACCAAGGCCGTGCTGGTGGTGCTGGTAATGTCGCTGGTGGCAATCAGCCAGCCGCGTTTTTTTACCATTGAAACCATGGTCATCCTGCTGCTGCTGGCGTTTTTGCTGAAACTGGTGGAAACCGCCACCTGGCGGGACCTGCTGGTCGGTGTTTACCTGGCGTATTTTGTCATTGTCACCCAGTTGCTGTTTGAGCAGGGTATTTTTGCTGCCGTGTACATGCTTGTCGCACTGCTGCTGGTGACCAGCACCCTGGTTGCCGCCCATGCCGATGTGCAGGCCGGTTTCTGGTTTCCGTGCCGGGAAGCCGGCAAAATGCTGTTGTTTTCATTGCCGCTGATGCTGGTGGCATTCCTGGTATTCCCGCGTATTGAACCGCTGTGGGTATTGCCGCAGCCGTCGGCCAGTGGCAAGACCGGTATCAGCGACAGCATGTCACCGGGCATGATTGCCGAGCTGGCGCAGAGTGATGAACTGGCATTTCGTGCCGAGTTTGACGGCATGCCACCGGCACTCAGCCAGCTGTACTGGCGCGGCATGGTGTTTTCGCATTTTGATGGCCTGACCTGGCGGCGAAGCAGCCTGCGTCACGAGCGTGACGACATGCGCCGTTATTACCAGATTGATGACAACATGGCGGCTTTCCGTTATCGCGTGATCATGGAGCCCAGCCAGCAGCGCTGGATGTTTCCGCTGCCCGGTACGGTTGAGCATGACAGCGGGGCGATCGACTATGACGATTTTACCCTGCAGCAGCGCCAGCCGATCATGAATCGTGAGGCCTGGCAGTTTGTTTCCTACCCGGCTGCCAGCCGGCCGTGGCCGGTGAACAATTTCCGCCACCGGGACAGCCTGCAGCTGCCCGACGGTTTTAACCCGCGCACGCTGGCACTGGCCCGGCAGTTGCGTGCCGGTGCTGATTCCGATGCAGATTTTGTTGAGCGGGTGCTCGATTATTTCCGCAATAACGGTTTTGTGTATACCCTGACCCCACCGCGGCTTGGGCGCAATACCGTCGATGAATTCCTGTTTGAGACCCGCCAGGGATTCTGTGAGCACTATGCCGGTGCCTTTACCGTGCTGATGCGTGCGGCCGGTATACCGGCGAGGGTGGTGGCCGGTTACCAGGGCGGCGATATCAATCCCTATGAGCAGCATGTGACGGTACGCCAGCTGGATGCCCATGCCTGGACAGAAGTGTGGCTGGAAGGACGTGGCTGGCAGCGTGTGGATCCCACCTATGCAGTATCACCGGATCGCATTGAGCAGGGTGGCCAGCAGAGCCTGGCGGATGAGCCGGATTTCCTGTCGCGCTCACCGCTGTCGCCGGCCCGTTTCAGTGCCCGGCTTGGCTGGCTGCGCAAGCTGCAATACCGGCTGGACCAGGCCAATTACCTGTGGCACAGCTGGGTGTTGTCCTACGAGGGACGCCAGCAGCAGGATGTGTTGCGTGCCTTGCTTGGCCAGGTTTCGCTGAAACGCATCGCGCTGCTGGTGCTGGGCAGTTTTGTTGTCACCGGCCTGCTGGTCTGGTTGTTGCTGTTCTGGCGTCACCGCCCGGCACGCCTGTCGCCGGATGAGCGGCTGCTGCAGCACTTGCAGCGCAAGCTGCGCCGTGCCGGCCTGGAGCGCCAGCCGGGGCAGGGGCCGCAGGCTTTTGTTGCGACCGCTGCCCAGCGTTACCCGGCGTCAGCCAGAACACTGAAAGAGATCGGCAGATTGTATCTGCTGATCCGCTATGCACGCTTGTCAGCAGCAAAAAAACAGCAGTTGCGTCATCGGCTGCGGCGGCATATCCGTACACTTCGTGTAGAATAGGCAAACATTGTTACGCTCCCCCTGAACAGGGGGTGCAGAAGCGAGAAAGCATGCCCATGAGTTGTCTGACGATCTATCAGGATGAACAAAACCCGCGCGCCGACCTGCGTACCGAGTTGCCGCTGGAAATTGCCGAGCTGCTGCAGGATTACCATATTGTCTATCGACGTGCGGCCCAGACGGCGGATGTGGCCGACATTATCGCTGACCGTGACCTGCAGCTTGATATCAAACGCAACATCGTGCCGCTGGACAGGCAGCACCAGTTCCCGTTTGCATCGGTGATGGCTGTTGATCACGCTTATCCGAACCTGGATCGGCTGCGTATGCGCTACCTGTCCGAATACCGTCTTGACAAGGATGAAATGCTGCTGGTGTTGCAGGGACAGTTGTTGCTGGCCTTTCACAGTGGCCGGCAGGTACTGCAGCTGCTGTGTGAGCCGGGTGATTTTGTGTTGATTCCGGGCGGGCTGTTGCGCTGGCTGGATATCGGTGCTGCACCCGCATCACTGGTGTTCATGAAATTCATGCAGCAGGCGCAGGACCAGGTGCAGCACTACACCGGCAGTCATATTGCCGATTTTTTTCCGCGGCTGGAACCATGAAAAAAAAAGACGGCAAGGATAAAACGATAGGCCGTATCAAGACCGGTGCGCTGGAGCGCCAGTGGCAGATGACCCGTGCCGGCGTTACTGCCGGCAGCAAGGCCGGCGCTCAGATGTGGGGTTCGGTTTTTCTCGGCAAGGAAAAACGCCAGGCACGTAACAGTCGCATCCTGTCGCAGCAGGCGCACTACCTGGCTGACGAGCTGGGCAAGCTGAAGGGCAGTGTGGTCAAGATTGGCCAGATGATAGCCCTGTATGGCGAACATGTTTTGCCGGAAGAAGTCACCACGGCGCTGCGCACGCTGGAAGAGCAGACCACGGCACTGGCCTGGCCAGCCATCGAAAAGGTATTGCGCCAGGAGCTTGGCCAGCGCATTGATGATTTTATTATCGAAAAACAGCCGATTGGCGCTGCCTCGCTGGCCCAGGTACATCGTGCCGAACACCGCGCCACAGGCCGCCAGTTATGCCTGAAAATCCAGTACCCCGGCGTGGCTGACGCGATAGACAGTGATTTTGACAGTGTTGTGCGCCTGTTGCGTCTGGGCCGCCTGCTGAGTGCTGACGATACGGTACAGGACTGGCTGGAAGAAGTGCGATCCCTGCTGCACCATGAGGTGGACTACCGGCGTGAAGCGGACATGACCCGCCGTTTTGCCGCCTATCTGGCGCATGATCCGGTGCTGAAGGTACCGCAGGTGATTGATGAATACTGCAGCGGGCGTTTGCTTGTCAGCACCTTTGAGGCCGGGGTTGCCGTCAGTGATGTATCGGTGGCCGCTTTCAGCCAGGTGCAGCGTAATGCCCTGGGGCGTGCCTTTTTGCAGCTGTTTCTGCGAGAACTGTTCGAGTGGGGGCAGTTGCAGACCGACCCCAATTTTGGCAATTACCGCATCCGCCTGAATGACCAGGGTGATGGCGAAATTGTGTTGCTCGATTTTGGTTCAGTGGTCGATTATGACGACGGTTTTTTGCGACCGGTTCGTGCCATGTTGCTGGGTGCCTATCGCAATGACCTGGCGGCGGTACGCCAGGGTGCGATTGATCTGGGTATTATGCAGGTGCATTACCCGGATGATGTGCATCAGGATTTTGCCGCGCTGTGCTGCCTGCTGATGGAGCCTTTTATCCACCAGCGCAATGGTTGTCCGCCTGAGGCGGTTAATGCCGCCGGTGAATACCGCTGGGAGCAAAGCCGGTTGCCGAGACGCGCCGGCAAACTTGCTGCCAAATCAGCCATGAGTCGTTATTTTGCTGTGCCACCCAAGGAATTTGTTTTTCTCAGTCGCAAGTTGTTGGGTGTGTTCAGCTTTATTGCCGCGCTTGGTGCCGAGTTCAATCCGGACGGCATGCTGGATGCCTACCTGGATTGAACTGCGGCGTCAGACTGCCGGTCAGGCCCGGCGGCGGAACAGCGGTTCGGGGTTGTCGCTGGAGGCCTGGTAGCAGTGGCGAAAGTCATTCAGTGATGCCAGTGCCTGGTGCGGATCCTGGTCTGCACGCAGGGCAAAGCTGTCAAAGCCGACCCGTTTCAGGTAGAACAGCTGGTCTCTTAACACATCACCGATGGCGCGCAACTCCCCCTGGTAACCGAATTGCTGGCGCAGCAGGGCCGCCATGCTGTAGCCGCGGCCATCGGCGAAGGTCGGGAAATTGATGGCAATCACTGCCAGCCGGTGACAATGGCCGTCCAGCAGTTGCACATCGTCATCACTGTTCAGCCACAGTGCCAGATTGCGTTCGCCGGCGGCATCGCTGCAGCGCAGCCATACTGTCAGGGGCAGCAGCAGGTCGCCCTCCGGCAGTGCCGATGCCTCGCTAATGCTGTTATCGTTGACCACAACCCAGCTGTCATCAATAACCTGGTTGTTTTTAAGCAGCGTTGGCATACACAGCCTCCTTGAAATAATCCATGCCGAGGCGACGGAAGGCCTGCAAAAAGCTTTCCTCCGGCTGGCGTTTGGCCAGATAGGCATTCAACAGTGTTTCCACGACATCGGGAATCTCCTCTGCCGAAAAGGATGGGCCGAGAATCTGCCCCAGTGAGGCATTTTTGCCCTGGCTGCCACCCAGTGATACCTGGAAGAATTCCTTGCCTTTCTTGTCGACACCCAGGATACCGATATGGCCAATATGGTGGTGGCCACAGGCGTTCATGCAGCCGGAAATGTTCAGCTCAATAGGGCCCAGGTCGTACACATAATCAAGATCATCAAAACGGCGCTGGATGGCTTCGGCGACCGGAATCGACTTGGCATTGGCCAGTGAGCAGTAGTCGCCGCCGGGGCAGGCAATAATGTCGTTCAGTGTGCCGATATTGGCTTCGGCCAGCTGTTCTGCATCCAGCGCCTGCCACAATGCAAACAGGTCGGATTTTTTCACATCCGCCAGAATCATGTTCTGCTGGTGGGTATTGCGGATTTCACCAAACGAATAACGATCGGCCAGGTCGGCAATCAGCTCCATCTGGCGGTCGGTGATGTCGCCGGGGGCAATGCCGGTGCGCTTCAGGGAAACCGTTATGGCGCGGTAGCCAGGCTGTTTGTGGGCGTGGGTATTGTGAGCCAGCCAGTCGGCAAAACGCTTGTTGCCAGCGGCCTGGCTGTTCAGCGCCAGAGTTGCATCGTCATCGTTGATCGTGTCATAGGCTGGCGGGGTAAAAAAGCCCTTGATACGGCCGATTTCAGCGGTGGTCAACGTGGATGGCCCGTCTTTCAGCAGCGCCCATTGCTGTTCCACCTTGTCGGTAAAAGCCTGAACCCCCATGGCCCGTACCAGGATCTTGATGCGCGCCTTGTATTTGTTGTCGCGCCGGCCATACAGGTTGTAGACACGCAGGATGGCATCAAGGTAGGTAAGCAGATGCTGCTCCGGCAGGAAGTCACGCACCACCGCACCGATAACCGGTGTGCGGCCCAGGCCACCACCAACAATGATCTTGTAGCCGGTGTCGCCGTGCAGGTTTTTTACCAGCTCAATACCGATGTCATGGGCGTAGATGGCAGCGCGGTCTTCCGCCGAACCGCACACGGCAATCTTGAACTTGCGCGGCAGGTAGGCAAATTCCGGGTGGAATGTGGACCACTGGCGAATCATTTCGCAGTACGGGCGCGGGTCGATGATTTCATCGGCCGCCACACCGGCAAACTGGTCGGTGGTGGTGTTGCGGATGCAGTTGCCGCTGGTCTGGATGGCATGCATGCCGACGCTGGCCAGCTCGGCCAGGATATCCGGCACATCTTCCAGTGCCGGCCAGTTCAGCTGCACATTCTGGCGGGTGCTGATGTGGGCGTAACCCTTGTCATAGTCGCGGGTAATCTGTGCCAGCTTGCGCAGCTGGGAACTGGACAGCAGGCCATATGGCACGGCAATACGCAGCATCGGTGCCAGGCGCTGGATATACAGGCCGTTTTGCAGGCGCAGCGGGCGGAACTCGTCTTCCGACAGCTCGCCGGCCAGGTAACGGCGGGTCTGGTCGCGGTATTGCGCCACCCGGTCATCGACAATCTGCTGGTCGTAATCATCGTAAACGTACATGTCGGCAGGATTTTCCGTTGTTGAAAGAGGCGCCAAGCATAACGGAAGCCGGCAGTGCTGGCGAATCAGGAATTTGAATATCGTATATCAGTTAACCTGATAAAAGAGTGCTGTTGTCTTCAGGAAATGTTGTGATTGGCGGAATGATGCAATTTGTCAGTATCCATGCAAAAATGATCGCTTATGTCATGGTTTGGAAACGTACCGTTTCGTATATTGCCAATACAGTTCACTTACTCGGGAGAGATACACATGAAACTGGGTTTACATCAGGGTTACTGGCAAAAAGATCCACTGCCGGATTTCATCCAGCTGGCCAAGGATGCCGAAGCGCTGGGTTTTGACAAGCTGTTTACCGCCGAAGCCTATGGCTCGGACTGTTTTACCCCGCTGGCAGCGATTGCCACCCATACCAGCAAAATCAAGCTGTGTACCGGTGTCATGCAGATTTCTGCCCGTACCCCGGTGTGTGCGGCGATGACGGCACTGACGCTTGATCATATTTCCAATGGCCGTTTGTGCCTGGGTGTCGGTGTTTCCGGCCCGCAGGTGGTTGAAGGCTGGTATGGCCAGCCATTCCCGCGGCCGCTGGAGCGTACCCGTGAGTGGCTGAATATTTTCCGCCAGGTGATTGCCCGGGAAAATCCGGTGGAACTGGACGGCAACCAGTACCAGCTGCCACTGAAAGGCGGCATGAATCTGGGCAAACCGCTGAAAAGTATTACCCATCCGCTGCGCAAACATATCCCGGTGTTTCTGGGCGCTGAAGGCCCGAAAAATGTTGAGCTGGCCTGTACCGAGTTTGACGGCTGGCTGCCGATCTTTATCTCGCCGGACAATATGGCCATGTATGATGAGGCGCTGGCCAAAGTCACCAACCCGGATTTCGAAATCTGCGCGATGGTCAACATGAACGTCAACGACAACCTGGCCGATGCGTTGCTGCCGGTGAAATACATGCTGGCACTGTACCTGGGCGGGATGGGAGCCAAGAGCGAGAACTTCCATAAAAACCTGATGACCCGCATGGGCTACGGTGATGAAGTGCAGAAAGTGCAGGACATCTATTTCGAGAAAGGCCAGCACGAGGCGGCGATGGCGGTGCCCGACCGGCTGGCTGACGAAATCTCGCTGTGCGGCCCGGCCGACCGTATCAAGGAACGCCTGCAGGACTGGAAAAAATCGCGGGTGACCACGCTGATGATTGGTGTCAGCCCGTTTGGCAACGAGGTGACCCGTGCCAATATGAAAATCCTGGCCGAGGCATTGTAAGCTGCGGCAAAAAACACAAGGCGGGGGTTTCCCCCGCCTTTTTTATTGCCTGCCGTTTATTGTTTTTTGATGCTGTCGATAATGCGGGTAGTGGAAATGCCCTGCTGCAGGGATAACACTTTCACTTCGCCGCCATAACTGTGGACAATATCCGCACCTACCACCTGGTCTATGCCGTAATCGCCGCCTTTGACCAGTACATCCGGTTGCAGGCTGCGCAGCAGAGCTTCCGGTGTGTCATCAGCAAAACTCAGTACCCAGTCAACTGCCTGCAGGCTGGCCAGTACGGCCATCCGGTCGTCCACGGTATTGACCGGCCGGCCCTGGCCTTTCAGGCGTGTTACCGACGCATCATCATTGATTGCAACAATCAGCCGGTCGCCGAGCAGGGCGGCCTCGTTCAGGTATTGCACATGGCCGGCGTGCAGAATGTCAAAACAGCCGTTGGTGAACACAATGCGTTTGCCGAGGCTTTTCTCGAACGCAACCAGGGATTGCAGCTGTCCGGCACTGACAATGCCGGTCGGGCGTGGCTGGTTGCTTTCCAGTGCCAGTTTCAGTTCCAGCGGCGTGACACTGGCAGCGCCCATGCGGCCAACCACAATGCCGGCGGCGGTATTGGCCAGCATCACGGCGGTTTCCAGTGCAATGCCCTTGGCCAGAGCAGTGGCCAGTGTGGCAATCACGGTATCGCCGGCTCCGGTCACATCAAAAACCTCGCGGGCGATGGCATTAAAGTGATGGTGGCTGCCATCGGGCAGAAACAGCGTCATGCCCTGTTCGCTGCGGGTCAGCAGCAGCGCCTGCAGCTGCAGTTGTTCAATCAGCGTGGCAGCTTTGTTGAACATGTCCTGTTCGTCACGGCAACGACCGGCCACGGCTTCAAATTCAGCCATGTTGGGTGTCAGCAGATAGGCGTGGCGGTATTTGCCAAAATCATCACCTTTCGGGTCGACCACCACCTTGCAGCCGGCTGCATTGGCTTTGGCGATAATATCCTGGCATTGCGCCAGCGTGCCCTTGTTATAATCCGACAGCAGCAATACCGAGAAGTCATCTAACTGGGCAGTACACAGCTGGCTGGCTTCGACAATATCCGCCTGGCAAAAGGGCTGCTCAAAATCGGCACGCAGCATTTGCTGGTTGCGGCTGATCAGCCGCAGCTTGCTGATGGTGCTGGCGGAATGGCTGGCCAGTGTCAGATCCTCGATGCGGTTGTCTTTCAGCAGCTGGCGCAGCTGGCGGCCATTGTCATCCTCACCGACAATACCGGCCAGTGCCACATTGGCGCCCAGCGAGCGCACGTTCAGTGCAGCGTTGGCAGCACCGCCAAGGCGGTTGTCATAACGGTTGACCTTGACCACCGGCACCGGCGCTTCCGGCGAAATGCGGGCAGTATCACCGAGCCAGTACTGGTCCAGCATCAGGTCGCCGGCGACCAGTACCCGGGTATTGCGAAAATCCAGCTGTTCAAAGGCAATCATGGCTGGCTCAGGCCTCAATCAGGCTGCACAGGATATGGCCGATCATGATATGGCATTCCTGGATGGTTGCGGTGCGGGTGTCCGGTACACAAATGGCCAGATCACACAACATCGGCAGCCGGCCACCATCACCGGTCAGGCATACGGTGTGCAGCCCGGCCGAACGGGCGGTTTCAGCTGCGGCAACAATATTGGCTGAATTGCCGGAGGTGGAAATACCGATAAACACATCACCGCTATTGCCAATCGCCTGCAGCTGGCGGGCAAACACCTGCGGGTAACCAAAATCGTTGGCGATCGCTGTCAATGCCGAGCTGTCGGTGGTCAGTGCAATGGCGGCCAGGCCAGGACGTTCCTTTTCAAAACGGCCGACCAGTTCGGCGGCGATATGCTGGGCATCGGCGGCGCTGCCGCCATTGCCGGCAATCAGGATTTTGCCGCCCTTGGCCAGCACTTGCTGGCACAGCCTGGCGACTTTTTCGATGGCGGCGATGCAGTTGCTGGAGTCAAGAATGGCCTGTTTGCTGGCCATGCTTTGCTGGATATGCTGTTCAATCAGGGTTTTCATGACAAATAATCGGCTGCTTGGTCGATGCCGGCAATGATAGCAGTTGCCGGCGCATCGGTGGTGGACTTTTCGCTCAGCAACAGGCGCTGGCCGATGCCGGCTGCCCGTGCTGCCTGCATGTCGGAGGGTTTGTCGCCAATCATGATGCTGAGGGCAGGATCAATATCCAGGTCGCGGATGGCCGCCAGCAACATGCCGGGCGCCGGCTTGCGGCAATCACAGGGGCCACTGATATCGGGATGATGCGGGCAGTGATAGGTGGCATCCAGGGTGATGCCGTGCTCGGCAAACCGGCCGGCCACCCAGTCGCACAGCGCAGCAAAATCCTGTTCGGAATAATAGCCACGGGCAATGCCGGACTGGTTGGTGACAATCACCAGCCGGTAGCCCAGCTGCTGTGCCTGGCGGCACAGTGCAAAAATGCCGGGCATAAAATGGAAATCAGCCGGCCGGCCGGCATAACCGACATCGTGGTTGACGATGCCGTCACGATCAAGAAACAGGCATTTATCCATGGCGCAGGCAATAGGCGTTGATGTTTTCCAGCAGGTGTTGCGGGCGGCTGGTGCCGATCACGGCACTGCAGACGGCCGGGCTGGCAAACAGGCTGGCCAGCGTGTCACGCATCACTGCAGCCTTGTTGTCGCCGGTCAGCGCCCAGCCGGAGTCATAGATTTTTTTCAGCAGCAGCCCCTTGTGGCATTGCTCGGCCAGCTCGACCAGCACCAGCTCATCGCGGTGCTTGAGGCTGGCAGCCATCATGATGCAATCAAGGTGACGCAGGGCATGGCGGCCACCGTCGACAGTTTTGGTGGAGGCGCCGACACTGCGTACATAACCGGCCTGGCGCGCATCCAGCAGGGTTTGCAGCACCTCGTCGTTGAGATTGGCCAGGTCGTTGCCATCGGAGTGCAGCAGCCAGCAGTCGAGATAATCGGTTTTCAGCTGGCGCAGGCTGTTTTCCAGGCTTTTTTTCAGCTGCGCCGGGCGGTAGTCGTAATAACTGCTGCCGCTGGCGGCATCGTAACATTCGCCGGCCTTGCTGATGATGCGCCAGTCCTGGCGGCGGGCCAGCAGCCGGCCCAGGCGCTGTTCGCTGCTGCCATAAGCGGGCGCGGTATCCAGCGTGTTGACGCCATGATCCAGTGCACAGGCCAGCAGCTCCCGCACGGCGTCATCGTCAGGCAGGTCAAAGCTGCCGGGGTACTTGACCGCCTGGTTGCGGCCGATTTTTACCGTACCAAGACTGATGGCCGACAGCATCACATCACAGCTGCCCAGCTGACGCTGGTCAACGTGGTTATTCATAATCTGCTCCACGGGTAATCGGCCAGTGCCGGACTCGGCAATGGCAGCACCGGCGGACGGTGGTTGCCGGCAGGGCAGATGGCCAGGCAGGCCAGTACCTTGTCAGCAAAACGCGGTGCCAGCGCCAGCTTGGTTGGCCAGCCGATAATGATATTGTTGCGCCGTTCAACAAAGGCGTCATCCGGGCGGCGCAGGCCGGATTGCAGTGGCTCGGCGCGATCAATATGCAGCGTGGCGAACTCGCACTGGCCGATCATGGCTGCATCCGGCAGCAGTTTGCCGAGCAGTTTGCGGGTGCTGTCAATCTGCTGCCCGTCGTCCAGTGCAACACCTTTTTCAGCCAGGTCTCCGCCCAGATACCAGATGGTGTCATCGCCTTGCGGGTGTGAGGTGATGGTCAGCAGCGGTTTGCTGGAACGGCCGATAAAATGGGCAAATACTGCCGGTAGCCTGCCTTTGGCCATCACCATATGCAGTGGCCGGCGCTGCATTGGCATGCTGTCTGTCAGTGCGGCATTGCCACTGCCGGCAGCCAGCACCAGCTCGCGGCAGCGCAGGCAGGTATTGTTATCCAGTTGCAGTGTATGCCAGCCGGTCTGCGGATCATTGTGGATCTGCTGCGGTGCAATGCTGGCCTGGTAAATGGCATCCGCGTGGGCATCACGCAGGGCAGCAAATACCGAGCGGGTGTCCACCACTATTTCGTTCAGGCGGAAGGCAGTGCGATGAATACCCAGCTGCTGCAGGCCGGCCGGCAGCAGGGCCGCTTTCACCGTTTCGGTATAGGATGCCATGGTCCTGGAGCCGAGAAACGACAACAGCCGGGTATCAATGCCGGCGGCCGGCACCAGGTACTGGTTGTCGCTGAGCACCTGTACGCCGCGCAGGTCGACATCAGCGTTACCGTTCAGTGCATCACGCCACAGTGCCGGCATCTGGCTGATGGTGCTGGTGGCGTCACTGATTTTGCCGCCCAGCGCGTATTTGGAACCGCCGTGAATAATGCCCTGGGAGGCAATGCTCTGTACGCCACCCAGGCAGTCTTTCTCCAGCAGTACGGCAGCAAAGCCGCGCTGGCGCAGGGTGGCCAGTGTCCAAAGGCCGGCAATGCCGCCGCCGATGATAACAATATCGGTGTCAACGCAGTTCATGGTGATCAGTCACGGATGTCGCTGCGGTTTTGCTGGCGGAATTCACCGTTGCGGATCGCGGTGACCAGGCTTTCAACGTGTTCCCGGTTAACCGGCTTGACGATGAAGTCGTCCATGCCCGCTTCGCGGGCACGCTGTTGATAGGATGGGTTGGTATGTGCACTCAGGCCAATAATGATGGCATGCCTGCCGCGACCCTGTTCCTGTTCGCGAATCGCGGCAGTGGCTTCATAGCCGTCCATGTCAGGCATTTCACAGTCCATGAAAATGACATCAAAACCGCCCTCGCTTTGCCGGTAGCTGTCAACTGCCTCGCGGCCGTTGTGGGCAATCACCGGGCTTAGCTGCAGTTTTTTCAGCAGGCCATCCATCACCATCAGGTTGATGCTGTTGTCTTCGGCAACCATCACGTTCAGTGCCTGCAGGGCAGGCTGGGGGAGTTGTTTGGCCGGGTTTTCGATGCCCATGCTATACAGCAGCGCCTTGTACAGCTGGCGGGTAGTCCAGGGCTTTTCCAGGATGAACTGGATGCCCTGTTTTTTCATTTCTTCTGCCGTCAGCGCAAATCGGGTCCGGGTGGTGACGATAATCGAGGTGATGAAGTTGTGGTCCACATTACTCTGGCGAATGGCCAGCTGTACTTCCGGTGTCAGGTATTCTTCGGCAATCATCAACACCTGGTAGGCCTGTGGATCGTCAAGCAGGCGATTGCTGGCTTCCAGGCTGCTGGCTACCGCATGCACCTGCATGTTCCAGGAGCGGGTCAGGGTACTCACTGCCTGCACAAAATCCGGGTTCGGGTCGCAGATCAGCATACGCCGGCCGCTCAGCAACTGGCTGCGATCGGGCAGTGCCAGCTGTTCATCCTGGTGTGGCAGCAGCAGCCGGCAGGTAAACCACAGGGTGGTGCTGTTCTGTGCATAATCCACATCAACACCAATATGGCCTTGCATCAGTTCAACCAGTTCGCGACTGACGGTCAGGCCCAGCTCGTGGCCATGCTGTTTTTTGCTGGCCTGGCCGGTGAATGGCTCAAACAGTGCCTGCTGGTCTTCGCTGGCCAGTGCAACCCCCTTGCTGACAATGGCAAAGCGCAGCTCCATGCTGTTGACGGTGTTTTTGCCGGTGGCCTGCACCTGTATATGGATGTCGCCATCAGTGGTGAAGCTGAAGGCATTGCTGAGCAGGTTCAGCACTACCTGGCGGATCTTGTCCGGGTCCCCGCGGAACTGCAGCGGTGTGCCCGGTTCGATCAGGCCGATAAAGCTCAGTTTGGCTTCCGATGCGCGCAGGGAAAAGATGCTGATACAGTCATCAAGGATTTTTTCCAGGTTGAATACCCGGGTGTCCAGTGCCATCTGGCCGGACTGGATACGTGAATAGTCCAGCAGGTCATTGATGACATTCAGCAGTGATTTGGCGGCGTTGTTGATGGAGTTGACATAGTGGCGCTGTTTTTTGTCCAGTTCGGTATCTTCCAGCAGCTCGGTAATGCCCAGCACACTGTTCATGGGGGTGCGGATCTCGTGGCTCATGGTGGCAAGAAACTCGCTGCGCGCACGGCTTTCAACCCGCGCCTCATTGGCGGCGTTTTCTTTTTGCAGTTCATGCAGGCGGTTTTTGTACAGCTCCAGGTTGTTTTGTGCTTTTTCCTGGCTGGCCTCGAACAGTTTCATGCTGGAGCGCAGTTTTTCCTGTTGCAGGCCGCGCATTTTGTCTGCCAGGGCAAAGGCGAATACCAGGATCATGGCCACATTGCCAGCTGAAGAAAAACCGTAGCTGGCATGTGACCAGGGAATAAACGGCAGCTGGGCACTGAACTCGGCCAGCATGCCCAGCGTACACAGGAAAATTGCCAGCGCAAAAAAACCGGCCGAGGATACCTTGTGCTGCCAGACATGCAAGGCGGCGGCAATGGCTGTGCAGTACAGCATAATGATCAGCAGCAGGCTGTAATGGGACAGGATGACCGGTTGTTTGTTGATGCCAAGCAGGATCAGGAACAGGGCAGTCAGTGAACCGACGGCCAGCACCAGTCGCATCAGCCAGCTGGACCAGCGTTGCAGGTCAAGAAAGTAGACCGTAAAAAAGGTAAAACAAAAGCCCATCAGTGCCATAACCACGGCATAGAAGGTTTCCTTCGGCCACAGGTACTGGCTGGCAATAAACTGGTAGAAATGACCTTCCTGCATGGCAATAAACAGGCCGGTAAATGAGCCGAACAACAGGTACAGCAGCTGGCTTTTTTCCCGCAGTGACCAGTACATGAACAGGTTGTAGATGACGATCATGGCAATCGCCCCGTACAGCATGCCAAAGAACACCAGTTCGCGGCTGCTGCGTGTCAGGAACTGTTGTTCGTCGTACAGCGCCGGTGTCAGCTTGAAGGCAAAGTAATGGTCAATGCGCAGCAGCAGGGTTTGTGACTGGCCGCCGGCCAGCATCAGTGGATACAGCACATGGCGGTAATGGACCGGCCGGGCATTGAAGGCGTGATTCAGTCCCAGTTCACCATACAAGGCTTGTGGTGGCTTGTCGTCCGTCAGTATCCAGGCACTGACGCCGGGGACTTCCGTGTTGGCCAGTTGCACCAGCAAACGGCGGCTGTGACTGTCAGGGTTGTTGACAGTCAGGCGTATCCAGCTGTGGCCATCGACCGGTGTCAGGTAGACCGAGTCGCCGGTCACCTGCTGCCAGTTCGCGGCTGCTATATCGGCCTGGCCGGGTTGTGCCGGCAATGCGCTGGTCGAGCGTGACAGCGTCAGCAGGGAGGTTTGGCCGCCAGCGGATTGTGCCATGGTGTGATGCGCCAGCATCAGCAGCAGGCAGGCCAGCAGTGTCTGTAATCGGGGCATGGTGTACAGGCTCTTCCGTTTTGGCGCCAGAAATGACATCGGCGTATGGTAGCGCAGAAACGTGGCGGGCAAAACGCGTTTTTCAGCCACTCCGGCGGCGGCGGGGCAGGCGGCCATCGGCGGTGAATTTTGCCGGCGGCGCTTTCGATCACAAGCCGGAGCGGGTAGAATCCGCGTTGCGAGGCTTATAACCATTCCTACAGGCTGTCACATGATTACCATTACTGAATCTGCCCAGGCCTACCTGGCTGAACTGCTGTCCAAACAGGATGACGATGTTATCGGTATCCGGGTGTTTATCAATGCGCCGGGCACACCGAAAGCGGAAACCTGCATTGCCTATTGTCGCCAGGATGATATCCAGGAAAATGATGTGAGTGAGCCGTTGAACGGCTTTACCGCCTGGTTTGACGGGCGCAGCTGGCCGTTTCTTGAGGATGCACTGGTGGATTACGCCAAGGACCGCATGGGTGGCCAGCTGACCATCAAGGCACCGAATGCCAAAATGCCGAAAGTGACCGAGGACAGCCCGGTGGAGGACCGTATCAACTATGTGCTGTACAACGAGGTCAATCCATCGCTGGCTGCTCACGGCGGTGAGGTGTCGCTGGTGCGCATTACCGAGGACATGGAAGCTATCCTCAAATTCGGTGGTGGCTGCCAGGGCTGTGCTGCGGTCGATATGACACTCAAGCACGGGGTGGAGCGTACCTTGATGGAGCGTATCCCTGAATTGTCCGCCGTGTATGACGAGACCGACCATTCCGATCGTTCCAACGCCTATATGTAAATACCATGCGCAAAACCAAGATTATCTGCACCATTGGCCCTGTCACCCAGGCCTATGACCGGCTGTGTGAGATGGCGGATGCCGGCATGAATATCGCCCGCCTGAACATGTCCCACGGTGATCACGATACCCACCGGGCGGTGATCGATAACATCCAGCAGATGAACCGCCAGCGCCGCCAGCCGGTGGCGATACTGATGGACACCCAGGGGCCGGAAATCCGTACCGGTGACCTGCGCAGCGAGCTGGAGCTGAAAGCCGGCGATGAAATCACCGTGTCAGTGCGTGGCAGTGCGCCGGTGGAAGAAAGCTCATTGCAGATCAATTACGAGGATTTGCTGACCAGTGTGGATGTCGGCGACCGCATCACCGTGGATAACGGCCTGATCAACCTGCAGGTGCTGGAAAAAAACGACCGCACGCTGAAATGCAAGGTGATTGATGGCGGCATCCTGAAAAGCAAACGCCATGTCAACCTGCCCGGCATTCGTGTCAACCTGCCGGCGATAACCGAAAAAGACCGCCGTGACATCCTGTTTGCGATCGAAAATGACCTGGATTTTATTGCCCTGTCGTTTGTGCGTGAGGCGGCCGATGTCGCCGAGCTGCGTGAGCTGCTCGACCGCCATCACAGCAAGATCCGTATCATCGCCAAGATCGAGGATCAGGAAGGCTTGCGTAATATCGACAGCATTATCGAGGCTGCCGATGCGGTGATGGTGGCACGCGGCGACCTGGGGGTGGAAATCAATATCGAGGACCTGCCCAATGTACAGCGCACCATCGTGCAGCGCTGTGCGGTGGCCGGCAAGCCGGTGATTGTTGCTACCCACTTGCTGGAATCGATGATCGAGCACCCGATCCCGACCCGCGCCGAGGTCACCGATGTGGCCAACGCCGTGTATGAGGAGGTGGATGCGGTGATGCTGTCGGGGGAAACCACCATCGGCAAATACCCGCTGCGCTGCATCGAGTACCTGGACAAGGTGGCTCGCTCATCCGAGCAGCACTCCGGCCTGCGTTTTTGCCAGGGCCTGCGCCAGGATTCGGCCAAACAGCAGCTGGCAGTCAGTGCCGTGCAGCTGGCCGATTCACTGAATGCCCGTGGCATGCTGGTGATTACCCGGCACGGGCGCATGGCGGCCTATGCCTGTAATGCCCGCTCCATGCACACACCGGTGTATGCCTTTACCTTCAGTGGCCGGGTGCAGCGCCAGCTGAACCTGTACCGTGGTGTCTATGCCTGGCAACTGTCAGCCAGGCAGGATGCCGAAACCATGATCAGCGAGGCATTTGCCACCTTGCAGGCCGCCGGCCAGGCGGCCAGCGGTGACCGTTTTGTGGTCATTTCCGATGTGATTGTTGACAACGATATCGATGCCATCCAGTTGCGAACGCTGCCCTGAGCGGCGTTTTTTTCTGCCATTTCCGGTTGACAATCGGCCCTGTTGCAGGGCAGTCCCTTGCCCAAAAAAACGGGCAGGCGAACAACAGTTATCCATAGCAAAATTAAAACCGCTGCGGCAGGCAATGTTACAGAAGATTACAGCATTGTTATGCTTTTATTTATCAGGAATATTTTTTAAGTTACTGATTTTTATGGTTTTGATTGGTCTGGTTATTTTTGAGCCAGTTTAAGGGCAAGTCAGGGGTCATGCGGCTTGCAGCCGTGCCTGCAGATTTTATCCAGAAAGTTATCCACAGAATATGGGGATAACTTTTCCGGATAAAACGGGTGACAAACCGTAGTGGATCGGTTAATGGCGCCGCAGCGCTCAGTCGAGCACTTCCAGCAGGTGAATGTCGAACTGCAATGCGCTGCCGGGCGGGATGACCGGCGGTGAGCCCATGTCGCCATAAGCCAGTTCCGGTGGCAGGAAAATCCGCCACTTGGCACCCTCGGCCATCAGTTGCAGCGCCTCGGTCCAGCCGCTGATCACCTGGTTCAGGGCAAAGGTGGCCGGTTCGCCGCGCTCGATCGAGCTGTCGAATACGCTGCCGTCCAGAAAACAGCCGTGGTAATGCGTCTTGACCTGGCTGGTGGCCGATGGCTGGCGACCGCTGCCGGCTTCCAGTACTTCATATTGCAGGCCGGAGGCGGTGGTGACCACGCCGTCACGGGCGGCATTTTGTGCCAGAAACGAACGACCCAGCTCCTGCATCTGCTGTGCCTTGCGTGCCTGCTCGGCCTGCATTTTCTGCTGCACTGCCGCAAAGGCCTGGTTCAGGCTGGCCTCGTCAACCGCCAGCGGCTTTTTGTCCAGCAGGTCGTTGATGCCGCGCGCCACCAGGGCCGGGTCCAGCCCGTCAAACTGGTTGCGCAGCAGTTGCTGGCCAAATTGCAGGCCAAAGCCATAGCTGACACGCTGCTCGTCGGTGGTAATACTGTTGTCTGACATACGATTCTCCGCAAAAAAGAGGTGATTGTAGCACTACAGGGCCAGCCGGTGGCCGTTGTCCTTCAGCCACTGGCGCAGCTGGCGGTAATCGGGGCAAAAACATTCCACCCGCTGCCAGAATGCCGGCGAGTGGTTCATGTGCTGCAGGTGGCTCAGCTCATGCACAATCAGGTAATCGATGACCTCCGGTGGTGCCATGATGATCAGCCAGTTGAACTGCAATACACCGGTACTGGTGCAATGGCCCCATTTGCTGCGGGTTTTGCGAAAGCGGATATCGCTCAGGCGGGTTTCCTGCATGTGTGCGGCCAGCTCCCTGGTGCGACCGGTCAGGTACAGTTCGGCCTCGGTGCGCAGCCATTGCTGCAGCAGGCCGGCCATCTGTGATGGCTGCCGGTGACGTACCAGCAGGCGGTCGTCCTGTTCGATAATGGCCGGCGTGCCGCGGATATACTGCAGTTGCCGTGGCCGGCCAAGAAACAGCAGGCTGCCGCCATCACATAACAGCGGTTTTTGCTGCTGCTGCGAAGCCTGGCGTTGCAGCTGCTGTACAATCCAGCCCTGTTTGCTGTTCACCCAGTCATGGATGCCGGCGTCGTCGGCATGCAGTGGCGCGCGCACTTCAATGCTGCCATCACGCACATACAGGGCGATGGTCTTGCGCCGGCTGCGCGTGATGCGATAGGCGATGGTGGTATTGGCAGGCATGTGATTGACAGGCGTAATGACAGCGGCGATGGTAACATGCAGCCAAACGGAGGCAAAATCATGAATAGCGATACACAGCAGCCGGCCTATGGTGTTGGCGATACCTCGTTCCATGCAGCCGGCGGTGAGGCCGGCATCCGCCGGCTGGTGGATGAATTCTACCGGCAGATGGACAGCCTGCCTGAAGCCCGGCAGATCCGCGCCATGCATCCGGCCGGGCTGGCTGAATCCAGCGACAAGCTGGCGCGTTTTCTGTGCGGCTGGCTGGGCGGGCCGCGCCTGTACCGGGAAAAGTATGGCCCTATCCATATTCCGGCCGCCCATGCGCACCTGGCGATTGGCAGCGAGGCACGTGATGCCTGGCTGCTGTGTATGGAAAAGGCCATTGCCCGGCAGGATTACGCGCCGGACTTCAAGGTCTATCTGCTGGCCCAGCTGGGTGTGCCGGCCGAGCGCTGCCGGACTGTGCCATAAGACGCTTTTTGCCGCATAAGCCGGCGTATTGATTGATAATTCTGTCGGTAACAGCGAAAATGCCGGCTGTTTCCGACAGGCGTCATGACCTCCCTTATGGATAAACTCACAAGCCCAGCCCGTGATCCGGCCACTGCCGACATACGCGCCAAACTGGTACGGCGGGCGGTCGAGGGGCTGTTCCTGCTGACCGCAGCACTGGCTGCCTATTTTTTTATTGCCCTGGCCAGTTACCACCCGCAGGATCCGGGCTGGTCGTCTGTCAGTGATGTGGAGACGGTGCATAATGCTGCCGGCCACAGCGGTGCCTGGCTGGCGGATATACTGTTTTCGCTGGTTGGCTACAGCGCCTATATGATTCCATTGATGCTGCTGTACCGCACCTGGCTGTTTTTTCGCCTGCGTGACGCGTTTGCCGGCACCGACTGGCTGGGTGTCGCAGTGGCAATGATCGGCCTGCTGCTGGTGATTTTCGGCCTCACCGGCCTGTCAGCGATCAACAGCCTGCCGGAAGAATCGATACTGCCATTTGGCAATGGCGGCATGCTGGGCGAAATGCTGGCCGACTCGATATACCAGAGTTTTGGTCTGCTGGGCGGGCGCCTGATCCTGTTTACGCTGTTTTTTGTTGGCATCAGCTTTGCCACCGATGTGTCGTGGATGCAGCTGATTGAACAGGTTGGCCGGCTGGCCCTTGATGGTGTGCCGGCACTGGCTGGCCGTGTGCGTTTGCAGCTTGCCAGGCTGCGCCAGAAAAGCCGTGACAGCCGGGCTGCCAAAACCCGGGTGGAGCAGCGCAGCCGTGTATTTGAGGCGGAAAAAGTCCGCCAGCAAACCCGCATCCCGCCGAAAATCACCCTGCCGGATCCGGTCAGGGCCGAGCCCAGCCAGCGGGTGGTCAAGGAAAAACAAAAGCAGCTGTTTGAGGATGGCGGCCAGGGGCTGCCGGAAATCAGCCTGCTGTTAAAGGCCCCGGTCGATGACAAAACCGGCTATTCAGCAGAAACCCTCGACAAACTGTCCCGCTTGCTGGAACACAAACTGCGTGATTTCAAGATTGAGGCGACCGTCACCGATGTGTTTCCGGGGCCGGTGGTGACGCGCTTTGAAATACAGCCGGCGCCGGGCATCAAGGTCAGCTCGATCAGCAACCTGGCCAAGGATATTGCCCGTTCGCTGGCGGTAGTCAGTGTGCGGGTGGTGGAGGTGATCGCCGGCAAGACCGTTATCGGCATCGAGATCCCCAACGAGGATCGCAAGATTGTCTATTTCAGCGAGCTGATCGGCTCACGTGCCTACGATGAATCCAAATCGCCGCTGACACTGGCGCTGGGCCATGATATTTCCGGCCAGCCGGTGGTGGCGGACCTGGGCAAAATGCCGCACCTGCTGGTGGCCGGCACCACCGGCTCCGGCAAAAGTGTCGGTGTCAATGCCATGCTGCTGAGCCTGTTGTTCAAGTCGACACCGAAAGAGGTGCGGCTGATCCTGGTGGACCCGAAAATGCTGGAATTGTCGGTATACGATGGCATTCCTCACCTGCTGACCCCGGTGATTACCGACATGAAGGATGCGGCCAACGGCTTGCGCTGGTGTGTCGCGGAAATGGAGCGGCGCTACAAACTGCTGGCCAAGCTTGGCGTGCGCAATATTGCCGGCTTCAACAAAAAAGTGCTAGATGCCCAAAAAGCCGGTGAGCCGATTGCCGATCCGCTGTGGAAGCCGGAAGAGCATTTTGCTGCCGGTTATGACGTGGCGCCGGCGCCGATGCTGGAAACCCTGCCGTATATTGTGGTGGTGATCGACGAGTTTGCCGACATGATGATGGTGGTAGGCAAAAAAGTGGAAGAGCTGATTGCCCGCATCGCCCAGAAAGCGCGGGCGGCCGGCATTCACCTGATCCTTGCCACCCAGCGCCCCTCGGTGGATGTGATTACCGGCCTGATCAAGGCCAACGTGCCAACCCGTATTGCCTTCCAGGTGTCCTCCAAGATTGATTCGCGCACCATCCTCGACCAGGGTGGCGCCGAGCAGCTGCTTGGCCATGGTGACATGCTGTACATGCCGCCCGGCACCAGCATGCTGACCCGTGTGCACGGTGCATTTGTCGAGGATGACGAGGTGCATCGGGTGGTGGCGGCCTGGAAACAGCGCGGTGAACCGGATTACATCGAAGGCCTGCTGGAAGAAGGCGGCAGCGAGGTGATTCCGGGCATTGCCTCCGACAGCGATGGCAGCGATGACCCGGAAGCCGATCCGCTGTATGACGAGGCCGTTGCCTTTGTCTGTGAAAGCCGCAAGGCCTCCATCTCGGCCGTGCAGCGCAAGCTGCGTATCGGCTATAACCGCGCGGCGCGCATGATCGAGGCGATGGAAGCGGCCGGTGTGGTCAGCGCCATGAGCAGCAATGGCCAGCGCGAAGTGCTGGCACCATCGTCATCACCACACTGACATGCCGACCTTGCTTGACATCATTACACCGGTCAACCGGCAGCGTTACCTGTCATCACGGACAGCAATCCATCCGGGTGCCTTGCTGGATGCCAGCCAGCAACCGGTAATGAAGGATTACCTGCCATCGCTGGTGATCCGCCTGCCGCAACAGCAGCAGGTGCTGAAGCTGGTGCGTGCCAGGAAATGGGTGGAGTATGCCAAGATGCTGTGGGGACGCAGCCGCGCCTCCAAGGAAATTCGTGGCAACCTCTTGCTGCACGAGGCCGGCATTGCCGTGCCGGCCATCAGCGAATACGGTTATGGCCTTTTCCCGGCCAGGGCTTACCAGTTTATTGGCTATTACATCATGCAGGATCTGCAGCCATTGGGTTTTGACAATGCCCGTTTCCTGTTTCTGGAAAACCGCATCGACGGTGAGCGCCGGCACCGTTTCCTTGCCAATCTCGTGCACGATGTCAAACGTATGCAGCAGCAGCGCATTGTCTTCAATGACCTGAAATTCGAGAATATTTTCTGCAATGCAGCCGGCGATATCTGCTGGATCGATACCGGCGTGTCGGTTTATCCGCGCTGGCAGCAGGGCAAATTCCGCCGCAAGCACAACGATGCCATTGATTACCTGCTGTTGCACCATGAAAAGTTCCTGACCGCCGGTGAGGCGGCCATGCTGCGCAGCCTGGCCGACCGGCCACAGGAGTCAGCATGAGCAGCCTGGCCTATCGCAAGGATATTGATGGCCTGCGCGCCATTGCCGTGTTGTCAGTCATCATCTGCCATGCCAATCCGGACTGGCTGCCCGGTGGCTTTACCGGTGTGGATGTGTTTTTTGTAATCTCCGGTTTTCTGATTACCGCAATCATTCAGCGGGAAATGACAGACGGCAGCTTCCGCTTTGCCGATTTTTACCTGCGCCGCATCCGCCGCATACTGCCGGTGTTTTTTGTTGTGCTGTTTGTGGTGTTGCTGGCCGGCACGCTGTTGCTGCTGGCAAAAGACCTGGTGTTTGTCAGCAGCTCGGCACGCTATGCCACGTTTTTTGCCTCTAACCTGTATTTTGCCGGTGAGGTGGATTATTTTGCCCCGGCCACTGTTGAGACGCCGCTGATCCATACCTGGTCGCTGGCGGTAGAGGAGCAGTATTACCTGGTCTGGCCGGTGCTGTTGCTGCTGTTGCTGCGTTATGCCCGGCGCTGGCTGATGCCGCTGATGCTGTTGATGATGCTGGCATCGTTTGTGCTGGCCAGCCTGTGGGCGATGGATGCCGGCAAGGCGATGTGGAGTTTTTATTCATTGCCGACCCGAATGGGCGAATTGCTGGTGGGCAGCCTGCTGGCATTTGTCCGGCCACCGGCAGGCAGGGCCGGCAACCTGGCCGGTATCGGCGCGTTGCTGCTGCTGGCTGCCTCGTTTGTATTGCTGGACAAACAGAGCGTTTTTCCCGGCTATAACGCCCTGTGGCCTTGTCTGGGGGCCGCCTTGCTGATTTATGCCGGCATGTCCGGCCGCTGCTGGTCGTCACGGCTATTGTCGGTGGCGCCGATGGTGTGGATCGGCCGGATTTCCTACTCCTTGTACCTGTGGCACTGGCCGGTGCTGGCCTATGCACGCTATTACACCCAGCAGCACAGCCTGTCGCCGGCCTGGTTATTGTTCTGTGCTGTGCTGACCTTGTTGCTGTCGGCATTGTCCTGGCGTTATGTCGAACAGCCGTTCCGTCGCCAATCGCTGTCCTTTGCTGCAGCTGCCCGGCGGTTTTTCCTGTTGCCGGCCTTGCTGGTATTGCTGTTTGGTGCCTGGGCCAAGCACAGCGACGGCCATTTGTTCGGCAATACACAGCCGCAGCTCACCGAGGTGCTGGTCGAGGATATCGGCTGTGTCTACAAGCTGCGGGCGGATTGCCGTATCGCTGGCGAGGGCAGGCCGGAAACGGTGGTGTTTGGTGATTCACATGCCAAACACTATGCGCTGGTGTTTGCCGGCATTGGCGAGCAGCAGGGCATTGCGATGGACTTTCTGACCGCCAACAGCTGCCCGTTCATGCTGGACCCGACCTTTAACCAGGGTCCACGCTGCCAGCAACTGAGTGCTTATGTCAGCCAGCAGCTGCCGCATTACCGCAATATCATTGTTGCACTGCGCTGGAGTGAATACCTGAAAACCTATCCGGGCGCTGACCAGGCAGCCGGCCGGCAATTTGAGCAGCAGCTGGTACGGTGGCTGGTGCAGTGGGCAGCCGAAGGCAAGCAGGTGTTGCTGGTCAGCCAGGCGCCGGAGTACCAGCGTGATGTGCAGCGCAACTGGCGCCATGGCCATGCTGACAATACGGTACTGTCGCGTTATGCCATCGCCAACCAGCGCCTGCAACAGCTGGCGCAAGCCTATCCGCAGGTGGTTTATCTGGACTTTGCCACTGCACTGGCCGGCTGGCAAAACGGTTTTGTCAACGGCCTGCCGGCGTATGTTGATGCCCACCATCTCAATGCCCATGGCCAGCAGGTCTTGCTGCAGCAACTGGGTGAGCGGCCATTGCCGGCGCTGGAGCAGCTTGAATGACAAACCATGCGGACAAAAAAGTGGTATTGCTGTCCGGCTCATTAAAGCTGTCCGGCTCGACCACCTGGATCATCAACCTGCATCGTGGCCTGCGCCAGCTGGGTGTTGATGTGATTCATATCGTCACCAACCGGCCGGGGCAGGAGATACTGCCTGATGACTTGCGGGTGTTTTATACCGGTGCGATGGACAAGCGCCTGTTGATAAAGCTGGCCAGGGCCGTTCGGCTGCATCGCCTGGCGCCGGCATGCTACCAGGCATTGCTGGATCGTTTGTATAACCGTGCGGTTGCCGGCATCCTGGCACAACTGGGCTGGCAGGACAGCGTGGATCGCGTGATCAAGGATTTTACCGCCTATCTGCCGCCGCTGCTGGCACGTTATCCGCTGATATCGACCATCCACCAGAAACTGTCACTGAACTGGCACAGCGCCAGGTTGCGCCAGCACGCCAGTGAGCCGGCGGTGTTTATTGCGGTTTCACAGTCGGCCATGGCTGATGCAAGACAGCTGCAAGTACCGGTAAGCCAGGTGATTTATAATCCCATTGATGCCGGATTTGTCAGCAGCAGGGCGACGGAGTTTGAGCCTGATGAAGCGGGCTATGTTGTTTTTGTTGGCAGCCTGAATACCGGCAAGGGTGTTTATTCCCTGCTGGAGGCGATGCAGTTTTTACCGGCACATATACGGCTGTTATATGTGGGTTCCGGTCCTGAGGAAGCTGGCTTGCGGCGGCGTGCAATATCGCTGGGTATTGAAGGCAGGGTCAGGTTCCAGGGTTTTGTTGATAACCCCTATCCTTATATCAACAACGCAAGCGTACTGGTATTGCCATCAAGAAGTGAAGCAATGCCGTATGTCCCGATTGAGGCAACGCTTCTTTCCACGCCGGTTGTGGTGTCTGATTTTGACGGGGTCGAGGAGTTTTTTGAGGCACATGGCATTGTCAATCAGCAACCGGAAGGCGAGTTTCCCCGCAAACTTGCCGAAGCCATTGAGACGGTCATTGAAAAAGGCCAGCCGCCGGTTGTTAAAACAGGCATTCTTGAGCAAATGGCGCCAACCGTATGTGCTGAACACTTTGTAAAAGTGTCAGCAAATCGTCCGCTCACCCATTGATACTGGTGATTTATGAAATATGCAGTGCTGGAATATCGAGGTTATCACATTGACAAGGTATGTAATCTGGGAGATGAGATACAGTCGCTGGCCGCCGAGCGATTGCTGGGCGGCGATGTAGATTATGTTCCCCGTGATGATTTGCATACCGTTGACAAAAAATGCGTTGTCAGCATGAACGGCTTTTTTCTTGGCTCAGACAACTGGCCACCTTCGGACAGCATTAAACCGGTTTTTTATGCCTTTCATGTCAGCAAGGGATCGGAACAACTGATATGCACACCGGAAAACATCAGCTACCTGAAAAAGCATCAGCCAATAGGCTGCCGGGATCAGGGAACAGAACAGCTGCTGAAAAAGCACGGTGTGGATGCCTTTTACAGTAAATGCCTGACCTTGACGTTTCCCCGCAGGGAACGCAAGCCTGAAAACGGTGAGATTTTTATTGTCGGTGTTGATCGCAAGATCCAGACAGTCATTCCAAAATCAATCAGAAAGCGGGCCATCAAGGTTGAACAATCGACGGTTCGCTTGCCTGGCTTGTTGCCATCAATAAAGCGGCTGATGGCACAAAATCTGCTGGACACCTATCGTGACAAGGCAGCATTGGTGATCACCTCCAAAATACATTGCGCAATGCCGTGCATTGCGATGGGTATACCGGTTGTTTTTTTATATGACAGGAAACTGGAAAACGACTATCGCATCCACCTGATTGCTGATTTTTTGCCGATTCATTATGTGTCGAAAAGCTGGCTGGCAAGGAAGATGTTCAACCCTCGAATTTACTCGCGACGAATTGACTGGTCTCCTGCTGCTGTTGAAATGGAAGCAGAAAAAAAACGAATTCGGGACGGTTTTTTAGCGGCAGTAAAACGGGTTGAGTCAAGCCAATAGCGCTTGTGAATGCGTTGGTTTCTGAGGCAATACATATGAGCATGATCAAACGATTTTTTCTGAAAACAGTAATCATGGTATGGGCGTTACTGGCCACCTCGGCTGTTGCTGCCAATGCCGGCTTGCAACAAAAGCTGTCCAGCTTTGATGCCTACCAGGCCACCTTTATCCAGCAAACCTTTGACAGCCAGGGGCAATCAGTCCAGTCCATCAGCGGCCATATTACGCTGCAAAAGCCTGACCGTTTTTTCTGGCAAAGTGATGAGCCGTATGCGCAGCAGCTGGTCAGCAATGGCCAGCTGATCTGGCATTATGATGCCGACCTGGAGCAGGTGGTGGTGCAGGAATATGCCGAGCAGCTGGACAAGGCACCGATGCTGCTGGTACTGCGTGATGCCAGTCGGCTGGCCGACAGTTACCGGGTGACGCAACAGGAGGCGGCGCAGGGCAGGGTACGTTTTGTACTGCAGGCGATTGACAGCCAGTCGCCGCTTTCGCGTGTCGAGCTGGTATTTGCCGGTGAGCAGCTGGTCGAGCTGCTGTTTGTTGACCAGCTGCAGCAGAAAACCCTGGTGCAGTTTGCCAATATTGTTATGAACCCGGTGATCGATGCCGCGTTGTTTGACTTCCAGCTGCCGGACGGGGCAGACGTACTGTATGAGTGACGGCCTGTTTGTCGACGAGGAAAACGAGCGCAATGCCGGGTTTTTGCCGCTGGCAGCCCGTATGCGCCCGCGCCGGCTGCAGGATTATGCCGGCCAGCAGCATATCCTCGGTGAGGGGTCGGTGCTGCGCGAGTCGATCCTGGCCGGCCATCTGCATTCGATGATTCTGTGGGGGCCACCCGGTGTCGGCAAAA
The DNA here is from genome assembly GCA_036568205.1 of Pseudomonadales bacterium. Taxonomy (GTDB): domain Bacteria; phylum Pseudomonadota; class Gammaproteobacteria; order Pseudomonadales; family DT-91; genus DATCSZ01. The sequence goes on from DATCSZ010000150.1 coordinate 27,951, forward strand.
CCACGCTGGCCAAGCTGGTGGCGCATCACTGTGATGCGCTGTTCCT
>DATCSZ010000151.1:0-23503 GCA_036568205.1 Pseudomonadales bacterium
CGGTGCCGACAGCGATGCCGATGGCCAGCTGAAAAACGACGATGCCTTGCGGTTGATGCAGGCGGCCAGCGTCAGGCTGGATTATGCGCAGGTCAATCCGGTGGTGTTTGCCGAGCCAATAGCACCCCATATTGCCGCTGAACGGGCCGGGCGGCGGGTGACTGTCGACCGGCTGGCCGGCTTTGTCCGTGGTGCACTGATGACACCGGCTGACTTGCGACTGGTGGAAGGTGCTGGCGGCTGGCTGGTGCCGGTCAATGAACATGAAGGCCTGAACCAGCTGGCGCAACAACTGCAGCTGCCGGTGATTCTGGTGGTTGGCCTGAAGCTGGGTTGCCTGAATCATGCCTTGCTGACGGCCCGCGCCATTGCTGCTGACGGCCTGTCACTGGCTGGCTGGGTCGCCAGCCAGGTGGATCCGGCAATGGCAATGGTGGATGACAATCTGGCCAGTCTGCAGCGCCTGTTGCCGGCGCCCTGTCTGGGTTTTATTCCATACCGGGCCGGTATCCGGGCTGCCGATGCCGCCGCCTGCCTGCAGCTGCCAGACTGATCCATCTGCCGTTGATGACGTATCAATAATGCAGCAGCGATAGGCGCAGGCCATCGCGATGGGCTATCATTGCCTGCTGATTTCCTGAAGCGAACCAAAGAGGACACTGTTATGCCGGCTTACAAGGCACCCCTGCGTGATATCCGTTTTGTTCTGGAGGACCTGCTCGATTGCGACAGCCACTACGGCAGTTTGCAAGGTCGTGCCGAACTGACCGCTGATTTGCGTGAAGCGATTATCAATGAGGCAGCCCGTTTTGCCGAAAATGTGCTGGCACCGATTAATCACAGCGGGGATGAACAAGGCTGCCATTTTGACAGTGGCAAGGTCACGACCCCGGCCGGCTTCCGCGAGGCTTTTGTTGAATACGCCAATGGTGGCTGGGCAGGTCTTGCTGCCGCCGAGGAGCTGGGAGGCCAGAACCTGCCGCCGTCGATCGGCATTGTGGTCAATGAACTGCTGGGCACGGCCAACTGGGCCTGGAACATGTATACCGGCCTGACCTTCGGTGCGGTCAAATGCATCAGCGAGCACGGCAATGACGAGCAGCGCCAGTTGTATGTTCGCAAAATGGTGGAAGGCACCTGGACCGGCACCATGTGTATTACCGAGGCTCATTGTGGCTCCGATGTCGGCCTGGCCCGTACCAAGGCTGAGCCACAGGCCGATGGCAGCTACAAGATCACCGGCACCAAGCACTTTATTACCGGTGGTGATCACGACATGGCCGAGAATATTGTGCATCTGGTGCTGGCGCGCACGCCGGGAGCGCCGGAAGGTACCAAGGGCATTTCGCTGTTTATCTGCCCGAAATTCCTGCCTGATGCCGATGGCAATCCTGCCGAGCGCAACAGCGTTTTTGCCGGCAATATCGAGAAAAAAATGGGCATCATGGGGTCGGCCACCTGCGTGATGAACTTTGATGGTGCCACGGCGTTTATGGTCGGTGAGGAAAATTCCGGCCTGGCGCAGATGTTCACGATGATGAATGAGGCGCGTCTTGGCACCGCGTTGCAGGGGCTGTGCGGTGCGGAAGGCTCTTTCCAGGGAGCGCTGGCCTATGCCCAGGAGCGCCTGGCAATGCGTTCCCTGACGGGCCCGAAAAACCCCAATGGCCCGGCCGACCCGATTATTGTCCACCCGGATGTGCGGCGCATGCTGATGACCCAGAAAGCGCTCAGTGAAGGTTTCCGGGCATTTCTGTATGACGTGGCTTTTGATGGTGACAAGATTTTCAATGGCGCTACCGATGAGGTGAAGCAGGCGGCCGAAACCCGCATGGCCTTGCTGACGCCGATTGCCAAGGCGTTCTGTACCGAGCTGGGCTTTGAAGCAACCAGCCTGGGTGTGCAGGTGTTTGGTGGACACGGCTATATCCGTGAACATGGCATGGAGCAGCTGATGCGCGATACCCGCATCTCAATGGTCTATGAGGGCACGACCGGCATCCAGGCGCTGGACCTGATCGGCCGCAAGGTGCTGGGAACAGGCGGCGAAATGCTGCGCAGCTATACCAGGGAAATCCACAAGTTCTGCGAAGCGGAAAAAGCCAATGCCGAGTTGACGGCCCTGCTGGATAACCTGGCCGGCCTGAACAAGCAATGGGGTGAGCTGACCATGCACATCGGCAGCAAGGCGATGGAAAATGCCGATGAAGTGGGTGCCGCGTCGGTGGATTACCTGATGTTCTCGGGTTATGTCACGCTGGCCTATACCTGGGCCAGGATTGCCAAAGTGGCGGCGCAAAAACTGGCCGCTGGCAGTGATGATGCCGCCTTCTACCAGGCCAAGCTGACCACGGCACACTTTTATTACCAGCGGCTGCTGCCACGCGCCCAGGCCCATCTGCAGGGTGCAATGGCCGGTGGCGAGACGCTGATGGCACTGGACGCCGGGCAGTTTGCTTTCTGAGTTGCCGGCTTGATATAAAACGCCCTGCCATGCAGGGCGTTTTTGTTTCAGGCCACCGGCAGGGCGGTGTGGGCGACCGGTGATTTCATTACAAACGAGGAATGCACGCCGGTAACGCCATCAATACGGGTCAGCTTGTCGAGCAGGAAGTGCTGGTAGGCATCCATGTCACGGACAATGACTTTCAGCAGGTAATCGGCTGCCTGGCCGGTAATCAGGTGGCATTCCAGCACTTCCGGGTGTTGTGCTATCGCCTGTTCAAAGGTTTCAAAACGCTCGGGGGTATGGCGATCCATGCTGATCTGGATAAACGACATCAGCGTCAGGCCCAGCTTGCGGGCATTCAGCAGCGCCACATAACCTTCAATAATGCCGCTTTCTTCCAGCTGGCGTACCCGGCGCAGACACGGGGATGCCGACAGGCTGATCGCATCGGCCAGTTCCTGGTTGGCCATGCGGCCGTTGTGTTGCAGCAGGGTCAGTATCTGTTTGTCGTAACGATCCAGTTTGACTGTCATTTGATGGCCTTTGGCAATTTTATTGCTGTTAATAACATTTTTATTTTTGAATATTGCCAACAATATTTTATACGGGCAATTTTTGCAATTTTCTGTCTCGTGATGCGCCGTATACTGCACCACACGCTGAAACAACATTGTCGCCACAAGCGACAGTCAGCAGAGGTCGGGCTCCACAAGCGCCATGACCATGGCGAACGGCCACAAGCCCGCCGCTCTGTTGTGTTCAGCGCCGGCATAACCGTTGTGGAGACAGAATGTGATCAAGAACCCTGCCAGCAAATACCGGCGTTTCAACGCCATCGACCTGCCCGATCGTCAGTGGCCGGGCCGCAGCATTGAGCGGCCGCCGATCTGGATGAGTACCGACCTGCGTGACGGCAACCAGGCGCTGATTGAGCCGATGAATGCACAGACCAAGCTGCGTTTTTTCAAGGCACTGGTGGCCATCGGTTTCAAGGAAATCGAGGTGGGGTTTCCCTCGGCCTCGCAGACCGAGTTTGATTTTGTGCGCCAGCTGATTGAGGAAAACCATATTCCCGATGATGTCACCATCGAGGTGCTGGTGCAGGCGCGTTACGAGCTGATCGAGCGTACGGTCGCCAGCTTGCGCGGCGCCAGGCGGGCCATTTTGCACCTGTATAACCCGCTGGCGCCGGATTTTCGCCGCATTGTCTACAACACCGACAAGGCCGGCGTGAAAGCCATTGCCACCCGCGGCACACAATGGGTGAAAGAGCTGACCGCGCAGGCGCCGGAGGTGGACTGGACCTTGCAGTATTCACCGGAATTTTTTTCCGGCACCGAGCTGGAATTTGCCAAAGAGGTGTGTGATGCGGTGGCTGATATCTGGCAGCCAACGGCAGAGAAAAAAATGATCATCAACCTGCCGGCCACGGTGGAGATGTCCAGCCCGAACAGCTATGCCGACCAGGTGGAATGGATGCACCGGCACCTGAAGTACCGCAATGCGACGATTCTGAGTGTGCATCCGCATAACGACCGTGGCTGTGCGGTCGCCGCCGCCGAACTGGCACAGATGGCTGGCGCCGACCGGGTGGAAGGCTGCCTGTTCGGCAATGGCGAGCGCACCGGCAATGTCGACCTGGTCACGCTGGCGTTAAACCTGTACTCCCAGGGCATTGATCCGCAGCTGGATTTTTCCGATATCGACAGTATTCGCCAGCTGGTGGAGCAATGCACACAGCTGCCGGTACACCCGCGTCATCCCTATGCCGGTGAGCTGGTGTTTACCGCGTTTTCCGGTTCACACCAGGATGCGATCAAGAAGGGCTTTGCCGTGCAACAGCCGGACAGCCTGTGGCAGGTGCCCTACCTGCCGATTGATCCGGCCGACCTGAACCGCAGCTACGATGCCGTGGTGCGGGTCAACAGCCAGTCCGGCAAGGGCGGCGTGAGTTTCCTGTTGCAGCAGGCCTGCGGGCTGGAATTGCCACGCCGGCTGCAAATCGAATTCAGTCGCCTCGTCCAGCAAGCCAGTGATGCGAGTGGCAAGGAAATCCGCAGTGACGACATTGTTGTGTTGTTTGAACAGGCCTATCTGGCGGTCTATACACCGTTGGCCTGTCATAACATCACCACCAGGCATGAGGGTGCACAGGCAGAGGTGCTTGTCCAGGCCCGCTTCGGGCAGGCCGGGATAACGCTGGCCGGCAGCGGCAACGGACCGCTGGATGCTGCCGCTGATGCCGTGGCGCGCTGGCTCGGCCAGCCGGTCACGGTGGTGGATTACCACGAGCATGCGCTGGGCCGTGGTGCCGATGTGCAGGCCGTCAGTTATGTGGAACTGAAAATAGGCCAGGACCGGCCGGTGTTCGGGGTGGCGAAGGACAGCGATATCAGCCGTTCGGCCATCAAGGCCTTGCTGAACGGTGTCAACCGCCACTGCCGGCAAACAGCGCATTGCGCAGCAGGGCAGGCCATGGCCGGCTGACGGCCATGGCAATCCGGCTTTCTTTCGGAACCCGGGCTGGCTATGCTTGACCAAGCCTTGCGACAACCACAACAGGAAAGCTTATGCCCAGTTACCAGACCCCGCTCGATGACATGCGTTACCTGCTGCACGAGGTGTTTAATGCCAGCGAACATTGGCAGCAGCTGCCGGCATTTGCCCATTGCAACCAGGAGCTGGCCGATACCGTGCTGGAACAGGCGGCGAAAATTACCGGCGAGCTGATTGCACCGTTAAACCGGCCAGGTGATGAACAGGGTGTACGGCTGGACAATGGCCAGGTGTTGACCCCGGATGGTTTTCGCCAGGCGTTTGCCACCTGGGCCGCCAATGGCTGGGTAGGGCTGGGCGGCAATCCGGATTACCAGGGCCAGGGCATGCCGAAAATGCTGACCACACTGGTCGAGGAGATGCTCAACTCGGCCAGCTGCTCGTTTTCCCTGTACTCAATCCTGACTGCCGGCGCGGCACTGGCCATCGACGCCCATGCTGAAGAAACGCTGAAACAGGCCTATTTGCCCAAACTCTACAGCGGTGAATGGGCGGCGGCGATGGCGCTGACCGAAGCCCATGCCGGCACCGACCTGGGCCTGCTGCGCAGCCGCGCCGAACCGCAGGCCGATGGCAGCTACCGGATCAGTGGCAGCAAGATATTTATCACCGGTGGTGACCACGACCTGACTGACAATATTGTGCATCTGGTGCTGGCGAGATTGCCCGATGCGCCGGCCGGGGTGAAAGGCATCTCAATGTTTCTGGTGCCGAAATTCCTGCCGGATGCCGATGGCCGTTGTGGCACACGCAATGGCTTCAGCTGCGGTGCGCTGGAAGCCAAGATGGGCATTCACGCCTCCAGTACCTGTGTGATGCATTATGACGGCGCCACCGGCTGGCTGGTTGGTGAGCCGCACAAGGGCCTGGCGGCGATGTTCACGATGATGAACTACGAGCGCCTGTCGGTGGGTATCCAGGGTCTGGGCCTGGCCCAGCTGTCTTACCAGGGCGCGGCAGAATATGCCAGGGAGCGGCTGCAAAGCCGGGCGCCCGGGTCGGATGGCCAGGGCCCTGCGGACCCGATTATTCGCCACGGTGACGTGCGGCGCATGTTGATGACACAAAAGGCGCTGGTCGAGGCCGGCCGTGCCTTTGCTGTGTATACCGGCCTGCAGCTGGATATTGCCAAGGGCTCACAGGGCCAGGCAGCCCGGCAGGCAGACGCGATGGTGGCGCTGCTGACCCCGCTGGCCAAGGCGTTTTTGACCGATATGGCGTTTGATATCTGTGTGTTGGGCCAGCAGGTGTATGGCGGGCATGGTTATATCCGCGAGCATGGCATGGAACAACTGGTGCGTGATGCACGCATTACCCAGATCTACGAAGGCACCAACGGCATCCAGGCGATGGACCTGCTGGCACGCAAGGTGCTTGGCAGCAATGGTGATTTGCTGCGGCCGTATCTGGCTGAAATGCAGGCCTTTGCCGACAGCATTGGCAATGACAGCAGGCTGCGGCCGTTTGCTGATGGCCTGACCCAGGCGGCCAATACCCTGGAACAGCTGACGCGTGCGGTATTTGCCAATCGTGACCAGCCACACTTTGTTGGCACTGCGGCCTGTGACTACCTGCATGTCACCGGTTATACCAGCTTTGCCTATATGTGGGCTAAAATGGCCGCCGTATCCTGCCAGCAGGCCGGCGCATTTCATGATGGCAAGCTGAAAACCGGCCTGTTTTTCATGCAGCGCATCCTGCCGCGCATCCACGCGCTGGCAGCCGCGATTGTGCAGGGGGCGGATGCAACCATGGCGCTTGATGAGGAGCAATTCTGATGATTACTGAACGGCCGGAGTTATCCGACGACGACAAAAAACGGGTGGAGCAGTACCTGAGTTCGCCAATCCACCAGGTTGAGCGCAAGCCGTTCCGGCCCATCTACTTTGTATTTTTGACGATTGGCTCGGTGGTCAGCCTGTTGCTGCTGGCCATGCTGGTCACCCGCATGGCCGGCATTGTCTGATCACCGGCTCAGGGCTTGTCCAGTCGGCAGACCAGCAACACCTCGTTAACACCATCGGTGGCAGCCATGCCCTGCTGCCATTGCAGCGGCTTCTGGAAATACAGGCCGATCGGCATAAACAGCCGGTTGTAGAACCACATCGACCGCTGGCGGTTTTTTTCCATCTGCCGCATGGCCCAGTCCACCAGCCACGAAGAGCGCGGCTTCATGCCATAACCGGCACTTTGCATGACTGTTAGCCGGTGCTGCAGCAGCAGGCTGGCCAGTTGCTCTGGCTCATAACGCCGGTAATGGCCGACCAGTGCGTCAAACGGTGTCCAGAAATCCATATGCAGCGGGGTTGACAGCAACACAGTGGCACCCGGCCTTGCCACCCGGCACAGCTCGGCCAGTGCGCCCTGGTCATCCTCGACATGCTCGATAATGTCCAGCGCACAGACCAGCTCAAAACTGTTGTCGGCAAACGGCAGCGCATTGACCGGCGCCTGCCGGCACAGGCCACCGGCATCGGCCAGCTGTTTCAGGGCCGGTTCGCTGATGTCGACAAAATGGCTGCCGCGTACCGGCAGGCGCGGACGCATGCCGGGCCCCACTTCCAGCCGCTGGCTGGCGGCATCGGCCAGTGGCTTGATCAGCGGCCAGGTGTTGAAACGATGCGGCGGCACCAGCCGCACATCGGCCCACAGGCTGTCATAGAATTGCTGGTTGGTCTTGTGGATGTCGGTCTTGTCGGATGCGGCAGACATGGCAGTGATCGGATGTTTGGCAGGTTGAAAAAAACAAGCCTGTGCGGGGCACAGGCTTGTTATCAGCAGTGATGCTTCAGGCGCGGGTCTTGAAGCAGTTGTCCTCGAAGCCTTCCTGCTGCCATTTTTTGTCCGGCTGCGGGAAGTTCTGTACGGTATGTACGCCGTTGAGTTCCTGCTGCACTTTTTTGGCTTCGTCACGTGGCATATAGAACTGGTTGACCCATTTGCGCACGGTGCGGAATGGCCCGTCACTCTTCAGCTGCATCACGGTCAGTGCCGATTTCTTGTTTTTCCAGACGTCAAAATCAGCCGAGAACGCAGTCAGGGCGCCGGCCTGTGCTTCGCGGGCTGCCTGGATATCGGCTGCCGATGGCGGGGTGCTCTGGCCCTTGATAATCACACCGTGCCAGGCCTGGGTAACACCGTCATCGACCGGCGTATTGGCAATCAGCTCGACCATTTCCACGCCGTTGAAGGTCTGTTTGGATAACAGCAGGCCGGGGCCGGTATACCAGGTGACGGTGTGCAGGTGGGCGTTGTACAGCTGCAGGAAACCGCCCTGGCGCTGGATAACCATGTGGTCACGGAACTCGTTTTCGAAATACTCGCAAGGCGAGCCGTGGGTCGGGCCAAGATGGCGCACATCGGCCATGTTGTCGAGGATTTCCAGGTTGTGGATGTTGATGGCACCGAGGTGGTCCAGCTGCCAGTGCACACAGGCCGGGTCGTCCCACATGTCGATATACGGCGGCTCAAATTCCGGCTCGCCGCCTTCCGGGTCAAACCACATCATCACGCAGCCCATCACATCCCGGACCGGGTAAGAGCGGATCGCCGCCGATTTCGGGCAGGGACCATCGTGATAAGGGATGTCATCAACTTCACCGTTTGGGGCATAACGCCAGCCGTGGTAAGGGCAGCGGATGGAATCACCTTCAATCTGCTGGCCGGAGGTGACGATAATGGCGGTATTGTTGGCTGTCAGGTGGGTGCCCATGTGCTTGCAGTAGGCATCCAGCATCACCGGTTTGCCGCTCTGGCCACGGTACAGGGCGAAGTCCTGGCCAAAGAAACGAACGGCCATTGGCCCCTTGTCGAGCTCACTGCTCTCGGCAACAATAAACCAGCCGCGCGGGAAGGTATGTGGCCCCAGGCCATATTCAGCGGATTTCGCCATGGTTCAGCTCCTGTCGGTTAAAAACAGCGGTGAATGATACAGCAAAACAGCATAGCACAGTAACATCCTGGCACCGGCCGGATGAACGAATCGTCAGGCACTTGCCGGCTGCACCGGGCTTTGTGATAGTAGCCGTTGTTTTGCCCAACAGGAAAAAACCATGTCAGCAGAAACACTGTTACTGTCAGATGCCGCCAGCAGCCAGCCGCCGCCCGGTATCGACAGCGCCGCGCTGGCGCTGAAACCGCTGCAGCAGCAATTGCTGTTTTTGCAGCAGGCCTTGTACCGCAGTGGCCGGCGCCTGCTGGTGGTGATAGAAGGCACCGATGCGGCCGGCAAGGGCGGGGTGATCCGCAAGCTGCTGAGGTATCTGGATGCACGCGGTTATGCCGTGCACCTGACCGGCCCGCCAACGGCTGAGGAGCTGGGCCAGCATTACCTGCAGCGTTTCTGGCGACACCTGCCCGGTGCCGGACGCATGACAGTGTTTGACCGTTCCTGGTATGGCCGGGTGCTGGTGGAGCGGGTGGACGGGCTGTGCAGCCCTGACAGCTGGCAACGAGCCTATGGCGAGATTTGCCAGTTCGAAAAGCTGTTGCAGGATGACGGCGTGATTGTGGTCAAGCTGTTTTTGCATATCAGCCATGAGCAGCAGCGCCAGCGCTTGCTGAAACGGCTGCAGACGCCGGCCAGGCGCTGGAAGCTGGGTGAAGCGGATTTACGCAGTTACCGGCAGTGGCATGACTACCAGCAGGCCTTTGCTGACATGCTGGCCAATACCGCCAGCCCGGTGCCCTGGCAGCTGATACCGGCAGACGACAAGCATTATGCGCGTTATCGGGCGCTGGAAACCCTCATTGCTATCTTGCAGCCGCAGCTGGACATGACTGGCGACTGGCTGCCGGATGAGCAGCTGGTGCAGCAGGCACAGGCATTGCTGGCAACGCAGCCGGCAGGTGACCGGTGACCTGCCGGCGAGGCAAATCAGCGGGCCAGGGTGTCCAGACGCTGGCGGATGGATTGCTCGATACCGGCGCTGTCCAGGCCGCAATCAGCCAGCAGCTGTTCGTGGCGGCCATGGTCGATAAACCGGTCCGGCAGGCCCAGGTTCAACAGTGACACCCTGTGCCCCTGACCCAGCAGGTATTCGTTGACGGCACTGCCGGCGCCACCGGCAACGGTGTTTTCCTCGATAGTGACAAGCAGCCGGTGACTGGCTGCCAGCTCGTCCAGCAATGCCTGGTCCAGCGGTTTGACAAAACGCATGTCCACCAGCGTGGCATCCAGCGCCTCGGCCACCGGGCGTGCGGCATGCAGCAGCGTGCCGAAACACAGGATAGCCAGCCCGTTGCCGCTGCGGCACAGCCTGGCCTTGCCCAGTGGCACGCTGGCCAGCCCGGTGTCTATCGCCACCCCCTGGCCCTGGCCGCGCGGGTAACGCACCGCCGCCGGGCCGGGGTAGTGGTAGCCGGTGTTCAGCAGCAGCCGGGTTTCGTTTTCATCCGATGGTGCCATGACCACCAGGTTGGGAATGCAGCGCAGGAACGACAGGTCAAATGCGCCGGCATGGGTGGGGCCATCCTCACCGACCAGGCCGGCGCGGTCGATGGCAAACAGCACGTCCAGGTTCTGCAGTGCCACATCATGAACCAGCTGGTCGTAAGCGCGCTGCAGGAAGGTGGAATAAATCGCGACCACCGGCTTGATGGCCTCACAGGCCAGGCCGGCAGCAAATGTCACCGCGTGTTGTTCGGCAATGGCTACATCGTGGTAGCGCGCCGGGAACTGTTCGGAAAAAGCCACCATGCCGGAGCCTTCACGCATCGCCGGGGTAATGCCCACCAGTTTGTCATCGGCTGCGGCCATGTCGCACAGCCACCGGCCGAATACATCCTGGTATTTGGGGGCCGATGTGTTGCCGACTTGCTGGCGCTCGGTTTTGGGCGCGATCTTGGTAATCGCGTGATAGCCGATCGGGTCGGCCACCGCTGGTGTGAAGCCATGGCCTTTCTGGGTGAATATATGCAGCAGTTGCGGGCCTTTCAGTTCACGCATATTGCCAATGGTGTGGATCAAGCCTGGCAGGTCGTGGCCGTCAATCGGACCGATATAGTTAAAGCCCAACTCCTCAAACAGCGTGCCGGGCGCGACCATGCCTTTCATGTGCTCTTCGGTGCGCCGGGCCAGCTCGAAGGCTGGCGGAATCCAGGACAGCACTTTTTTGCTGCCTTCACGCACCGAGGTATACAGCTTGCTGGCCCAGATGCGGGCAAAGTAGCTGGCCAGACCGCCTTCGTTGGCGGAAATTGACATCTGGTTGTCATTGAGGATGACCAGCATATTGGCGCCGGTGTGGGCGGCGTGATGCAGGGCCTCAAATGCCATGCCGGCGGTCATGGCGCCATCACCGATCACCGCCACGGCATGGCGGTCTTCGTTATTCATGGCCGCGCCAACCGCCATGCCCAGTGCGGCACTGATGCTGGTGCTGGAATGGCCGACACCAAAGGTGTCATAGGGGCTTTCACCACGTTTCGGGAAGCCGGAAATGCCACCCTGCCGGCGCAGGCTGGCCATGGCGTCACGTCGGCCGGTGAGAATCTTGTGCGGGTAACACTGGTGGCCGACATCCCAGACAATGCGGTCGTAGGGTGTGTTAAACACCTTGTGCAGGGCAATGGTCAGCTCGATCACACCCAGCCCGGCGCCAAAATGGCCGCCGGTCTGGCCGACGGTATACAGCAGAAATTCACGCAACTCATTGGCCAGCTGCAGCAGTTGCTGCTCGTTCAGCTCATCCAGATCGGCAGGGGACTGCACGCCATCAAGCAGCGGCGTGGCCGGGCGCAGCAGCGGGATGTCAGAAAAAATGCGTCTGGGCACAGTAAAACCTTGTCACGGTAGAGCCGGCGATTCTAACCGATCGGCAATAAAAATGTCGTTATTTTGTCAGCCGGCCAGCAGCCGGCTCAGAAACGCCGGGCCGTTATGTAATCCGCCAGCGCATGCAGCAGACGGCAATCGCCCGGCAAGGGTGCCAGTGCGTCATGCGCCTGCTGCACCAGGTCGGCCGCCTTCTGGCGGGCGCCGGCCATGCCCAGCAGGGCCGGGTAGGTTGGCTTGTTCAGGCGGGCATCGGCACCCTGGGTTTTGCCCAGCGTGGCGGTATCACTTTCTATATCCAGAATGTCATCCTGTACCTGGAAGGCCAGGCCGATGGCGGCTGCGTAGTCGCCCAGTGCCCGGCAATGACCATCGTCGGCCGCAACGGCAATGGCCGGCAACAGCACGGCCGCCTGGATCAGAGCGCCGGTTTTCAGCCGGTGCATGGTTTCCAGGTCGACCAGTGCCGGCCGGCTGGCCACGGCCTGCAGGTCGATCATCTGGCCACCTACCATGCCGTGGTTGCCGGCTGCCTGGGCCAGGTAACGGATAGCCCGCAGGGCAGCTGCCGGTGCCACGGCCAGGTCGGCAAGCAGTTCAAAAGCCAGCGCCTGCAGTCCGTCACCGGCGAGAATGGCGGTAGCCTCATCATAGGCAATATGGCAGGTGGGCTGGCCGCGGCGCAGCGCGTCATCATCCATCGCCGGCAGGTCGTCATGGATCAGCGAATAACCATGAATACATTCGATGGCGGCGGCCAGCAGATCCAGGTCAGTGTCGGCTGGGGGTGCCGGCAGGCTGCAGGCACTGGCATAGACCAGGGCCGGCCGCAGGCGTTTGCCGCCGTTGCCGATGCTGTATTGCTGGGCTTCTCGCAGGCGGTCCAGCGCCGGCTGCTGCTGGCCGGCAAACGGGAAGGCCTGTTGTTGCAGCCGGGCTTGCAGGACGCTGGCAATACGCTGTTGGGATGCGGCCAGAAACGCCGCCAGGTCAGTCATGGGGTGTCGGCATCAAATGGCCGGGTTTGCAGCTCGCCGTTGTTATCCACCAGCAGCTGTACTTTCTGCTCGGCCTGCTGTAATTGCTGCTGGCACTGGCGGATCAGGCCAATGCCTTGTTCAAACACCCCCAGTGATTGTTCCAGTGACAACTCGCCGCTGTCCATCTGGCGTACCAGCTGCTCCAGCGTCTGCAGGGATTGTTCAAACGAGGCGGTTTTGCTTTTGGCCATGGCGTGTCGGGGCTATTGCTGAACGGGCCGCCAAACATACGGTAACTGCCCGCAAGCGTCAATGGGGCATACGGCTGTGGTACGCCCGGCGGTTGTCAGTCGTCGTCCTCGTCATGGTTACTGTAGTTATCCATGCCCAGCTCCTTCAGCTTGCGGGTCAGGGTATTTCTGCCCCAGCCCAGCAATGCGGCGGCATCACGTTTGCGACCGTGGGTGTGGCGCAGGGCACTGTCGATCATGATTTTTTCGAAAGCCGGCACGGCCTGGCGCAGGATTTCACGCTGGCCGCCCTGCAAGGCGGTGTCGGCCCAGCAGCGCAGTGCCTCGCACCAGTCACCCGGCCTTGCCGGCATGTCACCGCCAGGCCGGCTGCCTTCACTGGCCGGCTGCAGCAGTTCCGGTGGCAGGTCACTGATGTGCACGTCACGGCCGGCGGCCATCACGGTGATCCAGCGGCAGATATTCTGCAACTGGCGTACGTTACCGGGCCATGGCAGCTGGCTGAGGTAGGCCATGGCCTCGTTATCCAGCTGTTTGGCTTCAACGTCCAGTTCCCGTGCGGCACTGGCAAGAAAGTAGCTGGCCAGCTTGGGGATATCCTCGCGGCGGTCACTCAGGCGCGGGATATGAATACGGATAACATTCAGGCGGTGGAACAGGTCTTCGCGGAACAGGCGTTGTTCCACCAGTTTTTCCAGATCCTGATGAGTGGCGGCAATGATGCGCACATCAACCTTGACCGGTGTATGACCGCCGATGCGATAGAACTCGCCATCGGCTAGCACCCGCAGCAGGCGGGTCTGGGTTTCGGCGGGCATGTCGCCGATTTCATCAAGAAACAGGGTGCCGCCATTGGCCTGTTCAAAACGGCCCTGGCGCTGGCTGGTGGCGCCGGTAAATGCGCCTTTTTCGTGGCCGAACAGTTCGGCCTCAATCAGGTCTTTCGGGATCGCCGCCATGTTCAGGGCAATAAACGGCTTGCCGGAGCGCGGGCTGTGACGGTGCAGCGCCTGGGCAACCAGTTCCTTGCCGGTGCCGGATTCGCCATTGATCAGTACGGTGATATTGGAGTGTGACAGGCGACCGATGGCACGAAACACTTCCTGCATCGCCGGGGCTTCACCGATGATTTCCGGGTGGGTGGTCGGTGCCTGGGCGGCGGCGCTGGCCGCACTGGTCTCGCGGGCATGCTGCAGGGCGCGTCGAGCTACCGACACCACTTCGTCCACGTCAAACGGTTTGGGCAGGTATTCAAAGGCACCACTCTGGTAAGAGGATACCGCGCTGTCGAGATCGGAGTGGGCGGTGGTAATGATGACCGGCAGCTGCGGGAAATCCCGGTGGATTTTTTTCAGCAGCGCCAGGCCGTCAATGCCGGGCATGCGGATATCGCTGATGATGGCATCCGGCTGGCCGTTTGCCAGGGCCTCGCTGGCCTCATCGCCGGAGGCAAAGCTGGTGATGTCCAGCCCGGCCTGGCTGAGCGCCTTTTCCAGCACCCAGCGGATGGAACGGTCGTCGTCAATAATCCATATGCGATTAGGCGTTTGCATGGTCTTGCTCCAGGGGTAGGTACAGCGAGAAGGTGGTGCTACCGGCTTCGCTGTCGAATTTGATCAGGCCATTGTGCTGGTTGATGATGGTCTGGGCGATTGACAGGCCGAGTCCGGTGCCACCCTCGCGGCCGCTGACCATCGGGAAAAACAGGTTTTCGGCAATGTCTGCCGGGATGCCGGGACCATTGTCGACAATATCAACACGCAGAATCAGTTTGTGCAGCGTGTTGCTGATGGTGAACTGGCGCTGGATACGGGTCCTGAACAGCAGGCGTGGCTGGGGGGTGTGTTCCAGTGCCTGCAGGGCATTGCGGGCGACATTCAGTAGCGCCTGTACCAGCTGCTCACGGTCACCCTCGATATCCGGCAGGCTGGGATCGTAGTCGGTGTCGATCGGCACGCTGAAGCGGGTCTCGGCGACCAGCAGCTTGCGGATGTGTTCCAGGATTTCATGGATATTGATGCGCTGGATGTTCAGTTTCTGGTGCGGTCCCAGCATCTGGTCGACCAGGTTACGCAGCCGGTCGGCTTCGCTGATGATGATGTCGGTGTAGTCCTTCAGCTGCTGGTCCGGCAGTTCGCGTTCCAGCAGTTGTGCAGCACCACGCAGGCCACCCAGCGGGTTCTTGATTTCGTGGGCCAGGCCGCGCACCAGTTTGCGCGCCACATCCTGCGAGGACAGCAGCATTTCTTCCTGGCTGATTTTCAGTGCCCGGTCGATTGCCTGGATTTCCATCAGCAGGTCGTTGTTGTGGTCCAGCAGCGGTGTCACGGTGTAGTCAACCGTGATCTCGGCGGGTATCGGCAGGCGGAACTGGGTTTGCCGTTTGGTAAAGCGCTGCTGGTTTTGTGCTGCCTTGATCAACCCTTCCGGGATCTCGCCGTTTTCACTGAACAGGCCGGTAATCGACTCACCTTCGTGGCGGCGTGCACTGATCTGGAACAGGTTTTCTGCCGCTGTATTCATATAGCGCAGGGTCAGGTCAGCACTGACCAGTACCACGGCGCCGTGCATGTTTTCCAGCAGTAATGAATAGGTGGCGGCATCGGGTTTCATGGTGTCCGGTTAACATCCAGTGGTTGAACAAGGCTTTGCTGGTGCATTCAGCAATCTTCGGGCCATGGTGGTAAATTTCTTAAAAAACAATATCTTGATTGTTTTTGTGAGTGGCCTTTGACGGGCCGGATGGGGAAAGCATAGAAGATCGCGCATCCGTGCGCAATTTTGGTGCGTCCGCTTGCGGTGACGGGTTTTTACTGCAGCGAATCGTAGTGTTTCTGGGCTTCCTGCAGGCGTTTTTCAGCAGCCTCAACACGTTCCAGGTATTCCGGCTTGTAGCGCAGGCCGCCATCTTTCAGGTTGAAATAGTCGCCGGCCTTGACGGCCCTGGCCTGCTCCAGGTTCTGGTGGGCCTGTTGCAGTGTTTCCCAGGCAGCCTGGCGATCACGTTTTTGTTGTTTCTGCTCGTTTTCACGGCTGTCCTGCTGCACTTTCAGTTCTTCAAAATAGGTTTCGTTGTCGCCGGGCAGGTGTTTGCCTTCTTCGGTGACATTGGTGGGTTTCAGTTTGACAGCTTCGGCCTGCTTGCCGTTTTGCTGTGGTGCAACATTGGTGTAGGTGGTGTTGCCATGCTCGTCGGTGACCCGGTAAATGTCGGCATGGCAGATGGCACAGGCCAGCAGCAGGAGAGGGAAGGCGGTAAAAAATTTCATGGTGGCTCCGTGCGGGGTGTCAATGCCTGTAGTGTAGGGGAAAACCGCCGGCAAGGCATAGTGCGCTGTATCGCAGGCATAAAAAAGCCCGCCGGGTGGCGGGCTTGCGGATCATCGGCTTGATCAGTAGCTGTAGTACATCTCGAACTCGATCGGGTGGGTAGTCATGTTGACACGCTCGACATCGCGCATTTTCAGGTCGATATAGGCGTCGATCATGTCGTCGTCCATCACACCGCCAACAGTCAGGAAGGCACGGTCTGCATCCAGTGCTGCCAGTGCCTGCTCCAGGCTGGAGGCAACGGTCGGGATTTCCTTGGCTTCCTCGGCTGGCAGGTCGTACAGATCCTTGTCGGCAGGATCGCCGGGGTGGATCTTGTTCTGGATGCCGTCGAGGCCTGCCATCAGCAGGGCAGCAAAGGCCAGGTACGGGTTGGCAGTCGGGTCGGGGAAGCGGGTCTCGATGCGGCTGGCCTTCGGGCTGGACACAAACGGGATGCGGATCGACGCCGAGCGGTTGCGGGCCGAGTAGGCCAGCATGACCGGTGCTTCAAAGCCGGGCACCAGACGCTTGTAGGAGTTGGTGGACGGGTTGGTGAAGGCGTTCAGTGCGCGGGCGTGCTTGATAATGCCGCCGATGTAGTACAGCGCGGTTTCCGACAGGCCTGCGTAGGCGTCACCGGCAAAGATGTTGACGCCATTTTTGGACAGTGACTGGTGCACATGCATGCCGGAACCGTTGTCACCGACAATCGGCTTGGGCATAAAGGTGGCTGTCTTGCCGTAGGCATGGGCCACGTTGTGTACGCAGTACTTCAGGATCTGTACTTCATCCGCTTTTTTCACCAGCGTGTTCGGGCCAACGCCGATTTCACACTGGCCGGCGGTAGCCACTTCGTGGTGGTGTACTTCAATGACCAGGCCCATTGACTCCATCGCATTACACATGGCGCCACGCAGGTCATGCAGGCTGTCAACCGGTGGAACCGGGAAGTAACCGCCCTTGACGACCGGACGGTGGCCGGTGTTGCCAGCCGGGAAGGTGCGGTTGGATGACCAGGCGGCCTCTTCCGAGTTGATTTCGCAGCTGGCGCCGGACATGCCGATATGCCATTTCACGTCGTCAAAAATAAAGAATTCCGGCTCCGGGCCAAAGATGGCGGTATCGGCGATGCCGGTAGAGGCCAGGTATTCGATGGCGCGCTGGCCGATCGAGCGTGGATCGCGGTTGTAGCCTTCACCGGTGATCGGGTCTACCACGCCGCAACGCACAATCACGGTGGGCTCGTCGGTGAACGGATCCATCAGTGACGCAGAATCGTCGGGCATCAGCACCATGTCGGATTCGTTGATGCCTTTCCAGCCGGAAATGGATGAACCGTCAAACATCTTGCCGTGGGCAAAGAAGTCCTCGTTCACTTCGTGAGCCGGAATGGTCACGTGCTGTTCCTTGCCTTTGGTATCGGTAAAGCGCATGTCTACCCAGCGCGCTTCGTTGTCTTTGATCAGTTGCAGAGTTTTCTCTGACATGGTGCTTCCTCCGGTGGATGAATTAGCCAGGTATGACGCCTGGATAAAGGTTGTGAAATCGGACAGCGGCGATTATAACGGCTTTGGCTGGCAGTACCAGCGCGGTCGTTTGGTCGCTGACGCGTCTGGCATCGGTCAAGCAGGAAGCGTGCCAAGATTTTGCGGCCGGCAAAGGCGCATGGGCTGTGTGTTGCCGGCCATATCGCGGGGCAATGATTGGCGATTCGTACCAAAATGGTGCAGCAAAATGGGCAATAATGGTGCAGCCAGGTTTGTTATACTGCCGGCCGTTTTGTTGTGGGTGGGTGAGTATGCTGTTCCTGATCAAGTTTTTCCCGGAAATTACCGTCAAGAGCAAAGTGGTGCGCCGGCGAATGTCGCGCCGGCTGAAGGATAACCTGTACCGCGTGCTGCGACCGCTGGATGGCGGGCTGCGGATTTTTTCGCATTGGGACAAGATTACCGTGCAGACGACAGTCACGGATGCCGCAGTACTGGACGACATGCGTACCGTGCTGGCCTCAACGCCCGGCATTGCCTGTTTTTTCTGCAGTGAGGCCCGCGAGTTTGACACGCTGGAAGATATTGCCCGGTTGGCGGCAGAGGCCAGCCTGGCGCGTATTCGCGGGCGCTCTTTTGTGGTGCGTTGCAAACGCAGCGGCCAGCACGATTTCACCTCGCATGATATTGAGCGTTACGTTGGTGGTTATCTGCTGCAGCACGGCGATGATTGCCGGGTCGACCTGCACCAGCCGGAAGTCACTGTATTGCTGGAGGTGCATGGCCAGACCCTGTACCTGATCAGTGAGCGGGTT
Organism: Pseudomonadales bacterium; assembly: GCA_036568205.1. Lineage (GTDB taxonomy): Bacteria > Pseudomonadota > Gammaproteobacteria > Pseudomonadales > DT-91 > DATCSZ01. The sequence goes on from DATCSZ010000151.1 coordinate 18,626, forward strand.
GACGGCCTGGGTGGTTTTCCGCTTGGTGAGCTGGAGCCGGTCTTGTCACTGATTTCCGGTGGTTTTGATTCGCCGGTGGCCAGCTTTTTGACCATGAAACGCGGCATGCCGACCCATTTCTGCTTTTTTAACCTGGGCGGCCGGGCACACGAGCTGGGGGTCAAGGAGGTGGCCTGGCATCTGTGGCAGCGTTATGGTGCATCACAGCCGGTGCAATTTGTCACCGTGCCGTTTGAGGCGGTGGTGGCAGAGATTCTGGACAAGGTGGATAACGCGCAGATGGGGGTGGTGCTGAAACGCATGATGTTGCGTGCGGCCGGCCGGGTGGCGGATCAGCTGGGTATTGATGTGCTGGTGACCGGCGAGGCTGTGGCCCAGGTGTCCAGCCAGACCTTGACCAATCTGTCGGTTATCGACAAGGCCGCCGATCGGCTGGTACTGCGACCGCTGGTGACGACCGACAAGGAAGATATTGTGCGGCTGGCACGGCGTATCGGCACCGATGGTTTTGCTGCCCGTATGCCCGAGTATTGCGGGGTGATCTCGGTCAAGCCGACCACCCGTGCCCGGCTGTATCGCATTGAGGCGGAAGAGGAAAAATTTGATGATGGCATTCTTGATGCGGCCGTGGCCGGCGCACGTTACAGCGCGATTGATGCGCTGGCAATGGATGAGCAGCCGCAGGCACCGGTGGAAGAATTTGCCATTCCCCAGCCGGACGCGGTGATTGTTGATATCCGTGCGCCGGATGAGCAGCAGCGCCGGCCCTTGCAGCTGGCGGGACAAACAGTGGAACTGCTGCCGTTTTATCGCCTGCACAGTGGCGAACAGGCCGGGCTGGATCGCCAGCGTCACTACCTGCTGTATTGCGAGAAGGGGGTGATGAGCCGCCTGCATGCCGATTTTCTGCGTGAAGAGGGTTTCCGGGTTGGTGTCTACCGGCCGGTGACGGCATGAATGGCAAACAACCCGGACAATAAAAAGCCCTGGCGATGCAGGGCTTTTTATTGCGTGGCAGCTTATCGTCCGGCGCTTACAGTTCCCAGCGCCAGCCGAGGGTCAGCCGCTGCTGATCCAGGTTGTCATAACCCTCCAGCGTCTCGATATTGACAAAGCCGGCATTGCCGTTTTTCAGCTGGAACGAAAAGCCGGCAGCCAGTACCAGGTAGCTGGTGTCCGGTTTTTCGGTTTTGATGGAAAAGTTGCCGCTGTTGCTGTTAAAGCCGATAAAACGGCCGGTCACCACCTGTACGTCATCTTCAAAGTCATTGACCGCAGAGACGGTCAGTACCGGGATGAACACGCCGCGGCGGGTGTTGACGACATAACGCAGGTGTGAGCCGACCTGCAGCGAGCCGATATCCTGGTTTTGCTCGTCAATGGCCATGGCTGCACCACCGCCACCGCTGTTGGTCTCGGTTTCCTCAATGGCATCAATATCCATGCGGCCGATGGTCAGCTGGGCAAACGGGGCAATGTTGAAGGCATTGATGGCGAACTCGTGGCCCAGCGTGGCAGCCAGGCTGTACTGCTGGCCGTCATATTCGGATTTAAAGCTGTTGTTGAAAATGGCCGGGTCACGCAGCTGTTCATAGCTGTCAACGCCCAGTGTCAGTGCGGTATCGAGATACCAGCTGTTGCGGTAATAGCTGTTGTAGATGGCCAGTGAATAGTTGTCGGCTTCCACTTCGCCGGACACATCCGAGGTGTATTCCACTTTTGACTGGCCGACATTCAGGGCTACACCGGTAACCAGGCTGTCGCTGAAGCGGTAGTCGATACCGAGCGTCATGATGGCGGCAGAGGAATCACTTTTGCCGGCAATGCTGCCGGCATTGTAGTTGCCGTGAATGGCGCTGACATTGACAAACAGGCCGAGCCGGCCGAATTCGCTGATGCTGCTGTCAATGCTGGCGCTGGCCGGTGCTGCATCATTGCCGCTGAAGTCATTGGCGGCCAGCCGGGTGCCGGCTTCCAGCCACTGGTTATTGGCCAGGTAGAGCCGGGTTTCGGTGTTGCTGGCCATGGTGTTGCCGCTGCGCAGACGGGTCAGGCGCTGCTGGATTGCGCTGGCGGTGCCGCGCAGCTGGCCACTGCTCATATTGCCGGCGGTTTCCGGGTTCAGTGGTTGCAGTGCCTTGATCAGTGCGGCGGCCAGCGCGTTGTCGCCGGTTTGCAGCGCATTGATCAGCTGGCGGCAGGTGTCGTTGTCGGTGCTGCCAAAGGTGTCGCCATTGGCGCAGCTGAGAAAGCTGCTGGCAACGGCCAGGATATTGCGGTTGATGCGGGTTTCACCGGCAACGTTCTGTTCCAGCCGTTCGGCAAACGCATCATTGTTGGTGGCCAGGGTACAGCTGTTACCGGTACAGAACATCTGGAAGGCCGATTCGGCGTTGTCCAGCTGGCACAACACGCCGTTGGCCAGGATATTGACCGAGCCTTCAGCCGGCAGGCCATCGGCATAGCGGCACTGCATGGTGACTGGCTCGCTCAGGCTGCCGATGTTACAGGTCAGGGTATCGCTGAGCGGATCCAGCGGGTCGGGGTTGTAGGTGCAGCGCGAATCGGTGATGCTGGCCAGGTCGGTGGATGCCTGCATCAGGTCGCGGGCGAACCCCAGCATCGGGTCGGTGACCGGTGCGCTGGTGGAGCAGCTTTCCGCTGACAGTGGATCGCTGCAGCCGATATCGACGGTGACCAGGGCGGCGTGTGCTGCATGGCTGGTCAGCCAAAGGCACAGCAGGGTGGCCAGCTGCAATCCCGTCTTCTGCAGTCGATGGACAATCGTCGGCGTTTCCATATCAAGCTCCGGTTGATGAAGTGCAGGCGGCCTGCGCCGGCCCGTGGCTATCATAGGGCAGGATGGCCGGGCCGGACAACATCAGGCATTGTAGAAATTTTAGCCGGCCAATACGACAGAAAAATGTGCAAACCCGATGGAAACATCGGGTTTGCACCCGCACTTACAGCAGGCCGATGCTGTGGGCAAACACCAGCAGGATGCCGATCGGGGTAAACACCCGCAATACCGCATACCACAGGTTGAACTGGTGGTAGCTGAGCCCGGCCAGCTGGTTCTTGGCCAGCTTGCGTTTCATTTTCCAGCCAACAAAAATGGCCATCAGCAGGCCGCCCAGTGGCAGCAGGATATTGGTGGTCAGGAAATCCAGCCAGCCAAACAGCTGGTCGACATAAATACAGGCCACGCCGCCGCCCCAGACCAGCAGGCCGACAATGCCGGTGGCCCAGGGCCGGCCAATGTCAATATGCTCGTCCATCCAGGCGACTGCCGGTTCCAGCAGCGAGATCGCCGAGCTGAGAGCGGCGATTGCCACCAGCACAAAAAACACGGTGGCAAACACGGCACTGAACGGCATGTCGTTAAAGGCCAGTGGCAGGCTTTCAAACATCAGGCCAGGGCCGGCAGCGGGAGAAATGCCGTGGGCAAATACCAGCGGAAAAATCACCAGGCCGGCAATCATCGCAATCACCGTATCCAGTACGGCAATGGTGATGGCGGTGCCGGCAATGGATGCCTTGTCTGGCATATAGGAACCGTACACCATGATCGCCCCCATGCCGAGGCTGAGGGTGAAAAAGGCGTGGCCCATCGCCACCAGCACGGCAGTGCCGCTGAGTTTGGAAAAATCGGCGGCAAACAGGAAGCGGGCTGCCTCGGCAAAGGCACCGTACCGTGCGCTGTAGGCCAGTAATACCAGCATCAGCAGTGCCAGCAGCGGCATCAGGATACGTGCTGCCATGCCAATGCCGTTGACGACGCCGGCAGCCACCACACTGATGGTGATCAGCGCAAACAGGCTGTGCCAGGCAAACTGCAGCTTCTGGTCGGGCAGCAGACTGTTTTTGAAGTAGGCACTGATACTGCCGGCGTCCTGGCCGCTGAAGCTGCCTTTGGCAGCTTCAGCCATGTAGTCGAGGATCCAGCCGCCGACCACGCTGTAAAACGACATGATCAGCAGGCCGGTGATGGCACCCATGATGCCGATAATCACCCACAGGCGGCTGGCATCCGATGCACGGGCAATGCCCAGCATGGCGTCCACCGGGTTGCTGCGGCCCTGGCGGCCGAGCAGGATTTCGGCAATCAGTACCGGCAGGCCGATAATGGCAATGCATAACAGGTACACCAGCACAAATGCGCCGCCGCCGTATTCGCCGGTGATATAGGGGAACTTCCAGATATTGCCGAGGCCGACGGCCGAGCCAGTGGCGGCGAGAATGAACGTCCAGCGGCTGGCCCAGCCGACATGTTTGCGTGGTGCTGTGTTCATACAGGAATCCCGACGGTAAAAAAGCGGCTATTGTAAACTGCCGGCCGGCCGGCGCCAAATGTGCTGTTTGCAGCCGGCAATACGGGGCTGGCAGACGAATTGCTTAGGTATGTGGCCGGCGATCAGTTATAATTCGCGCCGTTTTTTACCTTGTGCAGGATACTTTTTGTGATTGAGAAACGCCGCAATATCGCCATTATCGCCCACGTTGATCATGGCAAGACCACGCTGGTTGACCAGCTTCTGACCCAGTCGGGCACGCTCGATCGCAAGAATCTGGGCACCGAACGTATCATGGATTCCAATGACCAGGAAAAGGAACGGGGCATTACCATCCTGGCCAAGAATACCGCGATCAAGTGGAATGACTATTCGATCAATATCGTTGACACCCCCGGCCACGCCGATTTTGGCGGTGAAGTGGAGCGGGTGATGTCGATGGTCGATTCGGTTTGCCTGCTGGTGGATGCGGTAGACGGGCCGATGCCACAAACCCGTTTTGTTACCCAGAAAGCCTTTGAGCAGGGCCTGCGCCCGATTGTGGTGATCAACAAGATTGATCGTCCCGGTGCACGCCCGGACTGGG
>DATCSZ010000152.1:0-1633 GCA_036568205.1 Pseudomonadales bacterium
GCCACTTGGCCGCTTGACCGTTGATGAGCCCGCGCTGCGCGCCGCCGCCGGTTATGCTTCGCCACTATCAGCAGAAGCCATTGAAGGTACCCGTCAAAACATGCTGAACAAAGTGCTGGAGGCTGAGCAGTTTCCATTTGCGCTGATCCAGGTTCGCCGCTCAAACAGCAACACTGACATATTGCAGGTGGCGATTACGCTGCATGGCAAACAGCAAACGTTTGAAACACCTGCAATGATAGAAACACTGGCAGATGGATTGAAAATCAGCGGCGAACTGCAATTCAGACAAAGTGATTTTGGCATCACTCCGTTTTCAATTCTGGGCGGCGCGTTGCAGGTGCAGGATCAAGTGCATTTGCGCTTTAGCATTGTTGCAGGAGAAAAGTATTGATGCGGGTTAGTCAAAAAACCTTGTCCACAGATTACACAGATTTCGCAGATTAAATCAAAACCAATTCAAAGGTCTTAATAGGTTTTAATCTGTGTTCATCTGTGTAATCTGCGGATAAAAGGTTTTAACTCACTTCAATGCCTGCTTCAGGCTGGCCAGGAACTGCTCCGGATTCTGGTAGCCGATTACACGATAGTCGCCCAGCTCCTTGCCATCACGATTGAAGAACAGGATGGCCGGCGGGCCGAACAGCTGAAAATTTTTCAGGAAAGCCTTGTCGTCTTCGTTGTTGGCGGTTAGGTCAATCTGCAGCAGCAGCGTATTTTTCAATTGCGCCTGTACTTTGGCATCGGTAAAGGTGAGGTTTTCCATCTCCTTGCATGACACACACCAGTCGGCATAGAAATCCAGCATCACGGTCTTGCCTTTGGCTTGCGCGATGCGCGCATCAAGCTCGGCCAGATTTTTGATGCGCTCAAATTGCAGATGCGTGCTCTGTGCAGCGGCGGTGCCGCCACCGAGCGCGCCCAGTGGCTTAAGGATGTCGCGTGCACCGGACAGGGCGCCAACCAGCAGCGACACGCCGAGCAGCAGAACGATGACGCCGAGTCCTTTGCCCAGCTTGTGCCAGCCCGAGTGATTGTGCGGCAGCGGGTCCAGCGCATGCAGATAGATGGCGGACATGATCAGCAACGTTGCCCACAGCAGCATCACCACGCTGACCGGCAATAATGAAGATACCAGCCAGATCGCTACACCCAGCATCATCACGCCAAAGATATTCTTGATCGCCTCCATCCAGCCTCCGGCCTTGGGCAGCAAGGCGCCAGCGGAAGCGCCGACCAGCAGCAGCGGCACGCCCATGCCCAAGGCCATCGCAAACAATGCCACACCACCCAGCATGGCATCGTGCGTCTGGCCGATATACAGCAGCGCACCGGCCATTGGCGCGGCCACACAGGGGCTGACGATAATTGCCGACAAGGCACCCATTACGAATACGCCGGTGAGATGGCCGCCGTGCAGCTTGTTGCTGGCGCCGGTGAGTTTGCTTTGCAGCGCGGAGGGCAACTGGATTTCATAGAAGCCGAACATCGACAGCGACAGCACGACAAATACAAAAGCGAAACTGCCCAGCACCAGCGGAGTCTGCAATGCATTGGACAGCAGCGAGCCGGACAGGCCTGCCGCCACACCGGCCAGCGCATAGGTGATGGCCATGCCCAGCACATAGGCCAG
>DATCSZ010000153.1:0-1839 GCA_036568205.1 Pseudomonadales bacterium
TCCATATACAGGTAGCTGTTGGGCGCAATGTCGGCCAGTGCGGTGACCGTTAGTGCCTGCATGTCCAGTGCTACGTTCGGTTCGCAGGAGTGGAGGAAAAGCCGGAGAACCAGGTGTCGTGCAGATGACGGCCTGCGCCGATCTGCAGCGTGTGCTGGCGGATGTCGTTGACCACGGGGCCGGCCATGCGGGCGATCACCTCGCCGCGACGGAAGGCACGGTAGCTGATCACGCCTTTGCCGGAGGCGGTGTGGGTGTCGACTACTGCAAAATCACTGGACTGCGGGTACAGCGGATCATTGCCAAATTCGGCCGGATAAAGCATGGGTGGTTGCACTCCAAAAAAGAGAAAGTAAGGGGACACTGGCCGTATTTTCAGGGACTGAAAATGACGATGCCAAAGCGCTATATACTCCGCTTTTGCGGCTTTGCAAAATGAAATCTTGTTTGCGGGGTAACTATTTTGTTATATCGGCAGGGCAATTCAGATCAGAAAAATCTAATGCCGCGGCGGCGCAGAATCACGGGCGCCGATAGCGCCTGGCTGGCCGGTGCCTGTTTTTGTAGTGGCTTGATTTTTATTGGTTTTCTGGTCGGTTCTTGCGGTTTGGTATGGCCTGTCATGCCGGCTCAGCAGTGGCAGGAAAAGCATTTTTCATCACTGAGGCGCATCAGGGTCAGGCGGCCGCCCCAGACGCAGCCGGTATCCAGCGGGTAGATGTTCGGGCAGCTGGCACGGCCTTCCAGTGCGGCCCAGTGGCCAAAGATGATTTTTTGCCCGGCCATGCGCCGTTCCGGCACTTCAAACCAGGGCAGGGTGCCGCTTTCAGCTGCTTCCGGGCCCTGTTTGTTGTCGAGATCCAGCTTGCCCTTGCGGTTGCAGAAACGCATGCGGGTAAAGTAGTTGGTTATCACCCTCAAGCGCTCAAAACCGGCCAGTTCGTCTTTCCATTTGCGCGGGCTGTTGCCATACATATGGGCAAAAAAATCATCGCTGTTGTCACCGCGCAGGGCCTGCTCCACTTCGCCGGCCAGTTGCATGGCCTGTTCCAGTGTCCATTGCGGGGCAATGCCGGCATGCACAAGGGTGTAGCCATGCTGGTGGTGCAGCAGCGGTCGCCGGCGCAGCCAGTCGAGCAGGCTGTGCCGGTCTGGCGCGTCGAGAATCGTGTCCAGGGTGTCGCCGCGTTTGCATTTGGCCTTGCCGGCGGCAACGGCCAGCAGGTGCAGGTCGTGGTTGCCGAGCACGGTCACGCAGGCATCGCCCAGTGAATAAACAAAACGCAGGGTTTCCAGTGATTGCGGCCCGCGGTTGACCAGGTCGCCGGTGCACCACAGGGTGTCGCGGGCAGGATCAAACTGTACTTGCTCCAGCAGGCATTGCAGTGGCGTGAGGCAGCCTTGCAGGTCGCCGACAGCATAAATGGCCATGATGTTTTCCGGCAAAAGGCGCGATTATAAGCCAGTAAAACGGCAGTGCCTATGGCAAAAAGTCCGTTGTTACCCCCTGTTTACGGGATTGTTCCCGCTCAGGCACCCGCCTAGCATGGGCGCACATCATGCTGGAATAACCGGGGTTTGTTATGTCAATGTTCTGCCGTTCGTCATCGCTAATGCGCAGCCTGGTGCTGCTATTGCTGGTTTCACTGGCCGCCTGCAGCAAGGATGAAACCGGCCGTTATGATGGCGGCTTGACGCCTGCGCCAATGCTGTATGGTGCGGTCAGCAAGGGCCCGGTTGAGGGGGCTGCGGTGACGGTGTACCGGCTGAATGATGATGGCACACGCGGCGCACGACTGGCAGGTGAGTTTGTCACGGCCGATGACGGCAGCTGGTCCG
>DATCSZ010000154.1:0-4825 GCA_036568205.1 Pseudomonadales bacterium
ATTCGCCGTGGATAAATACCGGTGCCAGGCTGCGTGCCAGTTTGGCAATCTTGATACGCAGGTTTTGCAGTGCCTTGCTGCTACCCAGCAGCTGGCCATTGGCGCTGGCCATGCCGGCGGGTGGTTCGGCCTGTATTTTCAGGGCTGCCTGAATTAGTGCGCGCAGTTTGGGCAGGTCAATCGGTTTGGCGACATAGTCAAAGGCACCGGCTTTCATTGCCTCAATCGCGGTTTCCATATTGCCATAGGCGGTAATCATCGCCACCGGCAGCTCGGGGTGATGTTGCTGGATGTATTCGATCACCTCAATGCCATTGCTGTCCCCGAGGTTCATGTCGGTCAGGCACAGGCGGAAGCTATGCAGCTTCAGCGCCTGGCGCGCCTCGTCGGCACTGGCTACGGCAATGCAATCCAGGCCCATGCGTAAAAGGGTGATTTCCAGCAGTTCGCGGATATCCGGCTCGTCATCAACAATCAGGATTTTTTCGGCAGCCATTACAATTCTCAGTTCGGGTTCAGGCGTCGCTCACTGTGGGCAAAACGGATCTGGAAGCAGGGGGTTCCATCATCATCACGCACATAATCCAGCAGTGCCTGGTTCATTTCACACAGTTCGCGGGCGATGTACAGGCCAAGGCCCGTGCCCTGGGCGTGGGTGGTATAGAAAGGCTCAAATACTTTTTCCACATCGGCATCGCGTATGCCGTCACCCTTGTCATAAACCGACAATACCGGGATGCCGTGTTCCAGTCGGCCGCGTATGCCAACCCAGCGTTGTTGTGTCTGTCGTGCGCTGTGGCGTATGGCATTGTCAATCAGGTTGGATAATACCTGCTGCAGCTGGCTTTCATCAAACGCCACCTGAAATGGCCGTGGGGTCAGGTCCATATCGCAGTGGGTATCCTGTTGTTGGCTGTCAGCGAGATGCGCAACAATCGTGTTGATGCAGCGCTCAACATCCACCTGTGTCGGGTTGATTGGTGTGCGGCGGGAAATGCCCAAAACATTATCAATAATATTGTTCAGGCGCACGACATGGTTACCGATCATGGTCAGCAGCCGGGCATCGCTGGCAGCGATATCCGGTGATTCGGCCAACAGCTGGCTGGCATGGCTGATGGCGGACAGCGGGTTGCGGATTTCATGGGCGATACTGGCGCTGAGCCTGCCCAGTGAGGCCAGCTTCATATGCTGGGCCTGCTGGGTCATCTGGCTCTGGTTCTCCAGAAAAACAATTGTCACATCACTGCCGGGAATCACCGAGAAGCTGGCCCGTATGCTGGGCAGCCCGGCGGCCTGGCGAAACGGGTCGGTCGCCTGTTGCGGCTGCTGTTGCCAGCGTTCCAGTACGCTACGCAGCGGTCCGCTGAGCGGCTGGCCGGCAGTCAGCTGTACCCCCAGCAATTGGCAGGCGCTGTCGTTGACGATTTGCACCCGATGTTGTGCATCGACCACTATCACGCCAGTCTGCATTTTCTCGACGATGCGGTCATTGATTTTTTCCAGCTTCTCTGCGAGGTCGATATTAAAACCGGCCAGTTGTTCGGTGCGGCGGATATAGCGTGCGATCCACTGGGTGATGATTGAAGCGGCAAAAAACAGCATGCCCAGCAGGCCGGCCGGTACATAATATTTATCCTGCTCCGGTATCAGGTAGGCCATGTAAGCGACATGGGCCAGCATGCCGATGGTAGCCAATGCCGCTACCGACAGGGCAATGGAGCCGTGAAAAAATATGCCGGCAATGGCGACCGGCGACAGCAGCAGAATACCGATGCCGGTAGCAAAGCCGCCACTGAGATGCATAAATACCAGGCAAAACAGGACATCGGTGACGATGGCAAAAAACAGGGTTGGTTTGCGGGGCGAACTGGAACGCAGCAGGGTGTGCAGCTGGGTGGCCAGAGCGAGAACAAAATAGCCGGCGACCGTGAGCATGAAGTCAAAACTCTGGAACTGGCCACCCAGCAGAAATTGCTGGTCGGCCAGACTGATGCCGGCCAGTGCCAGGCTGAGGATAATGCGGAACGTGAAGTAAGTCAGCGCCAGGCGATAGCTGTAATAATAATGTTCCGTCGATTCCATGGTTGCCAGTGCTGTTGTTGGGTTGGGGCAGGATGCCCGGCTTTATTCAGGAGTTGCTGTTGCCAGCACATCAATGATTTGCCGCTGCTCAATATCCACAACGGCAATCATATTGCCGACATGGCTGAGTAGATGAAACAGGGCATAACCGGGTAATGATTCGTAGTAGCTTATACGCTGTGCCAGTTGCCGGTCAGCTGATTTTTTCAGTGAAGCTGTCGAGAGTTGCTGCTGTTGCAGTGTTTTGCTGTCAATTTCCCTGAAATCGGTCAGGTAACGTGCGCTGAATTGTATGGGGCGGCCTTTCTCCATCTGCTCCATGGCCATCAGGAATCGTTCCTGGTTGGTGCCGGGAATACTGGCGACGACCACTTTGGGTTGCCCAAACAGGCCGACACTCAGCGATGGGTCCGCCAGCTGTTTCTGGTCGATCTGGCGATTGTCGGCCAGATAAAATGTGTCACCATAAAAAACCAGATAGGTTGGCCGTGAGGCGTGTATGGAATGCAAACCATAGGCAAGCGCAGCGAATTGGCACAATGCAATGACAGCAAGATCCAGCTTCAGCCCTTTTTTGCCAGGCCGGTATACCAGAAAGGTCAGTAATGGCCCCAGTACCATGTCTACAGCAGCAAGTATTTTGATGCCTGTGCCCACATTGTCAGCTGCAAAAAATGGGCCCGGGAAAAAATACCAGACAAAAAGGCCGGCGGTACTGCTGACAAGCAAAATGCTGAACAGCAAATGCAGTGAGGCGGCTTTAGTGCGATGTTTCATTAGCGGGCATTTGCTCAATCTGTTGATAAAACGCGTCCAGTTCTTTTTGAAAAAGGTGCTGGTTGACGGCATTAAATTCTTGCATGTCTTTATACAATTGCAAAGCCTGTGTCCTGTCGCCAATCGCCAGTGCCAGCTGCAGCTGGGTAAACCAGTATTGCTGGCTGCGCTGCTTGGCAGGCAGCAGCAGGCTTTCCTTTAATGCCATCGACAGGTCACCCTGCTGGATATAGCTGTGCATCAGCAGGAAAGCGTAATTGTGGAAATGGCGCCGATGGCGCGGATTATTCAGCAGTGCGTGGGCGTATTGCCGGAATGTGGCAAACGTGACGGAGGGGCAGACAGACTTTTTGGCAGCCTGGAACAGGCTTTCCATGGCATTGTCGCTGCTCATGTCAAATGGCAGCGATGGCAGGTCGGCAATGATGGCGTCATGGTTGATCTTGTCATCGGCCTGCAGGAAGCAGGCGGCCAGTGCCTGGTGAATCACATGACTGGCGTGGATGCCATACTGCTGGTGCAGCTGCTCGATCGCATTGATGGCTTCGGCATAACGACCTTGCTCAAACAGGAATTCCACATAACCCTGTTTGGCACGCAGGGAGTCCGGCCTTTTTTGCATCTGGCTGATCATAAATGCGGTTCTGTCCTGCCACAGCGCGGTTTCCAGTTTCAGCTGCCACAACAGGTTGGCCAGTAACAGGGCCAGGCAGAAAACCAGTGCTGGCAGCAATTGTGGATGTTTTTCGCGCAGCCAGGCCAGCAGCTGCTGGCTACCAATCACGCCAGCCAGCACAATGCCGACCGATGGCAGGTAGTTGCGATGATCAAAATACAGTTCCAGTGGAATAATGCTGCCTTCCAGGCTGTGGCCAAGCAAAAACCACAGCAGGCCAAACACAATAACCGGCGCGGCTGTGCGCAGTTGCCAGGCAAACAGGCCAATACCTGCCCAGAGGGCGACAGCACTCAACAAACGCAGGTCGCCAATGGATTGTACCGGCTGGAAGTCATCGTATAGCAGGGCAAACGAGTGGCTGTTGGGTAGCAGCAATTTGAACAGGTACTGTTGGATGATCACGACCTGTGACAATAGCCGCTCACCCATGTCAAAACCACGGCCACCAAACGTGAGTTTGTTGCCGATAAGCAGGTAAGCCAGCAGCAGGACATACGGCAGTGCATAGCTTAGCAGCCGCTGCCAGCGGCTGAACCGGCATTGCTGGCCGGTAATGTACAGGCACAATCCGGCAAAGGCCGGCAGCAGTATGGCATTTTCCTTGGCCAGCACCCCGGCCAGGGTGATGCCCGCCAGTATCATGCTGTAAGCCAGCCATTGGCGAATGGTGATGGCGGTAACCAGCCGGCGGGTGAACTGCAGGTGGAACAGCAGGCCGGCCAGGGTAAAGCTGCCGGCCAGCAGGGTCATGCGCTGCACACTGTATAACACGGTATTGGCATGGACCGGGTGAGCAAACCACAGCACGGCAACCGGCAGCGCCAGGCTGGCGCCGGCCGGGGCCAGCCGGCTTTGCGGCAGCAATGTCGCCAGCAACCGCCACAGTAGCAGGCCGTTGGCAGTGTGTATCAGCAGGTTGACCAGCTTGAAAAAGAAGGTCTGCTGGTTACGCCAGTCGTCTGCATGTGGCAGAAATGTGGCGTAGGAAAGCCAGCGGGTACCGGCCGGGCCGTCAACAATGTATTTTATGGCGTCGCTGGTGTTGTTAACAAAACGCAGGCCGTAGAAATTGGGCAGGTCATCCAGGATAAAAAAACTGTCCAGAGAGAAAAAATAAACGTAACAGCAGAAGCAGAAAACAAAAAAAACAAGCGCCTGGATCAGGCGCTTGTAAGGGTGTTGCAGAAAACTGCCGGACAATGTTACGGGCAGTTGGAAGGCTTGACGTTTGGTGGGATCGGGTTGCCGCTGTCACAATTCCAGTCGAACTCATTGGTCTGGGTG
>DATCSZ010000155.1:0-2476 GCA_036568205.1 Pseudomonadales bacterium
GTTCCCGATCAATCTGGGGGTTCTGGCTGGAAAACAGCTGGTATTTTCCGGTGGCGGCTATTTCCGTCTTCTGCCCTACCCGGTCATCCAGCATTTAACTGGCCAGTCCGGCTATATAATGACGTATTTTCATCCACGTGACTTTGATGCGCAGCAGCCGGTTCTTGACTTGCCCTGGCATCGCCGCTTCAAATCTTATGTTGGCCTGAAAGGTGCCGGCAAAAAATTCGAACGCTGGCTGGCTGACAATACGTTTGTGGATATGGCCTGTGCCATTGAACAAACTGACTGGCAAGCCGCACCGCGTATCAGGCCTGCCTGAAAGGCTCTTTACCAGGAAAACTCAGGTGCGCCCCACGCTGTAGTAGCTGAAACCCGCCTCTTTCATGCTGGCCGGGCTGTACAGGTTGCGGCCGTCGACGATCACCGGGTTGTTCAGCCGGCTGTGCATTTCATCCACATCCGGCGCACGGAATTGCTGCCATTCGGTGCAGATCACCAGTGCGTCGGCGTTATCCAGGGCGGCATATTTGTTGACAAATACAGCGGGGTTTTCCAGCATTTTTACCGCGACAGTGTGTTTGGCGACACGCCGGATACCCATTACGTGGTACTGGCCTGGCAGCTGGTGCTGCCTGCAGGTGTTGCTCTGGACCCGCCAGCGGACCAGCATTGCCAGTACCGCTGGTGGTCGGCAGCGGCAATGCGTGCTGACGACACAGTGCATGCCTATACCCTCGATTACCTCACGGCGCTGGCGGATTGATATCCGGCAGGCACTGCAGGCACCCCTCTTTATTACCTTCTTATATAAGCATATTGTTTTATATTCTTTCTAATTTTTCTTTCGCTAATGAATAATGCACCCCTTTTTAAGGGGGTGTCCATGTCGTTGAAAAACCTGTCATTTGCTGCTGTTGTCATTGCCAGTCTGTTGCCTGTTTCAGCCCTGGCGACCAATGGCTATTTTAGCCACGGTTTTGGGGTGCGGGCCCAGGCGGTGGCCGGCACTGCATTTGCCCTGCCACAGGATGCGCTGGCTGCCGCCAGCAACCCGGCCGGCACCGCGTGGGTGAACAGCCGGGTGGATGCCGGCATGACCTACTTTCGCCCGCAGCGTGAAAGCCGCATCAGCGGCAGTGCCAATCCGGCGGTGAATGGCCGCTATGATGCCAACCGGGATTCGGCCTTCTGGATTCCCGAACTGGGTGTCGTGCAGGCACTATCCGAGCAGCTGGCCTGGGGTGTGGCCATTTATGGCAACGGTGGCATGAATACCCGTTACAAGGACAACCCGTTTGCCGCGTTTGGCGGCCAGGGCGATGCCGGCGTGGATATGCGCCAGGCGTTTTTTACCCCGTCGATCGCCTTTCGCCCGTTGCCGCAGCACAGCTTCGGTGTGGCACTGACCTTTGCCTACCAGGAATTTGCCGCGCGCGGCATCCAGGGTTTTGCCGGTTTCAGCAGCAATGGCACGGCCGTCAGCAACAACAGCCACGACAGCGCCACCGGCTGGGGTATAAAACTGGGCTGGCTGGGCCAGTTGCATGAGCGGGTTCGGCTGGGCGTTTCGTGGTCATCACGTATCCGCATGGACGCATTTGATGACTACGCCGGACTGTTTGCCGGTTATGGTGATTTTGATGTACCGGAAAACTACGGCATTGGCATCAGCGTGCTGGCCGCCGACAGCCTGACCGTGGCCGCCGACTGGCAACGCATTGAATACAGCGAGATTGCCTCGGTCGGCAACCCGGTAAACAGCCTGTTTGCCGGCCAGCCACTGGGCACTGCCAACGGGCCGGGCTTTGGCTGGCAGGATATTGACGTGATCAAGCTGGGGCTGGTTTATCAGCCACATGCCGCCTGGACCCTGCGTGCCGGCATCAGCCATGCCGACCAGCCGATTCCGCGTGACCAGACGTTTTTTAATATCCTGGCACCGGGTGTAATTGAGGATCATGCCAGCATCGGCTTCAGCTGGAACAGCGGCCGCAACGGCGAATGGAGTGTTTCCTACACCCACGCCTTTGAGGAAACGGTAGAAGGAAAAAGCTCGATACCTGTCGCTTTTGGCGGTGGCGAGGCAGACCTGACCATGAGCCAGGATATTTTTGCCGTGTCGTGGAGCAAGGGGCTGTAACAACTCGCCAAGCGGCGGGAGCCTGGGCTCTTGCCACCTCCATCACTGCCGCCAATGACCTTACCCCGTCACACCGGCGAAGGCCGGTGTCCAGGTTTTGCCTATTGCTTTACGCTGGTCTTCCATGAATGTATTCGCATTTGCGATGCTCATCCCTAATCAGGGCTGCCAGCTGCGCTTTCCGGCCTGCGCCGGCATGACGGTTTGTGGGGAGGCAAAGGCTCGCTGCCAGGCCACGTGCATCATGCGCCGGTTTGTGTTCCAATCGGCTTTTTTGAGTGCTGCGGTTGTTGTGATGCTGTTTGTCTTGCGTGTGCTGTTTTTCCTGTCGGT
>DATCSZ010000156.1:0-3195 GCA_036568205.1 Pseudomonadales bacterium
AGCCGTCTGCCGCCTGCCGATTGACTTCGCCGCCACGACTGGCTATACCTGAACGAATAATAACGGATAACAAACAGGATCATGCCCATGTCACTGCGACTGAGCACCTGCCTGGTTGGCCTTGCGTTGCTGACTGCCTGCAACAGCGATTACCTGGACCTGGAGGCCGGCCTCAGCATCAACAATGAACAGGTGTTCAGCACCGTCAGCAGCATTGAGGAAGTACAGGCTGCTGCCCACGGTACTAACCCGACCTACGCCCAGACCCAATACCCGATTGTTCTGGTACACGGCCTGTATGGCTTTGACGATATCCTCGGCATTGATTACTGGTACCGCGTGGCCGAAGCCATTGAGCTGGGCGGCGGCACGGTATACACCATACCGGTGCCCAAGCTGAACAGCACCGTGGTACGCGGCGAACACCTGCTGGCCGAACTGCAAAAGCTGGAAGCAGCCACCGGTGCCGGCAAGTTCCACTTGATGGGCCACAGCCACGGCGGCCCGACCGTGCGTTACATCATCAATACCGCACCGGAACTGCTCGCCTCGGTCACCACCATTGGCGGCGTCAACGCCTATGGCATTGAAGGCATCGACCAGTACGTCGATGCACTGGAAAGTTTTTTCCCCGGTGTGGTGGGCCAGGGCATGCTGAACGGCCTGGCAGAGCTGATTGAACACCTCGGCGGCAACCAGCAGAACCACCAGAGTTATGCGCTCGGTTCATTCCGTTCGTTCAGCCGCGAGGCCGTGCTGGCCTTCAACCACGATCATCCGCACGGCCTGCCACCTGGCTGGGATGACGGCAGCTATATCAACAATTGCCTGGACGGTGGCGGCAACCCGATTGAGGGCGCCTACTCGGCCAATGTCGCCGGCCACGACATCCTGTTTTATTCCTGGTCCGGCACCGGCGTGAAAACCAATGTGCTGGATCCGCTGGATTTGCTGATCAGCTACAGCGCTGACAACCTCAGCGCCGGCGCCAACGATGGCATGGTGGAGCAATGCATTTCCCACTTCGGCAAGGTGATTCGCTCGGATTACGACCTGAACCACCTGGACGAAATGAACTGGGCCTTTGCCCTGCGTCGTGCCACTGCCACCAACCCGCTGATTATCTACCGGCAAACAGCCAATACACTGAAAAACGAAGGCCTGTAATGCACAAACGCTGGCTGCTGGCAACGGCGGCTGCGGCCGCCGTTGTGCTGGCATACCTCTCCCTGCACACACCATTACCGGCGCCGAACGGCAGCCCGGCGCTGCCGACAGCCGCTGCCGAACGGCAGCAAAAGCCTGTCACGATGCCACCACGCCCCGTCATTACCATTGATGAAAAACAAAACCCGCGCTGGGTTACCCGCCTGGCCGACAGTTCGCTGGCCGGCAGCCAGGTGGACCGGGTGCAGCTGGTCACTGATGAAAACGGCGAACTGGTGCTGGTGCCGGGCATCCTGGTGTATTTTGATTATTTTCTCAGCCTGCGCGGTGAAATGGCCTTTGAGCGCATCCAGCAGATCGTCTGGGATGACATGCATGCCAACTTCAGCCCGGCCATCGCAGCCCGGCTGTACCGGCTGTTTGAACGTTACCTGGCCTACTCCGATGCAGTTGATGCCTATCTGGCCGGGCTGACGCACCAGCAGGTCATGGCGGAAGGCATTACCGGCCAGCAGGTGGAGCAGCAGTTCCAGCCGCAGTTTTTCAGCGATGAGGAAATCGACAAGCTGTTTGCCGGCTACCGCAAGATGCTGGATTACACACCAAAGGCAGCACAGTTCCGCGACCGGATGCAGCAATACAACAACACCCCGCCGGCATACCGCTTTGCCATGGCCACCGAGCTGTTTGGTGCCGAAGCTGCCGGCCGGCTGCAGGCGCTGGAGCAACAACGCGCCCGCTGGCAACAACGGCTGGATGATTACGCCCGGCAAAAACAGCAGATTATCGCCTCGGTCGACCTGGACAGCAGCGGCAAGCAGCAGGCGGTTGACGAGTTGCTGCAACGCAGCTTCAATGCACGCGAACGCATCCGCGTGAACAGCTGGGAAATCATGCAACAGGAAATACAGGCCAGCCAATGAATATACTGATTGTTGGCGGCACCGGCCTGACCGGCGCCCATGCCGCACTGCACCTGCACCATCTTGGCCATAACATTACGCTTATGGCGCGCAAGCCACCCGCACTGGACTGCCTGGCAGGTTTCGGGTTCATTGCCGGCGATTACCTGAAAGACGATATTGACGAGCGGCATCTTGGTGGCTTCGACGCGCTGGTCTTTGCCGCCGGCGCCGACCTGCGCATGCTGCCCGACGGCAACAATGCCGATCATTTTTTCCACCAGGCCAATGCCATTGCCACACCACGCTTTTTCGCCCGCGCCAAAGCCTGTGGCATAGGCAAGGCCATCTATATTGGCAGCTGGTATGCACAGGTGGCACCCTGGGCGATTGCCTGCAGCGCCTATGTACGCTCACGCCACCAGGCGGATATCGCCGTGCGTGCATTGTCTGACGACCACTTTATGGTGTGCAGCCTGAACGCACCATTCATCATCGGCCATGTGCCCGGGCTTGTGGTACCGCATTTGCAGGCACTGGCGCTGTATGCCGCCGGCCGGTTGCCCGGCATACCGGTTGTGGCCCCGGCCGGCGGCGTCAACCACATCAGCTCACAATCGATGTCCGAGGCGATTGCCGCACTACTGGAACACGGCCGCGGCGGCACAGCCTATCTGGCAGGTGATGAAAATCTGAGCTGGAAAGACTACCTGGAATGCTGGTTTGCCGCCGCCGGCAACCCGCAAGCACTGCCGCTGACCGCCGATGAACACCCGCTGCTGCCGGATATCATCCTGTATGCCGGCCGCAACCGCGAGGTTTACATCGCCCCGGACAGCAACACGCTGCCGTATTGCCGCGGGCAGATACGGCAAACCATTGCCGAGGTCGCCGCCGCCTGCCTGCATGGCTGATTCGTTATAAGTACACTGCATGCCTGCCTGCAAAACCTGCAACCACGATCAGCCACCGCCCTCCCTGCCACACAATGGCTTGATCACATTCGCGCCAGGCCACAAACAAAAAAGCGCCCGCAGGCGCTTGGGTAATATTGCCGGCAAGGCAATCACACAATGTCGATATGCTCGGCCTCGATTTTGGCTTTCCAGATTGCCGGACCTGTGTT
>DATCSZ010000157.1:0-1559 GCA_036568205.1 Pseudomonadales bacterium
TGTTTCGTCGGCTTGGCCTGGGTTCGGTGCTGGGTTATCTCGCTGCCGGCATTGCCGTCGGTCCTTTTGGTCTGGCTTTGTTTGCCGATCCGGCCGCAGTGCTGCATCTGGCCGAGCTGGGTGTGGTCATGTTCCTGTTTATCATCGGTCTGGAAATGCAGCCATCGCGATTATGGCAGTTGCGGCGCGATATCTTCGGCCTTGGCGCCGCGCAAGTTGCCACCTGCGGGCTGTTGCTGACCGCACTCGGCTATTTTCTGTTTAACCTGCCGGTAACGGTGGCACTGATAGCTGCACTGGGTTTCACCTTGTCGTCAACTGCGATTGTTTTTCAGGTACTGGAAGAACGCGGTGAAACCCTGACCGCGAAAGGGCAGCGCACCGTGTCAATTTTGTTGCTGGAGGATCTGGCGATTGTGCCGCTTCTGGCACTGGTCGCGTTCCTTGCCCCCGGTGCAGGCGGTGAAGAAAACCACCGCTGGATCGGCATTGCCGTTGGCGTTGGCGCAGTGGCCCTGTTGATTGTCGTCGGTTACTGGTTACTCAGCCCTCTATTCCGATTGCTGGCTGCAGCTAAAGCGCGCGAAGTGATGACTGCCGCTGCCTTACTGGTGGTGCTGGGCGCAGCGCTGTTGATGGAACTAAGCGGATTATCGATGGCAATGGGTGCGTTTCTCGCTGGAGTTCTGCTATCAGAATCTTCGTTCCGGCATCAGCTGGAAGCAGACATTGAACCGTTCCGTGGCTTACTACTTGGCCTGTTCTTTGTCGGCGTCGGCATGCTGCTTGACCTGCGGCAAGTAGCGGACAACTGGCCATTAATTGTCGCTGGTGTGCTCGCCTATATGGGCGTGAAAGGCACCGGAATTTACCTGGTTGCGCGTCTGACCCGCGCCGGCCATGCCGAGGGACTTTATCGCACTGCCATGTTGGCGGAGGGTGGCGAATTCGCTTTTGTACTGTATTCGGCAGCCACTGCAGTCGGTATTTTTGACAGCAGCATACATGCCAATTTCAGTGCCATTGTCATTTTGTCGATGGTGCTGACCCCAATGTTCATTCTGGCACTGCGCTGGCTACTTCCGGCCGGGAGCGTTTCGCTTGAAGGCATCGAACCGGCCAGCAACCTGAGCGGTGATGTGCTGATTATCGGTTTTGGCCGGGTCGGTCAGGTGGTCAGCCAGACGCTGCTGGCCCGTGGTGTTGATGTTGCCATTATCGATACCGATGCCGAGCAGATCCGTGATGCCTGCGACTTCGGCTTTCGTATTTACTACGGCGATGGCGGCCGACTGGATGTGCTGCACGCCGCCGGTGCCGACAAGGCACAGGCGGTAGTGATCTGCGTGGATGATCGCGAAGCCACCAATCGTATTGTCGAGCTACTACAGCATCACTTTCCGCATGCCCAGGTGCTGGCACGCAGTTTTGACCGCCGCCATGCGCTGGAGCTGGTGGCCCGTCAGGTTCATGCGCAGGTGAGGGAAACGTTTGAATCCGCATTGCAGCTGGGCGAACAGACACTGCTGGCGATTGGTGTCGACACGGATGATGCCGCC
>DATCSZ010000158.1:0-1960 GCA_036568205.1 Pseudomonadales bacterium
ACAACAGCTATCGCCCGGTGTATGGCTTTTACAGCAAGGACAGCCTGGAATATTTGGTCTACCAGCGCCATTACCGCGCGGCCGAACTGGAAAAATTCAACCCGGAACTGAGCATTGCCGACCGCCCCTACCAGATCGAAGCCATCAAAACCGTGGCCGCCCACTTCCAGCGCCAGCGCCGCAAGGCACTGATTATCCAGGCTACCGGCACCGGCAAAACCCGTGTTGCCATTGCCCTGGCAGAGCTGCTGTTGCGCACCGGCTGGGCCAAACGCGTACTGTTCTTGTGTGATCGCAAGGAACTGCGGGTGCAGGCCGACGATGCCTTCAAGCAAAACCTGCCTTCCGAGCCGCGCTGCGTAATCGGTGAAAGCAACAGCATCGACCAGAGCGCCCGCATCTACATTGCCACCTACCCCGGCATGATGAACCGTTTCGCCCAGCTGGATGTCGGCTTTTTTGACCTGATCATTGCCGATGAATCCCACCGCAGCATCTACAACAAATACCGTGATATTTTCGAGTATTTTGATGCGTTGCAGGTGGGCCTGACCGCCACCCCGGTGAAATTTATCAGCCGTAATACCTTCGATATTTTTGATTGCGAAACCACCGACCCCACCTTCGAATTCGGCCTGGATGCTGCCATCAACAACGAACCACCCTACCTGGTGCCGTTTCGGGTAAAAGACCTCACCACGGATTTTTTGCGCGACGGTATCCACTACAAGGATTTGGATGACGAGCAGAAACGCCGGCTGGAAGAAGACCTGGGCATTGATGAAGCGCAAAACACCACCATTGCCGGCAAGGATATAGGCCGCAAAATCTTCAGCGAAGACACCGACCGCATTATCCTGGAAAACCTGATCAACAACGGCATCAAGGATGAAACCGGCTCACTGGTGGGCAAAACCATTATCTTCGCCCAGCGCCAGGATCATGCCGAACACCTGGAAAAACTGTTCTGCAAGCTCTACCCGCAATACGGCAGCAAGGTGTGCAAGGTCATCCACAATGCCATTCCCCATGTGGCAAGCCTGATCAAGGAATTCAAAAAGGCTGATAACGATTTCCGCATCGCCATTTCGGTAGACATGCTCGATACCGGCATTGATGTGCCGGAAGTGGTCAACCTGGTGTTTGCCAAGCCGGTGAAAAGCTGGGTGAAATTCTGGCAGATGATTGGCCGCGGCACTCGCCTGTGCCCGAACCTGTTTGGCCCCGGCAGACACAAAAGCGAATTCCTGATTTTTGACCACTACGGCAATTTTGATTTTTTTGAGGAAGCCTACCAGGAGCCGGAAGACAGCGGCGGCAAATCCCTGCTGCAAACCACCTTCGAGGCACGGCTGGAACTGGCCCAGGCAGCACTGAAGCAAAACCATGCCGCCGCCTTTGATACCGCCATTGAATTGCTGCGCGCCGACATTAACGACCTGCCCGATACCAGCATCGCGGTAAAGCGCGAATTGCGCGTGGTGCATCAGCTGCAACAGAGCGATTTGCTGCAAACGTTTGATGCTAAAACCCGACACCTGCTGGCCAATACCATCGCACCGCTGATGTCAGCACGGGTGCTGCGAGACAAACACGCCACCCAGCTCGACAAACTGATGGCCGGCATAGAACGCTGCCTGGTGGAGCAGGCCAGCTGCTTTGAGGATGGCCGCGATCAACTGCTGGCCGAGCTGGACAAACTGGCCGTGAATATCCAGGCCGTGCGTCAGAAAGACACCATTATTGCCGAGGTGCGCAGTGCCGGGTTCTGGCAGAACGCTGATATCGAAAAACTGGAAAAAGCCCGCCAGGCACTGCGCGGCATCATGAAATACCGCCAGCAAAACACCGGCCCGGGCTTTGAAACCAGCACCACCGGCACCCTTGATGGCGGGGTAACAGAGCTTGAGCGTGAAGTAAAAATTGCCGGCGCCAACGAGGCCATGCTCTACCGCCGCAG
>DATCSZ010000159.1:0-14701 GCA_036568205.1 Pseudomonadales bacterium
GCCGGCTGAAAGGTGTGCTGGATGACGCGATGCAGGCGTTTATCACCGTGTTGCGCCATTACACGCTGGGCGATTTGCTGGATGACGAGCTGCAGGTGATTACCGGTCTGCAGGATGCTGGCAACCGATGAAGCTGGCACGACTGATCGGCTGGCAGCCACAGGCCACCCATGCAGAAAAAATCGTCTCGTCCTGGGGGGGCGGGCTGGCCATCCTGCTGATTTATGCACTCAGCTGCTGGATGACCGACCAGCAGGGAGCGCTGGCCATCCTGCCATCGATGGGTGCGGCTGCGGTGCTGTTGTTTGCCGTACCGCACGGGCCATTGTCACAGCCGTGGGCATTGTTTGCCGGCAACCTGCTGGGGGCGGCGGTCGGGGTCACGGCGGCACGGCTGGTTGACCCGCTGCTGCTCGCCTCGGCGCTGGCGGTAGGTGGTGCCATCCTGCTGATGCACCTGGCGCGTTGCCTGCATCCGCCGGGCGGTGCCACGGCGCTGGCGGCGGTGATTGGCGGTGACGCGATCCGCGAGCTGGGCTACTGGTATTTGCTGATGCCAACCATGGCCAACTGCGCGGTGATGTTTGCCGTGGCGATGCTGTTCAACAACTGTTTTTCCTGGCGCCGTTATCCGCTGGCGCTGATGCATTATGAGCGTGTCAGCGGCATTAACAGCCCGGATACCCGGCGTATTCGTGAACAGCATATCGCCGATGCCATCAGCGCGATGGACCTGGTGATGGATGCCGATGTGGCGCAGATCAAGCGCATTGTCGACAAGGCCGACGAGCTGATGCGGCGGGAAAAAGTGGCCGGCTTTGAGCTGGAGCCCGGCGCCTTTTACACCAACGGCCAGCCTGGCCTGCGCTGGTCGGTGCGGCAGGTTATCGATACCCGCCCGCATGACGACCCGGCGCAGTATTCGATTATTTACCGCACCGTTGCCGGGATGAACAAGGGCCACACCGGCAGCGCCTCACTGGAGGATTTTGCCGCCTGGGCAAAAGAAAAAATGCAGCCGGCCGGCAAGCCCTGAGCCGCTGCTGCGGTTTTTATTGTGCCTTTTGTTCTTTCTTCCAGCTGGCAATGGCCTTTTCCACCGCTGCACGCATGCCGTTGACACGCGGGTAGCCGGCATACGGCGCCAGCTGGATGACCAGTTCACGCACGCCCACCTCATCCAGCTCGCCATTGCGCAGTGCACAGCCGCACTGGATTTCAAAGATGTCGGCCTGGCCCATCGCGGCAATGATGCCCATCGTGAACAGGCGCCGGTCACGCATCGACAGCTGTTCCTCACGCGCCCATACCGAGCCAAACAGGCCTTCCAGCATAATGTCAAAAAACGCGTCCTGGCCTTCCGGTGGCGGCTCCATCAGGCTGTTGCCGTAGCAGCGTTTGAACATCTCGGTGCCGATTTCGCGTTTGCTTTTTTCTGTCATGACGATGCCTCATTGCGGGTGAATGGTGGTCATTATAACGATGCCGGAAAAAAAGTAAATTAAGGTTGACTAAAAAGACAGGCAACATTTACTATAATTTCAGTTCGATTCAATACAGGTGATCAATATATGGCACAAACCATCACGGCAGCAGGCTTTATTGGCCTGGGTAATATCGGCAAACCGATGGCGCAGCGCCTTTTGCAGGGCGATTTTGCTGTCTGGGTTTATGATGTCTTCCCTGAGGCGGCTGATTCGCTGGTAAAAAAAGGTGCCAGCCGGGCCGAGTCGATTGCGCAGATGGCGCAAAACTGCGAGGTGATTGGCGTTTGTGTGCGTGATGACGCCGATGTGATCACGGTGATGGACCAGCTGCTGGCAGCGCCGGGCAAGTGCAAGGTGGTGGCAATTCACAGCACGGTGAAGCCGGAGACGGTGGTAGCCCAGGCCGAACGCGCCAGCGCCTGCAATATTGCCGTGCTGGATGCGCCGATCAGCGGTGGTGCCAGCGGTGCCGCCAATGGCAGCCTGTGTTATATGGTTGGCGGTGATGCCGAGGCGCTGGAATTGTGCCGGCCAGCATTGGCGACATCCGCCAAAGACATCATCCACGCCGGTGGCCTCGGCATGGGCATGATCGCCAAACTGTGCAATAACCTGATGACCTATGCCGAGTTTATTGCCATTTACGAGGCGATGCGCCTGGCCGATGCGGCCGGACTCGACCAGGAGGTGGTCAAGCAGGTGGGGGCGGCTAACGGTAATATCACTGCGCAAATGAGCCAGTTTCTTGGTCTGCATGCGTTCAAGCCGCATCTGTCGGCCGAGGATTTTGAAAAGCTGGCCGGCGGTTTTGCCGCGGTGGCGGAAAAAGACCTCGACATTGCGCTGCAGCAGGCGCGACGATTTGATACGGAGCTGCCCGGCTGCAGCAAAAGCCTGGAGCTGATTGCCCGCGTGTACCGTGATCAATACTGATAATAAACCTTTTGCAGGAGAGACATCATGAGTAATCCCTATAACGCCGAAGCCCGCCTGTATATTGATGGTGAGCTGTGTGATGCCGCTTCCGGCCGTGTGTATGACAATATCAGCCCGACCACTAACCAGGTGATCGGGGTGGCCGCCGATGCCGGTCTGGCCGATGCCGAACGCGCCGTGGCAGCAGCGCGGCGTGCGTTTGATGAAAGTGACTGGAGTACCAATATTGCGTTGCGCAAAAAATGCCTGGTGCAGCTGCGCGACGGCCTGAAACAGGTGGCCGGCGACCTGCGCCAGCAGGTGATGGCTGAAGTTGGCGCGCCGATCGGCATTGTTGAAAACGGCCCGCAGTGTGATGGCCCGATCGGCTTTATTGATTACTTTATCGACTTGCTGGACAACTACGAATGGAAGCAGGACCTGCCGGTGCATGCCGGTTTTGGTGTGCCCAGCAAGCGGGAGATCTGGAAAGAGGCCGCCGGTGTGGTGGCAGCGATTTCGCCGTGGAACTTCCCGGTGCAGATCAACCTGGCCAAAATCGTGCCGGCACTGGCTGCCGGTTGCACAGTGGTGCTGAAATCCGCCCCGGATACGCCGTGGACTGCTACCGTGCTGGGCCGGGTGGCAAAAGAATTTACCGATATGCCGGCCGGTGTGCTGAACGTGCTGACCTCGGAAAACCCGGCCGAGATCGGCGAGTTTCTCTGCACCGATCCGCGCATTGATGTGGTGTCATTTACCGGTTCCACCCAGGTGGGCCGGCGTATCATGGAGTTGTCGTCACAAACCATCAAGAAAGTGTTTCTGGAACTGGGTGGCAAATCTGCCCACATCGTTCTCGATGATGCCGATTTCAACAGCGCCTTGCTGACCAGTTTTGCGGTCTGTTTTCATGCCGGCCAGGGTTGTGCCATTCCTACCCGCTTTTTGCTGCCGGCCTCGCGTTATGACGAAGGGCTGGAAATTATCAAGAACTATTTTTCCTGTATTGCCTATGGCAACCCGGATGACAAGGGCCAGCTGATGGGGCCTCTGATCAGCCGCAAGCAGCAGCAGCGGGTAATGGCGTATATCCAGCAGGGCATCGACGAAGGCGCCCGGCTGGTGATGGGCGGCAAGATTCCCGATCACCTGCCGGATGGCAATTACGTGGAGCCTACCGTGTTTGCCGATGTGACTAACGACATGACCATAGCCCAGGAAGAAATTTTTGGCCCGGTGTTGTGTGTGATCAAATACCAGGATGATGACGATGCGGTACGCATTGCCAATGACAGCATCTTCGGCCTGTCCGGCTCGATTTATTCCGCCAGTCTGGATCGGGCGCTGGCGATCGCACATCGCATCCGCACCGGCACGCTGAATATCAACGGCGCCAACTTTTTTGCTGCCGATGCGCCGTTTGGCGGTTACAAGCAAAGCGGTATTGGCCGTGAAATGGGAGTGCTGGGTTTTGAAGAATACCTGGAAACCAAAACTGTTGCGATTCCTGCCTGAGGTGAATGCAGATGCTGAACGATAAGGTTGTTATAGTCACTGGCGGCTCCAAAGGGCTGGGTTATGCCACCGCTGAAGAGCTGATCCGCCTCGGTGCGCGGGTTGGCATTCTGGCACGCGACCAGGGGGCGATTGACAAGGCCGTGGCTGCACTGGGTACTAACGCGTTTGGTGTGTCGGTGGATGTGGCCGACAAACAGTCGGTGCTGGATGCCTTTGCTGCGGTAAAAAACCATTTTGGCCGGCTGGACGGGCTGGTTAACAATGCCGGCCTGGCAAGGCCGAGCAGCATAGAAACCCTGGCGCAAGACGAATTGCTGTTGCAGGTCAACACCAATTTTGTCGGCCTGGTGTATTGCTGCCAGGCGGCAATCCCGTTGCTGCGTGAGCAGGGCAGTGGCCTGATTGTCAATGTGTCATCAGCCAGTGTGCACCATGAAAACGAAATGTCGCACCTGTCGATTTATGCTGCCAGCAAGGCCGCGGTGGAGGTGTTCAGCCGCGAGCTGCGCCATGAGGTCACCTGCGACAATATCGGTGTCAGTGTGGTGGTGCCGGGCTCTACCGCCAGCGAGTTTGCCAGTGGCTTTGATTTTGGCAAGCTGAAGGACGCGCTGACCGCCTGGCTGGACAAGGGCAAGTATTTTGATGGCACCATGCAGGCACAGCAAATCGGCCAGGCCATTGCCCACTGTTTTATGTACCCGCCGGGTGTCACGGTCGACTTTATTGAAGTCAAGCCGCACATGCCCTGTGAAAAACCGGTGTTTTGAGGAGGCCCCATGCCAAGCATTACCTATATCGAAAGCAACGGCACCCGCCACACAGTGGACGTGGATGAAGACATGAACCTGATGGAAGGCGCCACGCTGAACATGGTGCCCGGCATCGAGGGCCAGTGCGGCGGCATCTGTTCCTGTGCCACCTGTCATTGTTATATCGAGGATGACTGGGCCGACAAGGTCAACGCGCAGGAATCCGGCGAAAAAGACATGCTGAAATTTGCCAAATACGTGAAGCACAGCAGCCGGCTGGGCTGCCAGGTGGTGGTCACTGCCGCGCTCGATGGCATGGAAGTGTACCTGCCGCCCGAGCAAGGCTGACGCAATCGGCAGCCCGGACAATGAATGATCAAGCCGGCACAGGGACAGGCCGTTGCCGAATGTACTCGGCGCAAGCGCCTGAAAGCAGCAAGAGCGGTGTCTCTTCGCCAGCATTCGGGCGGCCCAGGCAAACAGGCAGGGATACCCGTTTGGTTTCCGGATTAATACAAAACGAGGAATAACAATGCAATTGTCATTTGAAGATAAGGTGGTTGTGGTTACCGGCGCCGGCGGCGGCATTGGTGAAGGTTACGCCAAACGGTTTGCCGCTGAAGGCATGAAGGTGTGTGTGGCTGAAATCAATGCCGAACAGGGCCAGCGGGTGGCCGATGAAATCAATGCGGCCGGCGGCACGGCGATGTTTGCCCGGGTGGATGTATCGGATGAGCAATCCTGTATTGATTGCGCCAATGCGGTGAAAGAAGCCTGGGGCAGGATTGACTACCTGGTTAACAATGCGGCGATTTTTGGCGGCATGAAGATCGAAGGCTACCTGAACGTGGACCTGAAATACCTGGACAAATTCATGGCGGTCAACGTCAACGGCTGCCTGCTGATGACCCGTGCCTGTGTGCCGCATATGCCCAAAGGCTCGGCGATTATCAACCAGAGTTCGACCGCTGCGTGGATGCATACCGGTTTTTATGCGGTGGCCAAGCTGGCAGTTAACGGCCTGACCACCTCGCTGGCCAATGAGCTGGGCTGGCGGCGTATCCGTGTCAATGCCATCGCCCCCGGCCCGACCGAAACCGAGGCGCTGCGCACCACGGTCGGCGATTATGCCGATGAGCTGGCGAAAAGCATTCCGGCCCGTCGCCTGGGCACCCCGGATGACATGGCCAATGCGGCACTGTACCTGTTGTCCGACCAGGCCAGCTGGATTACCGGCCATATCATGAATGTTGATGGTGGCCAGCTGATGCGGGTGTAAACCGTTGCAGCAAATCAGGGGGCGCACTGCGCCCCTTTTTTTGTGGCGGCAAAAAAAATGGCCTGCACGCCGAGACTTGGTTACACTCACTGGCAGTTTTGTCAGGAATCCCGCGCAATGCTCAAGCGCTTGTCCATCAAGTACAAAATCGGCTTTATCGCGCTGATCGGCCTGGCCGGCTTTGTTATTTTCCAGGCGGTCAGTTACCGCCTGTCGATCAATGTGCGTGACCAGCTGCAGGATATCCTCAACGAGGATTTTGCCATCCTCAAGTTTGCCAACCAGGCACAAATCCTGTTTGTTGATCTCGACAAGCACTACCAGGCCTCGCTGGCCGAGGCCGACCCCGATACCCTGCGAGACGCCGACAACAAGGCGATGCAGATCAAGCTGCGTTTTGAGGTGATCCGTGGCAGTTATGCACTGGATGATCCCTTGTTTGCCGAGCTGTTCAATGCCTTTGTTGCCTACAGTGAGCTGACCTCCAACCACACGGCTGCGGTACTGACCAACAGCCTCAGTTATGAGAATACCTTGTCCGGTTATGCCCGGGTTAACCTGCTGCGTGAACGTTACTACCAGTTGCAGCAGCAGTTTATCGAAGAGCGTTACCACAGTTTTGAAGACAAGCTGGTCGAGATCGAGAAAGAGGAAGAGGCACTGGTGCGTTTTGGCCTGTTGCTGGGCATCCTGTTATCGCTGATCCTGCTGCTTTTCTCGATGCTGATCATCCGCAGCCTGATCAAGGCGTTCAATAATGCCGTGAATGTTGCCGAGCAGGTGGCCAGCGGCAATCTTGAGCAGGCGATCGAGATTTATGCCGAGGATGAAACCGGCCAGCTGCTGCACTCGCTGAATGCGATGCGTGATGCATTAAAAAGGCAATACGATGACAATCATCGCCAGGAGAAAGTGCAGGGTTTTCTGGCCGGCCTGAACGAAACCATGCGGGGTGACAAGACCCTGCAGGAGCTGGCCGATGGTATCCTGGCCTACCTTACCCGCCAGCTGTATGCCCAGCACGGCGCCTTTTACCTGCTGCAGGGCAACACCTTGCACCTGGTGGCCGGCTATGCGCGGCCGGCCGGCGAACAGCTGCCGGAGCAGGTGGCGCTGGGCGAATCCTTGCTGGGCCAGGTCGCCGAGGACCAGGAAGCCCGTATCATCACCGATGTGCCGGATGGCTATGTGCGCATTGATTCATCGCTGGGGCATGCCATGCCGCGCAGTATCCTGCTGGCGCCGGTGGTGTTTGAGGGGCGCCTGAAAGCCGTTATTGAGATTGCCGCCTTCCACCGTTTTGGTGACGACGACCTGCAGCTGCTGGAGCTGTGCAACGATGCGATTGCGATTGCCATCAACTCGGCGCAGGCGCGTTTTGAAGTGGCTGACATGCTGGAAAAAACCCGCAACCAGGCCGAGGAGCTGCAGCGCCAGCGTCAGGAGCTGGCCCAGTTCAACCGGCAGCTGGAAGAAAAAACCCGTGATCTCGACCAGCAGAAAAACCAGATCCTGCAGAAAAACCGTGAGCTGGAAGAATCCCGCCACGCGCTGATCGAAAAATCCGCCGCGCTGGAACAGTCCGGGCGCTACAAATCGCAGTTTTTATCCACCATGTCGCATGAGTTGCGCACGCCGCTGAACAGCATCCTGATCCTGTCACAGGCGCTGGTGGAAAACCGCAAGGGCAACCTGGATGAGCGCGATACCCAGCATGCGCGGGTCATTCATACCGCCGGTGGTGAACTGCTGGCGCTGATCAACGACATTCTCGACCTGTCCAAGGTGGAAGAGGGCAAGATGGATGTCATTATCGACGAGATTGATGTACATGGCCTGGCAGCCAGCCTGACCCAGCAGTTTGAGTTCCAGGCACGACAGAAGGGGCTGGAATACCGCGTGGATGTGGCCGATGATGCGCCGGCGATTTTCTACAGCGACCGCCACCGGCTGACCCAGATCCTGAAAAACTTTATTTCCAATGCCATCAAGTTTACCGATCGTGGCGGTGTGTATGTCGAGATTGGCCCGTCACAGCGTGGCAGCTGTGAGCAATGCCCGGATAGCGGCAGCTGTATCGAGTTTCGTGTACGTGATACCGGGGTGGGCATTGACAAGAGCAAGCAGGACCTGGTGTTTGAGGCCTTCAAGCAGGCTGATGGCACCACCAGTCGCAAGTACGGCGGCACCGGCCTGGGCCTGACCATCTCGCGTGAGCTGGCACGCCTGCTGGGTGGCCAGATCCAGTTGCGCAGCGAAGGCAGCGGCAAGGGCTCCAGTTTTTCCTTGCTGCTGCCGGTAGGCAGTGTCGACAGCGTCAGTGACGCCGGCCCGGACAACCAGCCGGCCTTGCCGGTGCCGGCAGCAGGGCCGGTGGAAGGCAATATCCTGGTGGTGGAGGATAACCCGGTGTTCCAGGAGGTGCTGCGTGCCGTGTTTGCCAGCCACCAGCTGGAGGTGGCGATTGCCGCCAACGGCAGCAGTGCGCTGCAGCAGCTGGCAGAGCGCCGCTTTGACTGCCTGGTGGTGGATCTTAACCTGCCCGATTACGACGGACTTGAACTGCTGCGCCAGATCCGCTCGCTGGATGACTACCAGCAGCAGCCGGTGATTGTGTTTACCGCCGAGGATCTGGACAGTGAACGGCGTAATGCCGTATTGCAGTATGCCAACCGGGTGTCCACCAAAAGCCCGCGTGCGGTGATCGAGATCTGTGAAACCGTCACCGGCTGGCTGCGCCAGCGTGCCCCGGCAGCAGTTGCCGGCAGCGGCCAGTTGCGCGGCCGGCGGGTGCTGCTGGTGGATGATGACGAACGTAACCTGTACTCGATCGGTGCAGTGCTGGAAAACGAGGGCATCAAGCTGATCAGTGTCAAATCCGGCCGCCAGGCGCTGACGGTGCTGGAAAGCAACGACGGCATTGAGCTGGTGCTGCTGGATATCATGATGCCGGAAATGGATGGCTACGATGTGCTGGACCGCATCCGCGCCAACCCGGCCATCCGCCACCTGCCGGTGATTACGCTGACTGCCAAGGCGATGGTGGGCGACCGGGAAAAATGCCTCGCCCACGGCGCCACGGCCTATCTTTCCAAGCCGGTGGAGGGGGAGGCCCTGCTGCAGGCGATTGCCCGTTATATCGACCTGCGCCACTGAGCGGACAGCGGAAAACTTTTTTGCCTTCAGGCCGGCGCCCACCTACAATGGCGCTTTTTTGTTGCGGGGTTTTGTGATGTTGAAGGAACTTGCCTCATCCGTTCGTTCGGCCCGGCGCCTGGGACAGACCAGCCTGGCAATGAACCGGCTGGCGTTGCGCTGGATGCGCCGTGATGAAGACCGCAAGCTGCCGTATTTGCTGCGTGACACGCTGCAGGAACTCGGCACCACCTATATCAAGCTGGGCCAGCTGATTGCCAGCTCACCGACGATATTCCCGCAGGACTACGTCGACGCCTTCCAGAGCTGCCTCGACCAGACCCCGCCGCTGCCCTACGACAGCCTGCTGCCAACCTTGCAGGCCGAGCTCGGCATCAAGCTGCAGACCCGTTTTCGCCATATCGACAAAACCCCGCTGGCCTCGGCCTCGATTGCCCAGGTGCATGCTGCCACGCTGCGCAATGGCGAGCAGGTGGTGATCAAGATCCAGAAACCCGGTGTGCGTGATGTGCTGACCACCGACTTCCAGTTTCTGCAGCTGGCCACCCAGCTGGTGGAAATGATCAACCCGAAGGCGTGGAAATCCTCGGTACGCGATATTGTTGAGGAGATCCGCAACGGCATGCTGGAGGAATGTGATTTCCGCCAGGAGGCCGACAATATCGAGGAATTTGACCGTTTCCTGCAACAGGCGGGTATTACCGATGTGGTGGTGCCCGAAGTCTACCGCGACTTGTCATCGGAAAAGGTGCTGGTGATGGAACGCTTTTATGGTGTGCCAATCAGCGATACCGATGGCGTGCGGCGCATAACCGATGACCCGGAGCATGCCTTGATCCAGGCGCTGAACACCTGGTTTATGAGCCTGCGCCAGTGCCAGATTTACCATGCCGACCTGCATGCCGGCAATGTGATGATGCTGGAAGACGGCCGTATCGGTTTTATCGATTTCGGCATTGTCGGTCGCCTGTCGCCGACCACCTGGGAAGGGCTGACCTCGCTGGCCGTGTGTGTGCCAGCCGAGGATTTTGACGGCCTGGCGCTGGCGCTGAGCAAGATCGGTGCCACCCGCGACAGCATCGACCTGAAACGCTTTGCCGATGACCTGCGCAATTTCTGGCAACATATCTCCAGCGACAGCATGCTCAATGCCAATGACCCGGACAGCTTCTGGCGCGCCATTACGGTGGATTTTTCCGCCATCAGCAGCCGCCACGGTATCCGTTTCCCGCGTGAATTTACCCTGCTGCTGAAGCAGTTTCTGTATTTTGATCGTTATATCCGCCTGCTGGCACCGGAGGTGGATATGTTTGATGCCGACCGCATGGATATCATCGGCCTGTCCCTGTAACTGCCCATGAAAGAGAGAGACAACGTGACATCAACGGTTCTGGAACTGGTTGAACTGCCGAATGGCGATATTGCCCTGAAACGCGCCGACAGCGATGACAAACCGCTGGTGCATATCCGTTTTTCCGAGGAATCGGAAATGGCGATGGATGAGGTGAAAATGCACGTGGCCAGGGCGATGGTGGAGGCCGGTATTGAGGCCTTTGCCGAGCTGAACATCCCGGCAGCGCAAGAAGATGAGACGCCACCGGTGATTCACTGACGTACCGGCCGGCCATGCAATAATGGCGGCCGGCTCTTTCGCACCGCCGCCTGCCCCGGCATCGTGCTGACGGCAAACCGGCGCTGCACTCAGTTGCCGTGATAAATGCAGCCGCTGGTGCAGGTTTCCTTTACTTCAATACGGCACAATGCCGGCAGTGACGGCTTCAGCTCCTGCCATATCCAGCGCGCCAGGTTCTCGCTGGTCGGGTTTTCCAGGCCGGGGATCTCATTCAGGTAGTAATGGTCCAGCCGGTCATAAACGGGCTTGAAGGCGGCTTTCAGGTCGGCAAAATCCATCACCCAGCCGCTGTGTTCACCCACCTCACCGCTGACGGCAATACGTACATAAAACGTATGACCGTGCAGGCGTGCGCACTTGTGGCCGGGTGGCACATGGGGCAGGCGGTGGGCGGCTTCGAAACTGAACTCTTTGTAAATTTCCATAGGGCAGGTCGGGCTGAAGAAAACGCGCCAAGTGTACGGCAAAGCCATAATGAATTCTATAAAACAGGGCGGCGGCAAACCACGCTGCAGGGTGCCTGGCCAGCCGGTTCTGCTGCTTTTTTGAACAGAATGCCCGCCCGCTGGCGATGTGCCATCGCTGGAAACAGAAAATCCGATTTTTTTGCCAAAAAGCAATTGACAGTGCCGGCCAAATCCTTAGAATACGCAGCTCCTTGAGGCTTGCCGGGTGATTAGCTCAGCTGGTAGAGCATCGCCCTTACAAGGCGAGGGTCGGCGGTTCGAACCCGTCATCACCCACCAAAAAGTCTCAGGTTTTTACCGGTGCGGACCGGTAGTTCAGTTGGTTAGAATGCCGGCCTGTCACGCCGGAGGTCGCGGGTTCGAGCCCCGTCCGGTCCGCCACTTTTATCTCCCGGTAATGTCTTGCCATGGCCGCTTCAGAGCGGTTTTTTTGTGCCTGCCGTTTGTGCCTGTCGTGACCTGTATTGGCCTGTCTGCTAGATTGCATGGCAACACAATGCCATTGCGAGTCGTGTATGCCTGATTCCCCTGTCGATCCGTTTCATCTGGCACGTTTTGTTAATGCCCAGGCCGGCATGTATGAGCAGGCGCTGGCGGAGTTGCATGACGGCAAAAAACGCAGCCACTGGATGTGGTTTGTATTCCCGCAGCTGGCCGGCCTTGGCCACAGCAGCATGGCGCGCCGTTATGCCATTAACAGCCGTGCCGAGGCCGAGGCCTATCTGGCGCACCCGTTGCTGGGTGCGCGGCTGAATGCCTGTGCAATGGCATTGCTGGCCCTGCAGGGGCGCAGCGCGCAGGATATTTTTGGCACGCCGGATCACAGCAAGCTGCATTCATCAGCCACCCTGTTTGCGGCCGTCTCGCCGCCGGGATCGGTTTACCATCGTTTGCTGCAGCATTTCTGGCAGGGCCAGCCGGACCAGCGCACACTGGCACTGCTGGCGGCCACACCGCATAATCAGTAATTTCAAGCAGGGCTGACAGATGACAACATTCCGGGAAAAATGGCGACATATCATTTTTGGCGTGGATTCACCGGCCGGCCGGCTGTTCGACCAGCTGCTGATCGCCTGCATCCTGCTCAGTGTATTGTGCGTGATGCTCGACAGCGTTGCCGCCGTGCACCGGCAATACGGGCTGTACCTGTACTGGCTGGAATGGCTGTTCACGCTGCTGTTTACCGTTGAATACCTGATGCGCCTGTATGTCAGTGAACGGCCGGCACATTATGCGCGCAGCTTTTTTGGTGTGGTTGATATCCTGTCCATCCTGCCAACCTACCTCAGCCTGGTGATGCCTGGTGCCAACTACCTGCTCAGCATTCGCCTGTTGCGCGCGTTGCGGGTATTCCGGGTATTCAAGCTGATGGCGTATATGGGTGAGGCGCGCATCCTGATGAATGCGCTGTTTAATGCCCGGCGAAAAATCCTGGTTTTCCTGTATTCGGTGGGCGTGATGACAGTGGTATACGGCACCTTGATGTATCTGGCAGAAGGGCCGGCCAACGGTTTTACCAGCATACCGCAAAGCATTTACTGGGCCATCGTCACCATCACCACCGTGGGTTACGGGGATATTTCACCGCAAACACCGCTGGGCCAGGCGCTGGCTTCCATGGCCATGCTGACCGGCTACGCCATTATCGCAATACCCACCGGTATCGTCACCGCCGAACTCACCTCGGTGGGGCGCATGCCATCACCGCAGGCCGGCAGGCAGTGCCCGCAATGCCGCAAGGATGAGCACGAAAAATATGCCAATTACTGTGACCGTTGCGGGGCGGTGCTGGAGAAATGAAGCGCTGCTTGTTTTGATAGCCAGCCTTAGGGCGGCTGGCCATGTTGAAAATCCAGGCTGCTGCGGCAGGGGTGAAGGCAGACTTGCTGTCGTTGTCTGGACTGTTGGGGGTGGGTTTCCCATTATTGTGTGAAGCTACTTTAGCAGCGGTTGTGGTGGCAGCAGTTTAAGGAACTCCATCAATATTGTTAGGTGCAGCTGGGGTCGAGGCCACTGGCGCAGCTCTTGTTTTTCAGGGGCTGGTAGATATTGCTTATGGTGCATTAGTTGGAGTGAAAGCTAATGCCATTGCTGGGGATTAGCCTTATGTTTAGGTATAGATTTTTCTATCAAGTTTATTTTATTTTTGTTGCTGTTGCGCTGTGTTTTTTTCAATTCTATGTGGTTAAAAAAGATATTAGCGGTGAATTATACTTAATAAAAAATAATACAATTTTTTTTGTTGCAGAAAGTCTACTGGTTATTATGTTAGTGGCTATTTTTTTGTATTCAAGTTTCAAATTTTCAAAATATTTTTCCCCAGTTATTATTAATGATATTGGTATTGAATGTTTTGTTTCTAATGGTGCTAAGAGGGTTTGGCCATTTATATTTCTTTTGGGAGGAAATCGCTCTGTCAGTTGGGAAGAAATAAATGGGTATGAAGATTTTGATAAATTTGATGATGAGATACCATTGAGGTCATTGGGGGGGATTAAAATATATACAAGTGTCGGAAATATTTATATTTGGAAAAATATAAAAGGGTATCATGAAGTTAAAAGTATCCTTGAGGGTAAAACGGCACCGAAGGGACATCCATAAGGAGGGCGCCACGGGAAACCCACTTAAGGATACTCTGCACAAATAACAATACGTGTTACACTTAGCTTGTTCGTTAGACAAGGTATTTCACTATGAAGCAGCAATCACTCTCAGCCTCAGGATTCGACAAATACAAACGGGCTACCCGCAAGGAACAATTTTTGTCCTTGATGGACAAGGTGATCCCCTGGCAGGAGCTTTGCGCACTGATAGAGCCGCATTACCCAAACCCGCAGGGCCGTGGACGCCGTCCAGTGGGTATTGAGCGTATGCTACGGCTCTATTTTTAAATAATTGGGGTCATAAATAATTGGGGTCAGAGTAAAATTTCGGGCTGCCTGAGCCAGATGCTGGGCACCAATGGCGAAAGCACAAGCTACCGGTATGACGCCAGCGGCAACCTGATAAATACCGAGGATGCCAACGCCAACCCGTGGCAAAACCGGTATGACCACCTGAACCGGCTGACCACCGCCTATGATCCGATGCTGAATGACGTGCAGTTCGGCTATGACAAGCGCGGCAACCTGACGCAGGTGGCCGACCAGCGCGGGCTGGTCACGCAATACCAATATAATGAGCTTGACCAGGTCACCCGAATAATTGGGGTCAGAGTACAATTATTCGAATTATCAAAAATTTTACTCTGACCCGAATTATCCGAATTATCAGGGTAGGGCGACCCAAAAAAGAAGCATCAAATTGAGCAGTAAAGGCGGTTAAAATTTTACTCTGACCCGAATTATCAATGGCTGACCCGGCGCTTGGTGCGCAACCCCGCTGCTGCCGAAACCAGCGCGGACATCAGTTCGTCGGTGTGCAGGCTCCCTTTCATCAGGGCTTCGACTTCACCTGCGGCTGCCAAGGCGACGGCTTGCTGCGCAGCG
>DATCSZ010000160.1:0-1765 GCA_036568205.1 Pseudomonadales bacterium
TGCGATAGCTTTCCGGCTGGTAGCCGAGCAGTTCTTGCGGTATGTGAGCACGTTTTTGCCGCGACAGGGCATCGGCAACCACTTGCGGGGTGATTTCGATCAGCTCCACCTGACTGCTTTCAAAAGAGCCGTCATCGCTGATTTGGTGGGGGTTCATTTTGTGGCCGGGGGCCAGTGCGCAGCCGGTCAGTAACAGGGCAATGCTGCCGGCACAAAGCATAGAGCGCAACGCGATCATTAAAAATTCCAAACAGTCATATCGATGAAAAGCGGAAAGGTATACCAAGATGGGATGGCAGGCAAACCCGGAATGAAAACTTAGCCTTTTGTTTCACAAATCAGCGGTTTTCTGCGCAGTGAGCAGATAAAACCGGCCAGTTTGTCGGTGTGGTGAATAAAGTAGTAATAGGCAGCTGCCATCGACAGGAAGGCAAAAAACAGTACCGGTTCTGGCAGGCCGAGTTTCCAGCCACCGATTGCGACGCCGCCCAGTACGGCGGCCAGCAGGATAACGAACCAGGTGGTGGCACGATCACTGAGACCGGCATCCTGCAGGATGTGGTGCAGGTGGCTGCGATCGGCCTTGAACGGGCTTTGGCCGTTACGGCGGCGCTTGAACATCACTGACAGCGTGTCCAGCAATGGGATGGCCACCAGCCACAGGCCGATTACCGGCGGCAATACGGTGATGTCAGTGCCAGGCAGGGTTTTCTGCGACAGGCTGATGATCAGCCATACCAGGGCGGTGCCAATCATCATGCTGCCGGCGTCCCCCATAAAAATCGCCGCTTTTTTGCGCCAGGGATGGCGCAGGTTGAAAATCAGGTAGGCAAACACACAACCGGCCAGTGCCAGCAGCATGTTGGTTTCCGGCATTACCTGCAGGTTGGTCAGCAGCAGCATCCACAGCAGGGCCACCAGGGTAACACCGCCAGCCAGGCCATCCACACCGTCGATCATGTTCATGGCATTCATGGCGCCAACAACACAGAACACGGTGAAAATGATGCCCAGAAAGTGCGGCAGCACGACATCACCAAAGCCAAGGATATTGCCAAAGTTATCCATGCTGAGGCCGGCCACCAGGGCCAGCAGGTAGCCAACGCCGGTTTGCAGCAGAATACGAAAACGCGGGCTGAGATTGAAACGATCATCCCACAGGCCAACCAGGGCCATGATCGACATGGCCCCCAGCACCCGTGAATGGACACAGCTGCCGAAGCAGCCATCAATCCAGCTGAGTGTGGCCACACAACCCAGCAGCATCGCCATGCCACCGGTGAGTGGTATCACGCTGCCGTGGCGCTTGCGGATGTTATCGGGTTTGTCGACCCAGCCGAAATGGCGGGCAAGCGGGTTCAGCAGAAGAATGAATCCAATGGTGAACATGCATCCTGCAATGATGGGTAATAGTTTGGTTGACCAGTCCATTTTTCGTCCCTTTACCTGCTGCGGAGTGATAGTACAAGGCCGGATTTTTGCCAGTGGCAATGCCGGCAGCAAGTGTTAACTGGTTCGCATCCTACCACCTTGAGAAACCCGGTTGAAGAGGCTTGCATAATTATTCCTTGATTGTGTTATGTGACGATTGTCATGCATATACCGTGCACAAAACGCATTTTACCCGTGATAGATGACAATAAAAAAACCGGCCAGCACTCCTGCGCTCCAGGCAGAAACCGGGCCGGCGGGCTTGCGATGTGTTTGTAGCTGCCAGTCTGGGTGCCGGTTTCACCGGCCTGACGAAGCAGGGCGCGCGCGGTAT
>DATCSZ010000161.1:0-1863 GCA_036568205.1 Pseudomonadales bacterium
CCCAGCCGATAGGTTTTCCCAATACACGCCATAGCTTTTGCCAATGTTTTTTACAGGCGGCTGTGACTACACTGGCCCTACATCACCATAAACTGAAGGAGCAGAACCATGAAAACCAACCACCTGCCGCTGCTCGGCGCACTGGCCCTGTCACTGAGCGCCAGCCTGGCCCTGGCCTCCCAGCCACCGATGTCAAACCAGGACTGGTGGCCGGAAAAACTCGACCTGCAACCGCTGCGCCAGCACGATGCCCGATCCAACCCGCTGGGTGAGGATTTTGACTACGCCGCCGCGTTCCGCGCACTGGACATCAACGCCGTGAAAAAAGACCTGGCCGCACTGATGACCGAATCACAGGACTGGTGGCCGGCCGACTATGGCCATTACGGGCCGTTTTTTATCCGCATGGCCTGGCACAGTGCCGGCACCTACCGGGTGCATGATGGCCGTGGCGGTGCCGGCGGTGGCCAGCAGCGCTTTGAACCGCTCAACAGCTGGCCGGACAACGTCAGCCTGGACAAGGCCCGGCGCCTGTTGTGGCCGATCAAGCAAAAATACGGCAACAGCATTTCCTGGGCCGACCTGATGGTGCTGGCCGGTAACGTGGCACTGGAATCGATGGGCTTTACCACCTACGGTTTTGCCGGCGGCCGCGAGGATGACTGGGAAGCTGACCACGTCTACTGGGGGGCAGAAAAACAATGGCTGGCCGGTGACAAGCGTTACCACGGCGAGCGCCAGCTGGAAAAACCGCTGGCAGCGGTGCAGATGGGGCTGATCTACGTCAACCCGGAAGGCCCGGAAGGCAAGCCCGACCCGCTGGCCGCCGCGAAGGACATTCGCGAAACCTTTGGCCGCATGGCCATGAATGACGAGGAGACCGTTGCGCTGATTGCCGGTGGCCACAGCTTTGGCAAGGCCCACGGCGCCCACAAGCCGGCTGATTGCCTCGGCGCCGACCCGGCCGCCGCCCCGCTGGAACAGCAGGGCCTGGGCTGGAAAAACAGCTGCGGCAAAGGCCACTCCGAAGACACCATTACCAGCGGCCTGGAAGGCGGCTGGACGGTAACCCCGACCCGCTGGAGCATCAACTACCTGCAAAACCTGTTTGCGTTTGACTGGGTACAAAGCAAAAGCCCGGCCGGCGCCATCCAGTGGATTCCTGCCGACGGCCAGGCGGCCAACCTGGTACCGGATGCCCATATTGCCGGCAAACGCCATGCGCCGATCATGTTCACCACCGACCTGTCGCTGAAGGAAGACCCGCAATACCGCAAGATTGCCCGGCGTTTCCTCGACAAGCCCGCGGAGTTTGAAAAAGCCTTTGCCCGCGCCTGGTTCAAGCTGACCCATCGCGACATGGGGCCGCGCGGCCGGTATATCGCCAGCGACCTGCCGGATGAGCAACTGCTGTGGCAGGACCCGATCCCGGCGCGTGAGCATGCGCTGATCGACGCCGCCGATATCGACAGGCTGAAAGCCGACATCCTCGACGCCGGCCTCAGCGTGCCACAGCTGGTGCGTACCGCCTGGGCCTCGGCCGCCACCTTCCGCGGCAGCGACATGCGTGGCGGTGCCAACGGTGCCCGCATCCGCCTGGAGCCACAAGCCAGCTGGGCCGCCAACGACCCGAAAGAACTGAAAAAAGTGCTGAAAAAGCTGGAGAAAATCCAGCGTGATTTCAACCGCGCACAAAAAGGTGGCAAACAGGTCTCGCTGGCCGACCTGATTGTGCTGGGTGGTGCCGCCGCGATTGAAAAAGCCGCCAGCGATGCCGGCCACGATATCCGTGTACCGTTCCAGCCCGGCCGTATGGATGCCAGCCAGGCACAGACCGATGTCGAGTCGTTTGCCGTGCTGGAG
>DATCSZ010000162.1:0-1753 GCA_036568205.1 Pseudomonadales bacterium
ATTGCCTTCGCTGCCGGTGTTGTTGTGGCGTCCCTGACCCGCCGATGAGTGTGCCCCCGGAATCTGCGGACACGATGCCACCCCCGCAGCCGGCTCCTGAAACATCCCGTGCTGAAGCGGCGCCGGATGCGGTCCGGGTGGTGCTCAGTGATCTGAGCCGGATCGGCAACGGTTTTGCCGATCTCGCCCGTGATGGCCTGGCCTTGCTCAAGGCCGAATCAAAACTGTTTGCCTCGGCACTGGTACTGATTCTGGTGCTGGCGGTGATGACCGGATTTCTGCTCGCCGGGGCCACCCTGCTGCTGGTGGCGGCGCCGGTGGTGTTGCTGGTGGAGCTTGGCTGGTTCGGGCCGACACTGGCACTGGTGGCGGTGGTGGTCATGCTGCTGCTGATGGCGGCGTTGTTACTGTTGATGATTCGCTGGCTGGGCCGTGACCTGTTGTTCCGTCGCAGCCGCGCCGCCCTGCGTGGCTTGCCGGTGACAGGACGGGTTCAAGCCGGAGACAAAGCCGAATGATGTTTGCTCATCGCCGGCGCCGTCAGGCCGCCGAACAGGCAGCGCAACGTTTTGCCGAACATCGCGAGGATTTGCTGGCGGTGCTGGATGAGCAGGAGGCGCGCTGGCGTCAGCGCACTCCCTGGCTGTTGCCGCTGGCCTTTGTTGCCGGCTTTCTGGCAAAGCGGGCGAGGCCCGGTCGCAAACTCTGGCATCTGGCCCGCGGCATGATGCTGGTCGGTAACTGGCTGGAGCAGCGCGATCCGGTTTACCGCAAACCGGAATAAGGGCACCTAGTTTTCCTTTACCTCATCCTTCGGCGGCCAGATCAGCGCCGACGGCTGCTCGCGGATTTCCTGCCACAGACTGCGCAGCAGCTTGCCGGTACTGCTGATGCGCACCCCGCGTGAACGCAGCGCCACAAACAGCGCCATAGCGAAGCTTACCGCCAGATTGACCAAGCCAATCAGCAGCACATAACCCAATAACGTGGCAAACAACACCGGCTCGGTGACCCCGGCAAAGCCAAGGTTGGCTGAGGAAAAGGCTACATGACGAATATCCAGTGGCAAGCCGGTAAGCAAGCCCAGATAGCCAGTGGCGCCGAGCATTACGCCGAACAGGAAATTACCGGCAATCGCGCCATTGTGCTCGGCCAGATAGGTGCCAATATTTTCCCGCCAGCGTTGCGGCAGAAGTTTTCGCGCCAGCGGATGATGTTTGAAACGCTCTGCCACCGACAGGTAGGCGGCACGGTTATCAAAATAGCCAGCAATCAATCCGGACAGGAACAGCCAGACGCCGGCGATCGCGGCATGCAACAGTGCCAGGCTGGCAAATGGCAGCAGGGCATGTTGCTGGTAATGCTGCTGCTCGTTACTGAGCAGGGATTCACCCTGCCAGTGCTGCCACCCGAGCGTGATCAGCAAGGCGATGCTCAGCGCTACCGTGACGTTGCCGATAATGGCAATAAACTGTGAGCGGGTGACCTGAACCAGCAGTTTTGCCAGCAGCTTCGGGTTGGCGCCGCCGCGTCCCTCTTTTTCCACGGCACTGGCAAAGCGAGCAGCGGTCATCGCCGGCTGTTTGGTGGCAATGGTAAAGCCGAAAATATGAATCAGAACAAAGCCGAAGCCGTAGATCAGGCAGATCAGCAGGGTTTCCGTACCGGCATCCAGGCTGGCGGCCTGCGTATCGATCTTCAGCCATGCCATCAATGGAATAATCAGGCCAGCGCCGGCTGCAGAGCGCAGCAT
>DATCSZ010000163.1:0-2087 GCA_036568205.1 Pseudomonadales bacterium
GCCCGATACACTTCATAGGCATGGGTCAATTCTGCAGCCTGCTCCGCATCCAGGCAACCGCATTGTTGCAATGCCCGGATGAACTGCCGGGTGGCGGTATGCTCGAGCAGTTCAGGATGCTCCGCCGCCAGCGCCAGTACCGCGAACTGCACCATGAATTCAATATCCACCAGGCCGCCTTCGTCCTGCTTGAGATGAAACTGTCCCGGTTTTTTACTACCCAGGTTATTGCGCATTTTCTGCCGCATGTCGATAACATCCCGACGAAGTGCCGAAACATCCCTGGGCTGGGTGAGCACAGAACGTCGAATTCTAGCAAATTCCTCGACAAGATGTACGCCTCCGATCACCATTCGCGCCCGGATCAGCGCCTGGTGCTCCCAGGTCCAGGCCTTTTCCTGCTGGTACAGCGCAAAGGCCTCGATACTGCTCACCAGCATACCGGCGGCACCGTCCGGCCGCAGCCGGGTATCCACTTCGTATAGCCGGCCGGTGGAGGTCTGGGCACTCAGCAGGTGCACCATGCGTTGCGCCAGCCGGGCGAAAAACGTGCTGTTGTCGAGGCTGCGCTGGCCGTCGGTATATTGCGCCTCGCCGCGACTGTCGTGCAGGAACACGATGTCCAGGTCGGAACCATAGCCCAGTTCTTCGCCCCCCATTTTGCCATAGGCCACGATCGCCATGCCCGGCTCATAGACCTGCCCGTCGATGTTGCACAATGGCTTGCCATGACGCCTGACCAGGTGCTCCCAGGCCAGCTGGTGAACCTTGTCCAGCAACACTTCCGCCAGCATGGTCAGGTGCTCGCTGACATCGAACACCCGCAGCGCACCCGCCACGTCCATGGCCGCCACCCGCAGCACATAGGCCTGCTTGAACTGGCGTAACACATCCAGCGTGCGTTCTTCATCATCGACCACCTGGGCCAGCATGCCGTCCAGCTCCAGCGTCAGCTGTTTGCGATTGGGGATATCATACAGCGCACGGGGGTCCAGCAGCTCGTCCAGCAGGATGGGATAGCGGGTCAGCAGATGAGCGATCCAGGGGCTGGCGGCGCACAGGCGAATCAGCTGCTGCAGGGCCACCGGGTATTCGATCAGCAATGCCAGGTAAACGCTACGCCGCACAATCGCCTGCAGCAGGTTGAGCAAACGCCGGG
This sequence comes from Pseudomonadales bacterium, assembly GCA_036568205.1. Lineage (GTDB taxonomy): Bacteria > Pseudomonadota > Gammaproteobacteria > Pseudomonadales > DT-91 > DATCSZ01. The sequence goes on from DATCSZ010000163.1 coordinate 1,160, forward strand.
TGACTTCGCCCGGCGACGCCATGCTGGACAACTGCTGCAGCAACAGGGGCATGAGATTATCCAGGCGCTGCCGGGAACTGCCTACCAGGGATTTTATCAGGGTACTGTCGCGAAAGGCGGTGAGCTGATGCACCAGTTCATCACACTGCTCGATGCCGTGCCGGTGCAGCAGTTCACAGGCGTCCTGGTTGTCCAGCTCATCCTGCCAGATTTTAACCAGCGGATTCTGTGCCGCCGCGGTTTGCTCGGTGCCCTCGGGGCTCAGCGCAAACACATTGCTGAAGCATGCGTGCACCGTTTTCAGCTGCTGCTGGGTGGCGTCGTACAGCGCATCCCAGCTGGCATACCCCATGGCCAGGGCCATGCTGTGTTGCAGCAGGGGCTGCTCAGGCAGGTTGTGGGTCTGGCCATCCGCGTACATTTGCAGGCGATTTTCCAGCCGCCGCAGAAAATCATAACTGTCGATCAGCTGGCGGGTTTCCTGCGGATTCATATAGCCTTTCTGTGCCAACAATTGCAGCACCGCCAGGATACTACGTACCCGCAAGTCCGGCTCACCGCCACCGCGAATCAGCTGGTAGGTCTGGCCGATGAATTCGATTTCCCGAATACCGCCGCGGCCCAGCTTGATATTGTTTTTATTGCCCTTGCGTTTGATTTCCTTTTCGATCATGGCTTTCATTTCGCGAATGGATTCAAACGCGCCGAAATCCAGGTAACGGCGATACACGAACGGCCGCAGCATATCCATCAGTTCGTCACCTGCCTGCCGGTCACCGCCGATCACCCGCGCCTTGATCATGGCATAGCGCTCCCAGTCGCGCCCCTGGGTCTGGTAATACTGTTCCATGCCGGCAAAACTCATCACCAGCGGGCCGCTATCGCCGTAGGGACGCAGGCGCATGTCGACCCGAAACACAAAACCATC
>DATCSZ010000164.1:0-1060 GCA_036568205.1 Pseudomonadales bacterium
CATCGCCCCGGCGCCGGCCTCGAGATCATGACCAATCTGGCCCGGTTACTGGTGGCACGCCTGCATCGCGGTAACCGCAGCGAGGCCAGCGACGAATGAAGCTGTGGCTTGTGCGCATGTTGACCGGCGCAACCATCGCTCTGGCGATTGGCTACCTGTTAAAACCGATATGGATTGCGGCCCTGCTCTGTGTTCTGTTCTACCTGCTACTGGAGCCACTGGTCAGCACTCTGCAGGCGGCCGGCGCGCGCAAGGATCTGGCCATCGCCAGTGCCCTGCTACCACCGCTGATCGGTCTGGTGTATGGCGCAGTGCACTTGATCGACGGTGCCCGTGACTATCTGCCACAGCTCGGCCAGGATCTGGAGCAGCTGCAACTTGGTATCAGCAACACACTGGCTGAACTTGATAACTATCTGGCGATCGTGATGGGTGTCCAGCTCAGTCTGGCCGAGCAGGTTGCTTCGCTGGAACTGGACTTACGTGGCGCTGCCCGGGCCGAGCGCCTGCTTGCCTCCACCTCCTGGTTTGCCAATCTGCTGCTGAACCTGGCTCTGGTGCCACCTCTTGCCTGGTTTCTGCTACGCGACTACCGCAGCTGGCGTGATCGCGCCCTGAGTCTGCTGCCCAACGACCAGTTCGAACTCGGCTGGTTGATGTATCACCGGGTTTGCGGCCGCCTTCAGGCATATCTGCGCGGGCTGGTATTGCAGGGACTGATTCTTTCCAGCATCACAGCCGTCGGATTCTGGATGATTGGTCTTCCCTCACCCGTACTGCTTGGCGTGCTGACCGGCGTTGCTGGTCTGGTGCCCTACCTCGGTCCGTTGCTGGCGATGCTGGCCCCGGTGCTGATGATGGTCGCCGGCCCGGGTCTGGACCCCGGCACACTGATGGAAATCGTGCTGGTGCTGGCGGTCGGATTTGGTTTCGACAATGCGGTGGTGATCCCCTTTCTGCTGGCTGGCAGTGTCAACCTGCACCCGGCGGTGGCGATGCTGGCAGTGATCATTGCCGGCCATGTCGGCGGCATTACCGGGATGGTGCTGGTGATCCCGGT
>DATCSZ010000165.1:0-1964 GCA_036568205.1 Pseudomonadales bacterium
TCTATCAGGTCATGGAGGTGGCGACGCACAGTGAGACGCTGGAGAAGGTGGTGGTGTACCGGCCGCTTTACGGCGAGCGGGCGCTGTGGGTGCGGCCGCTGGCGATGTTTACTGAAGAGGTCGAGGTCAATGGCGTGATGGTGCCGCGCTTTGCCTGGCAGTCGGCTGGTCCAGCGCCGGAGGCAATTAAGTCAGCACCGCAGGTCAAGCCGGTGGACCGTGTTGTTGCGACGCCAACGCCGGTGGCGCCGGTCAGCGATATGGCAAACATGTCAGTGGAGGAGCGGGTCAAGGCAGCGATGGCGCGCGGTGATGACAAACCGGATTTTTCGTCGATGCCGGTGTTCGATGACAAGTCGATGCTGATCAAGACAGGCGTCGGTGCAGTGCTGGTGATTGCGCTGCTGGTCTGGCTGCTCTGATCCGGTCTACCGTCAGTGCGGCTGTGCCTTAAGGCCGCCCAGAAACAGCAGCCGTTTCACCGCGAGTGCGACCAGCGGGAAGCTGAGCACATAGCAGATCGCCACACCGATGCCGATGCCGGGCACGATCATATAGGCCAGCGCCGCTCCCAATGCGGAATCGAGCTGATCCATGGCGAGAAACAGGCGGCGGTTCTTTTCCGGTGTGGCACCGGCGGCGATGCCGAGCCGGCGTTTGATAAACGAGTTCGGCAGTTCTGCCAGCACATAACCCAATCCACCGTACAATCCTGCCAGCCATAACGCGCTTGCAGTAAATGGTGAAATCCAGCCGAGCTGCTGCCAGAGTTGTTCTGCCGGCCACAACAGGCAGGCGCCGATGGCGGTCAGCGACGGCATCAACAGCATGCCGCGCCAGGTCTTGTTGGCACCGAACAGGTTTATGGCGATTGGTCGGCGCAGTGCGGGCAACCAGTTATTTCGTACCGCCAGCATATGCAGCACGCCGCCGAACACGATGGGCAGCTGCAACCAGAGTGCGGCGACAAGTATGTCGAATACAGTTACCACGGCAGTTCACCAGCGCGACTTGCAAGTATGGCAAACAAGGCTGCGCCGCCGAGGGTCAGCAGCAGAATCTGCCATAGCGCAGTGAACTTGAAGAACGGCCTGTTCCAGAGCATGGCGAAACTGAATGCCGGCAGCACGACCATCAGCATCGCAGTGACGATGTTTGCCGGGATAAACCGGTTCAGCAACAGACTGCCGCCGAGAATAAACAGGCTCCAGAACACCGGCATGCCGATATAGGCCGGCTTGCCGCTGGCGGTTTCGGTGGTGCCGGCCTGATTGAATACCGCCAGACGAATGCAGCCACAGGCAATCATTAACGGCAACAGCAATGCCGACCAGCCTGTCAGCAGGGTGTGATGCCAGATCAGGGCTGGCGCAAGCAGATACACCAGCACGTCCATGAAGCCATCCAGATAACGACCGAACTCGCGCAGCACACCACGCCGCCGTGCCCAGATGCCGTCGAGGGCATCGGCCAGCATGGCAACAAACAGTACCGCAGTGGCCAGCAACGGTTTGTTGTGCAGGGTCAGCCACAGGGCCAGACTGACGCTGAACACGCCACTCAGGGTTAACAGATCAACGCGGTTAAGACCAACAATCAGGTGCTGTCCGGGCATGTCGCCTCCGTTGTCAGAGTGCGGTGCGGCTGCTGTCCGCGCGCCAGACGTTGTCGCAATGCCGGCCGATCAATCTTGCTGTTGTGGCGGCGATCCATTGGCAGGGCGCGGGTGATATGTAGTTGCAGCGTATTGATCTGCATGGACATCATCACTTGCTGCAGAGCGTTCAGCAGCTGCGGCGTCAGTTTCTGCTCCAGCACAAGGAATACTGCTATGACGTTATCCTGTTGCACCAGTGCGGCGCGATGCACCTCCGGACGTCTTTCGATGACGATTTCAAACGGAAACACGTCAAAGCTGCCGGCGCCAGTGTGAATGCGATCCTTGACCCGGCCGGCCAGCCACA
>DATCSZ010000166.1:0-2310 GCA_036568205.1 Pseudomonadales bacterium
CTGCACAAAAAGCCCTTGCCGGCCCTGTCAGCAGGCGGCTGCTTGCTTTATAATCGCCCGCTGGCCTGGATACGCCCGAATTGCACGCTGAGAGAAACAACGCTATGTCAAGAACCATACAACTCCTGCTGGTCAGCCTGATGTTCACGCTGCTGGCTGCCTGCAGCAACGATGATGACAGCAAGGTGGCGCCGGCCAATGGCACGGTCACCTTTTTCCATAATGTCGAAAATGCCAGCGTATTGCAGCTGAATGCTGTCAATACCACGTCGCGCAACAGTTACGGTACGGTGGATTTCCAGCTGTTCAGCGATCCGGTGTTCCTGTCAGCGGTCAGCTGGGGGCTGGAAGTGGTGGATAACAAGGATACCCTGACGGTTGCCGATGACGTGACCGTGCTGGAGGGTGTGTCGTTCAGTGTCACGTCGAATCGTAACCGGCTTGTTGTGCTGACCGGCGATTATACGACACCGGAGACTGCGGATTTGCAGCTGCATGAAATCCCGGTAGGCTACGACCCTGATTTCCTGGGTGACGACAGCCACCTGCAATACCTGACTGTCGGCCATGTGCACAAGGATCTGGCCGTCAACGTGGATGTCTACCTGATACCGGCGGCTGACTATGCCGGTACACTTGCCGGCCATCTGCCGCAGGTGACAGACCTGGCATTTGGCGCAACGTCCGATACCGTGGTGCTGGATAATGTCGATCCGTTCTACTACATGATCCTGACCGAAACCGGCACCACCACCGAGCTGTTCAATTCCGGCGAGGTGGAGCTGAAAGACTACCTGCAGCAATCCCTGCTGTTGTCACCGAATTATGCCGGCGTCGGCAGCTCGGCTGTCACTGTCTTCTATTACGGCAACAGCAGTGGTACTGCCTGGCAGGACCAGTCCGGCTTTGTTGGCAGTATGCGTGCGTATAATGCCGTCACTGATTCCGTTGATCTGGATGTGATGGCAGACAATGGTGATGCCGGTGATGTCAACAACCCCTATCAATTGCTGGACAACACGGCATTTGGCGACTTGTCACCGGCTTTTGTTACCGACATGACAGCCAACAGCAATACCTACTCGGTAATCGCCTATAACGACAGTGATGGCACCAATACCCCGATTCGCAGCATCTTTGCTGATATATGGGCCGCCGAGCAATGGACGGTGATTTTTTATGGCCGTACCACCGACACCCGGGCGATGCGGGTGCTGGAGGATTTTAATGCCTCGACCACCCGTGCCAGCGTCACGGTCAGCAATGCGGCGTATTTTGCAGATGTGGACGATATCAAGGCATTTGATGTCTATGTCAAAAAATCCACGGAAAGCCTGGCCAGTATCGAGCCGGCGTTTGCGGCAATGCGGCCCGGCAGTTATGGCCATAACCGTTTTGTCGGTGGTGATTACCAGATTCTGGTGACTGAGGCAGGTACTGACGTCAGCGTCTATCCGTTTCCACCGCTCAACAAAACCCTGGTCAATGGCACCAATTACCATTACCTGATTGTCGAGGATCCGCTTAACGGTGGTTACCAGCTGCAGTTGATCCACGAAAGCCCCTGATCCGGTTGCGGACAGGACATTAAAAAAGGCCGCGATTGCGGCCTTTTTTTGTGCAAGCTTAGCGCTATCAGCTTTTGTTGATGATATTGCTGGCAAACCAGTCCATCATGCGCCGCTTGTCATCAACGCTGGTGGTGTCCTGCTTGCCGGCATAGGCATCACGGAACGCGATAATGCATTCGGTAACGCCAAGTTCTTCCAGCTGTTTGACACCGTCAACACTATAGGCGTCGGCGGTAATTGCATGAATCTCGAAGGGCTTGTCATCGGTACCGTATTCACGGCGCAATTCGTTGATACGGTCAATGAGTGGCTTCAGGCTGGCAATGTCACCGCCGGCATGGATCCAGCCGTCACCGGTTCTGGCGGCACGTTTCAGTGCCGGCTCGGCATGGCCGCCCAGCAGGATCGGGGTTGGCTTGGCCGGTACTGGACACATCTTGATCGCCGGCATTTGGAAATGCTCGCCGTCAAAGCCGAAATACTCGCCACTGTGCAGGCCACGAATAATCTCAATCATTTCATCCATACGTTTGCCGCGTCCATCCCACGGCACGCCGCACACCTCAAAGTCTTCCTGCCATGGGCTGATGCCGACACCGAGTGCAAAACGGTCCCCAATCAGTGCCATCATTGAGGTCAGCTGCTTGGCAAAAATCACCGGGTTGCGGATCGGCAGCTTGACCACACTGGTGGTGAAACGGATGCTGCTGGTAACAGCGGCCATGTAAGGAATGACAAT
>DATCSZ010000167.1:0-5242 GCA_036568205.1 Pseudomonadales bacterium
CGAAAGGTGTCATTGTGCAGTTTGGTGGCCAGACACCGTTAAAGCTGGCGCGTGACCTGGAAGCTGCCGGTGTGCCGATTATCGGCACCACACCGGATGCGATTGACCGGGCCGAGGATCGCGAGCGTTTCCAGCAAATGATCCAGAAGCTGGGGCTGAAGCAGCCGCCTAATGCCACCGCACGTTCGCTGGATGCGGCACTGAAGATAGCCGGCGATATCGGTTATCCGCTGGTGGTGCGGCCGTCCTATGTGCTGGGTGGCCGGGCGATGGAAATCGTCTACAGCGAGGAAGAGCTGAAACGTTATATGAATGAGGCAGTCAAGGTATCCAATGATTCGCCGGTACTGCTGGATCATTTTCTCAGCGCAGCGGTAGAGATGGATGTCGATGCCGTGTGTGATGGCGAGCAGGTAGTGATTGGCGCGATCATGCAGCATATTGAGCAGGCCGGCATCCATTCCGGTGATTCGGCCTGTTGCCTGCCGCCCTACAGCATTGCCGAAGACGTGCAGGATGTGATTCGCACGCAGATTGCGCAGATGGCACTGGAACTGGGTGTGGTCGGCCTGATGAATGTGCAGCTGGCATTGCAGGATGACCAGGTCTATGTGATTGAGGTGAATCCGCGTGCGTCACGTACGGTACCGTTTGTGTCCAAGTGTATTGGCGTGTCGCTGGCCAAGGTGGCAGCGCGTTGCATGGCCGGCAAGACACTGGCAGAGCAGGGCTTTACCAAAGAGATCAAGACGCCGTATTACAACGTCAAGGAAGCGGTATTCCCGTTCAACAAATTCCCCGGCGTAGACCCGATCCTGGGCCCGGAAATGAAATCCACCGGCGAGGTAATGGGGGTTGGTGCAAGCTTTGCCGAAGCCTTTGCCAAAGCCACTGCCGGTGCCGGTGAAATCCTGCCTGTACGTCGTGGCAAGGTGTTTGTCAGTGTGCGTGACCAGGACAAGGCCGGTGCGGTTGATGTTGGTCGCCAGCTGCTGGCCCTGGGATTCAGTGTGGTGGCAACGCGCGGCACAGCCAAAGTGTTGGCAGATGCTGGCCTGGCGGTTGAGGAGATTAACAAGGTAACCGAGGGGCGGCCGCATATTGTCGACAGCATCAAGAATGGTGAGATTGATATCATCATCAATACCACCGAGGGGCGCCAGGCAATTGCTGATTCTTCAATGATCCGTCGTTCGGCGCTGGCGAAAAAGATTTGCTATACCACGACATTGACCGGTGGTGATGCACTGTGCAAGGCTCTGGCCTTTGGTGAGGACCGTGAAGTCCGTCGTCTGCAGGATATACACAAAAAGGTGGCACAATGAACCAGATTCCGATGACTGTTGAAGGTGAGCGCCAGTTGCGCGAAGAGCTGGAGCGGCTGAAAACGGTCGACCGGCCGCGCATTATTGCCGCGATAGCCGAGGCACGTGAGCATGGCGACCTGAAAGAAAATGCCGAATATCACGCAGCGCGTGAGCAGCAGGGTTTTTGTGAAGGGCGTATCCAGGAGATCGAGGGCAAGCTGGGCAATGCGCGGGTCATTGATATCAGCAAGATTCCGGCCGGCGACAAGGTGATTTTTGGTGTGACAGTCACACTGATCAATCTCGACAATGACCAGCGCGTCACCTACAAGATTGTCGGTGATGACGAGGCAGATGTGAAAAAAAACAAGATCTCGATCAATTCACCGATTGCCCGTGGCCTGATTGGCAAGGAAACCGGCGACGAGGTGGTGATCAAGACACCGGGCGGTGAGGTGGAATACGAGATTGACGACGTCCAGCACCTGTAATCAGGCCGCTGCGCCGGCTCAGACCAGCCGGTGCAGGTTGGACAATTTGCGGTTGGTTTTTCTGGCCAGCCGGTAAACCAGCACGATCTTGCCTATCGACTGCACGGCAATGGCGCCGGTTGCTGCCAGCACCTCATCCACCATCTGCCGGCGTGCTTCCCGGTCATCAATGGCAAACTTCACCTTGATCAGTTCATGGTCATCCAGTGCGCGGTTCAGTTCGTTTATTACATTGTCGCTGGCGCCGTTGTCACTGACGGTGACAATCGGTTTAAGTTTGTGGCCGATGCCGCGAAGCTGTTTGATTTTTGCCTGATCTAAAGCCATAGTACGCTGTCCCGTGAAAACGCGGCATTGTAAGGCATTTGCGACAAAAGGCGTAGTGAAGACTGATGGCCCGATCAAAAAGCAGCCAGCGCTGGCTGGATGAACATTTTGATGACTACTACGTCAAAGAGGCGCAAAAGCGCGGTTATCGTTCGCGCGCCTGTTTCAAGTTGCAGGAAATCCAGGATAAGGACAGGCTGATCCGGCCGGGCATGACGGTGGTGGATCTGGGCGCAGCGCCGGGCGGCTGGTCACAGGTGGCGGCCGGGATTGTCGGTGATCGCGGGCGGGTAATTGCCTCGGATATCCTGCCGATGGATGCGCTGGCCGGGGTCGATTTTGTGCAGGGTGACTTTACCGATGATGCCGTGCTGGAACAATTGCTGGCCTTGCTGGGCCCGGCCAAAGCCGACCTTGTGATTTCCGATATGGCCCCCAATATGAGTGGCATGCGTGATGTGGACCAGCCAAAGGCCATGTACCTGGTCGAGCTGGCGCTGGATATGGCACGCCAGGTGCTGAAGCCTGATGGTGTGTTCCTGGCCAAGGTATTCCAGGGTGAAGGTTTTGATGCCCTGTATCGCGAGCTGAACGACAGCTTCCGCCAGGTGGTCAGCCGCAAGCCGGCGGCCTCGCGGCCGCGCTCGCGGGAGGTGTATTTGCTGGCCAGGGGCTTCAAGGGCTGAAGCCCGGCTGAAAACGGTTTATCATTGCCGGCAGGCAATAGCACGGGTGTCGGTTAAGCCTTGTCCCGATAACGAATAACGATCTGCGCCTTGAGGGTAGTCAATTGAACGAAATGGTAAAAAACCTGTTGCTGTGGCTGGTGATTGCGGCCGTGCTGGTGTCAATCTTCAATAATTTCAGCAACGAGCCGAAAAAGGCGGCGATGAATTACAGTGCCTTCATCGAGTCGGTGCAGCAGGGCCAGGTTGACAATATCCGCATTGATGGCCTCAACATCCATGGCGAGATGAAAAGTGGCGAAAAATTCCAGACCGTGCGCCCGTATATTGAAGACCCGCAGCTGATCAACGACCTGCTGCAGCACAACGTATCCGTGGAAGGTGTCAAGCCGGAGCAGCAGAGTGTGTGGATGCAGCTGCTGGTGGCCAGTTTCCCGATCCTGATCATTATTGCGGTATTCCTGTTTTTCATGCGCCAGATGCAAGGTGGCATGGGTGGTGGTGGCCGGGGCGGCCCGATGGCATTTGGCAAAAGCAAGGCACGCTTGCTGGCCGAAGACCAGATCAAGACCACCTTTGCTGATGTGGCCGGCTGTGACGAGGCCAAGGAAGATGTACAGGAGATTGTCGATTTCCTGCGTGACCCGAGCAAATACCAGAGCCTGGGTGGCCAGATTCCGCGCGGTGTACTGCTGGTTGGCCCGCCCGGTACCGGCAAGACCTTGCTGGCCAAGGCCGTGGCCGGCGAAGCCAAGGTGCCGTTTTTCTCCATTTCCGGTTCGGATTTTGTCGAAATGTTTGTTGGTGTGGGTGCCTCGCGGGTGCGTGACATGTTTGAAACCGCCAAAAAACAGGCACCGTGCATTATCTTTATTGACGAAATTGATGCCGTTGGCCGTCACCGTGGCAGCGGCATGGGCGGCGGCCATGACGAGCGTGAGCAGACCCTGAACCAGCTGCTGGTGGAAATGGACGGCTTTGAGGAAAACGATGGTGTCATTGTTATCGCTGCCACCAACCGCGCCGATGTGCTGGATGCGGCACTGTTGCGCCCCGGCCGTTTTGATCGCCAGGTGGTAGTGGGGCTGCCGGATATTCGTGGCCGTGAACAGATCCTGAAAGTGCACTTGCGCAAGGTGCCACTGGCTGATGACGTGGATCCATCGGTGATTGCCCGCGGCACACCGGGTTTTTCCGGCGCCGAGCTGGCCAACCTGGTGAATGAGGCGGCGCTGTTTGCTGCACGGGCCAACAAGCGGCTGGTTGGCATGGTTGAGTTTGAGAAAGCGCGTGACAAGATCATGATGGGTGCCGAGCGCAAGACGCTGGTGATGTCGGAAAAGGAAAAGGAATCCACCGCCTATCACGAGGCCGGTCATACCATTGTCGGTTATCTGGCGCCCGAGCATGATCCGGTGCACAAGGTCACCATCATCCCGCGTGGCCAGGCGCTGGGTGTAACCCATTTCCTGCCCGAGGCGGACCGTATCAGCGCCAGCAAGCGCAAGCTGCTCGGTGATATTGCCACCGCCTATGGCGGGCGTATTGCCGAAGAAATGATTTACGGCAGTGATGGTGTCAGCACCGGTGCCAGCCAGGATATCCGCATGGCTACGGCGATTGCCCGGGCAATGGTGACCAACTATGGCCTGTCGGAAAAACTGGGCCCGCTGGATTACGATGCGACTGACAATTCACCGTATGCCAACAAAAATATTTCCAGCCGCACGGCGGCGCTGGTGGATGAAGAAATCAAGCGTATTTCCGACGAGTGCTACCGTAATGCCCAGGCGATACTGGAAGCGCATGTCGACATCCTGCATGCGATGAAGGATGCCCTGATGGAATACGAAACCCTGGATGCCGGCCAGATTGATGACCTGATGAACCGTCGCCAGGTGCGTCCACCCAAGGACTGGGAAGATCATGACAGCAATGATTTTGTCAGTAAGCGGCCGCAGCCCGGTGAAGACAAGCCGCAGGATGCCGGTGATGGCGCGGTGCCGGTTGGCGATGCCTGAGCATGCCCGGCGAAGCTGACAGTGATTGCCGCTCCTTCGGGCGGCATTTTTTTTGAGGTAGGCCGGTGGCCCGATCGCTTTTTTCCCTTGATATTGCACAGCCGCAGGTGATGGCGGTGCTGAATGTGACGCCGGATTCGTTTTCCGATGGTGGCCGTTACCTGCGTGGCGGCAAGGTGGATCCGGCAGTTTGCCGCCAGCGTGCCGAACAGATGCTGGCTGAGGGTGCCAGCATTATTGATATCGGTGGCGAATCGACCCGTCCCGGTGCGCAGCCGGTGTCGCCTGATGAGGAGATGCAGCGGGTGTTGCCGGTGATTGAGGCGATCGCCGACCTGGATGTGGTGATCTCGGTAGACACCAGCAGCCCGCAACTGATGCGTGAGGCGGTAGCACTGGGCGCCGGCCTG
>DATCSZ010000168.1:0-3903 GCA_036568205.1 Pseudomonadales bacterium
GGGAAAACCAGTAAAAACGCCCGGGCACGCCGCTGGCGGCGGTGCAGTTATAACGCTGGCGGCCCTTGCCCAGCGGTGTTTCTGCCTGAACCATGATACGCCCGGCCTGCTGTTCTATCGGCAGCGGTGTACCATTGGCGAGAAAACAGTTCACTTTGCCGGCCAGCGGTTGCTGCAGTTGCAGTACCAGCCGTGGCGGATTGGCATCCGCGTCGACGGCTATCGGGTTGTCGCTGGATAATTCAGCCATCGCCGGGAAGGCCAGGCTGTTCATTTTGTCGGCCAGGGTATCCAGACGGGAAAAATTACCGGCCAGTGGAAAGCGTGGCAGGGCGAGAAAATCCGAATGCTTGCCGACGGCGCCGGAGTGCTGGCCAAAGCCGGTATAGCCGAGTTCGGCCAGCAGCTGTTGCAGTGGCTGGTTGTATTCACCATACGGGTAGGCAAAATATTTTGGCTGCGGGCCAAAATGCTGTTCGATAAAGGCCGTTGCACCGGTAATTTCCTCGCGCATTGCCGCCAGCCAGGCGCTTTTGTCGGCGTAGGGGCTGGTGTCGGTCATGTGCGGATGGGTCATGCTGTGGTTGCCGATAATCACCAGGCCGGAGTCGCTCATCGCTTTCAGCTGTTCAATGCTGCACTGGCTGCTGTACTTCTGCCGCACAAACTCGGTGGTGACAAACAGCGTGAACGGCACCCGGTGTTGTTGCAGCAATGGCCAGCCGGCCTCACAGATATTGTCATAGCTGTCGTCAAAGGTGATCACGGCGATGCGGTCGGTGCGGCTGTAATCGCCGGCCTGCAGGCCGGCAATTGCATCCGGCAGGGCCTTGATCTGAAAACCGTTGTCTTTCAGCCACAGGATATGGGATTCCAGCTCGTCGACAGTCAGGCTGGTTGAGCGCGGTGTGTCAGCGCTGACATGGTGGTACAGGGTCATCACAAAGCTGCCTTCGGCAGCGGCGTGGAGGCTGGCAGCCAGCAGCAGGGCGCAGGCAAGTCGCATCATGGTCAAACGGTTCCGTGCATGGTGAATGGCCGGCCATGCTAACACAGGCGGCGGCAGGCGTTGCAGCGGTGCCCGGCAATATCTGCCCGGCAGGGGATAGGTCAGCTGCGGCAACTGTGCTAGAATCCTGCCACTTTTTGACTGACCATTTTTAGAGAGAGCAGACGATGATTGTAGCCCTGGATCATATCGCCATTGCTGTACCGGATCTGGAAAAAGCCATCAAGCGCTTTTTGGACGATTTCGGCCTGGAGTACAAGGGGACCGAGGATGTCGAGGCAGCCAAAACCTCGACCGCGTTTTTCCCGCTGCCGCCGACCAGTATCGAGCTGGTACATCCGTTGCGTGGCGAAGGCCCGATTGCCAAATACCTGGAGAAAAAAGGCGGCGGCCTGCATCATCTGTGTTTCCGCAGTGACGACCTGGATGCCGATGTGGCACGCCTGAAAGCCAAGGGTTACCAGTTCCTGTCCGATGAGCCATCGCTGGGCGCACATGACTGCCGGGTGATTTTTATCCATCCCAAATCCTGCGACGGTGTGCTGATCGAGCTGAACCAGCCTGCCGACAACCACGACCACTAAGGGTATTGTTATGACTGACTACAATCCGAAAAAAGCCACGGTTGACGAGTGGAAAGCCAAGGCCAACAAACAGATGTCGCGGATGAACAAGACCGTTGACGACCTGGTCTGGCATACACCGGAAGGCATTGATATCAAGCCGCTGTACACCGCCGAAGATATCCAGGCGCTGCCCTATACCAACACCATGCCGGGCATGGAGCCGTTTATTCGTGGCCCGCAGACCACCATGTATGCCGGCCGGCCATGGACTATCCGCCAGTACGCCGGCTTCTCCACCGCCGAGGAATCCAACGCGTTTTACCGCAAGGCGCTGGCTGCCGGTGGCCAGGGCGTGTCGGTGGCGTTTGACCTGGCCACCCACCGTGGCTACGACTCTGACCATCCGCGTGTGTCCGGCGATGTCGGCAAGGCCGGTGTGGCGATTGATTCGGTCGAGGACATGAAAATCCTGTTCGACGGCATTCCGCTGGACAAGGTGTCGGTATCAATGACCATGAACGGTGCGGTACTGCCGGTACTGGCCGGTTATATCGTTGCTGCCGAGGAGCAGGGCGTGGGCCAGGACAAGCTGGCCGGCACCATCCAGAACGACATCCTGAAAGAATTCATGGTGCGCAACACCTATATCTACCCGCCGGCGCCATCGATGAAAATCATCGGTGACATCATCGCCTATGCTTCCGGCCATATGCCGAAGTTCAACACCATCTCGATCTCCGGCTACCACATCCAGGAAGCCGGTGCCGATGCCGCACTGGAGCTGGCCTACACGCTGGCCGATGGCAAGGAATATATCCGCACGGCGATTGCGGCGGGTCTTGATATCGACCAGTTTGCCCCGCGCCTCAGTTTTTTCTGGGGTATCTCGATGAATTTCTACATGGAGATTGCCAAGCTGCGTGCTGCGCGTCTGCTGTGGGCGCGCATTGTTTCCGAATTCAAGCCAAAAGACGAAAAATCCCTGATGCTGCGTACCCACTCGCAGACATCCGGCTGGTCGCTGACCGAGCAGGACCCGTACAACAACGTGGTGCGTACCTGTATCGAGGCGATGGCAGCGGTTTTCGGTGGCACCCAGTCGCTGCACACCAACGCGCTGGATGAGGCGATAGCCCTGCCTACCGAGTTCTCGGCACGTATTGCCCGTAACACCCAGCTGATCATCCAGGAAGAAACCGGCATTACCAAGGTAGTGGATCCGTGGGCCGGTTCCTACATGATGGAAAGCCTGACCCAGTCGATTGCCGACAAGGCATGGGAGCTGATTGAAGAAGTGGAAGCGGCCGGCGGCATGGCGAAAGCGATAGAAACCGGCATGCCAAAGATGAAGATCGAGGAATCGGCGGCGAAAAAGCAGGCGCGTATCGACCGTGGCGAAGATGTCATCGTCGGCGTCAACAAGTACCGTCTGGCCAAGGAAGACGACGTCGAGATCCTGGAAATCGACAACGATGCCGTGCGTGAGTCACAGATCAAACGGCTGCAAAACATCCGCGACAGCCGCGATGAAAAAGCCGTGGAAGATGCACTGGAAGCAATTTACCAGTGCGCCAAAACCGGCAGCGGCAACCTGCTGGACCTGGCCATCAAGGCTACCCGCGTGCGGGCCACCGTGGGTGAGATTTCCTATGCGATGGAGCGTGAGTTTGGCCGTTATAATGCCCAGGCGCAGACCATTTCCGGTGTCTATGGCAGCGCCTACCAGAATGATGGTGAGTGGATGAGCATCCAGAGTGATATTGAGAAGTTTGTTGAGCAGCACGGTCGCCGGCCGCGCATGCTGGTGGCCAAAATGGGCCAGGACGGTCATGACCGTGGCGCCAAGGTGATTGCCACCGCGTTTGCCGATGTCGGTTTTGATATTGACCTGTCACCGATGTTCTCCACCCCGGAGGAAGTGGCCAAGCAGGCGGTCGAGAATGACGTGCATGTGGTCGGTTGTTCATCGCAGGCGGCAGGGCACAAAACCCTGGTGCCGGCGCTGATCAAGGCGCTGAAAGCGCAGGGTGCTGACGATATCATCGTGGTGGCCGGTGGCGTAATCCCGAAACAGGATTATGATTTCCTCTACCAGAACGGCGTGGCGGCGATTTTTGGCCCCGGCACCCAGATCCCGGTGGCAGCCCGTGAGGTGCTTGATTGCATCAACAAGGCCAGCAAAGACTGATCGTTTGGCTGTGACATGCGTAAACAATAAAGGCGCCATGGCGCCTTTATTGTTATGGCGGGTGAATTCATGAAAACAAACAAGAATGTGTTGTCGATAGTGGCATTGCTGGCTCTGCTGGCTGTTGCCTGGTCATCGCG
>DATCSZ010000169.1:0-14279 GCA_036568205.1 Pseudomonadales bacterium
ATACTGGCGCATCAGTGCCGGGTTGGCTGCCTGCAGTACGGTGGCCAGCGCCAGCCGTTCAAACTCGGGATCAACCCGGTTACTGAAGGCGATGCCCCGCTGATAGTCTTCAAGGAAATGAACAGAACCGAGGTTCAGGTAGTTATAGGTCAGGCGGCCTGTATTTACGTCACGCCGGCTGGCAGTACGGTTTTGCATATCGGGCTCGCCGAATTTGGCCTTGACCAGCTGCGGCGTTTCACCACCCAGGATGCGGATAAAGTGCTCGTTAATATCAAGCCCGGTATAGTCGCTGGCTGCCGGTTGCGCCGCCGTTGGTGCGCCGCCGGCTATTCGTTCTATCTGCGCGACGATTTCCCCGTTGCTGCTTTCCAGCCAGACTGCCTGGTACTGGTCGTTAATAATGCCACGTACCTGGTAGATGGTGCCGCCTTTCGGGGTAAAACGCAGATCGCCTTCCAGCAGGCGTTCTTCCTTGGCCGGTATCGATTCATAAGCAAAAGCAATCGGCACGACCCCGGTTGTTGTTAGCCGGCTGGCGGCCAGGGTCAGGGTAACAGTGCGGCCGGTCGGCAGGTTATGGCGATAGCCCTGATTGCTGAGGCCCTGCATGTTGCCGTAGCGGGCATGCTGGGCAAGATGTTTGGCATTGTCGCCGGCGACACCATCAATGGCCTTGACGTAAAAATAGATGCTGCGCTGTGCATCGTCGGGCAAAAAACTGTCATGAATGCTGACCAGGTAGTCGGGGACGGGCTCGCCGTTATCGTAGCGCACGATCTGGTGTTCACAGGCGCAAAGCAGCAGGCTGGACAAAAGTAAAAAAAGCAGTTTTTTCACGGCAGGCTCCTTTGGCATAACGTCCTTGCCTGCAGCGAACATTGTCCTGGCAGGCATAAAAAAACCACCGGGCGGTGGTTTTTGTATCTGGTAGCAAGGGGCGGATTCGAACCGCCGACCCCAGCATTATGAGTGCTGTGCTCTAACCAACTGAGCTACCTTGCCAAAAAAGAGGCGCAATTTTGCGGATTTGGCCGCGCGTTGTCAAGCCTTGCCCGGTTTTTAAACGTTGAAACGGAAGTGGATGACATCGCCGTCCCTGACGATATAGTCCTTGCCTTCCAGCCGCCATTTGCCGGCATCCTTGGCGCCCTGTTCGCCGTTGCCGGCGATATAGTCGTCAAAGCCGATCACTTCGGCGCGGATAAAGCCTTTTTCAAAGTCAGTGTGGATCACGCCGGCGGCCTGTGGTGCGGTGGCGCCTTTCCTGATGGTCCAGGCGCGCACTTCCTTGACCCCGGCGGTGAAGTAGGTGTGCAGGTCCAGCAGCTGGTAGCCGGCACGGATAACCCGGTCCAGGCCGGGTTCCTGCATGCCGAGGTCGGCGAGGAATTCGGCTTTTTCATCGTCGTCCAGCTCGGCGATTTCCGATTCCAGCTTGTTGCAGATGGCCACCACGATGGCACCTTCGCGCTCGGCAATGGCCTTGACGGTATCCAGGTGCGGGTTGTTGTCAAAGCCGTTTTCATCGACGTTGGCGATGTACATGGTGGGCTTGATGGTTAACAGGTGCAGCTGCCTGACCAGTTTTTGCTCGGCCTCATCCATGACCAGCGAGCGCGCCGGCAGGCCCTGGTCAAAATGGCCTTGCAGGCGTTCCAGCAGGGCTTTCATGGCGATGGCATCCTTGTCACCCCCCTTGGCAGTGCGCACCACTTTTTGCAGCTGTTTTTCCGCGCTTTCCATATCGGCCAGCACCAGCTCGGTGTTGATAATGTCGATATCGGCAGCCGGGTCGATTTTGGCGGCCACATGGATGATGTTGTCGTCTTCAAAACAGCGCACGACATGGGCAATCGCATCGGTTTCGCGGATATTGGCGAGGAACTTGTTGCCCAGGCCTTCACCGCGTGAGGCGCCGGCTACCAGGCCGGCGATGTCGACAAATTCCATCGTGGTGGGCAGGATGCGTTGCGGCTTGACGATGGCGGCCAGCTGGGCCAGGCGCGGGTCCGGCACCGGCACTACACCGGCGTTGGGCTCAATGGTGCAGAACGGGAAATTTTCGGCATCAATGCCGGCCTTGGTCAGGGCGTTGAACAGGGTGGATTTGCCGACGTTGGGCAGGCCGACGATGCCGCAGTTGAATCCCATAAAAATATCCTCGGTCTAGGCCTTGAAGGCGTGAAGTTGGTTCATGGCGGTCTGCCATTCGCCGTTGATCATCAACGGCAGCAGTTGCAGGGCCTGGTCAATGGCGGCGCGGGTTTTTTCCTGTTCGCCGGCGGGTGCCTTTTTCAGCACGTAGTCGGCAACCTGGCGACTGTCGCCAGGGTGGCCAATGCCGATACGCAGGCGGTAAAAGCCGTTGTTGTTGCCCAGTGCGCTGATAATGTCGCGCAGGCCGTTGTGGCCGCCATGGCCGCCGCCCAGTTTCAGGCGTGCCAGGCCGGGTTCAAAATCCAGCTCATCATGGGCAACCAGGATGTGCTGCGGGGCAATCTTGTAGAAATGGCTGATGGCGGCAACCGCCTGGCCACTGCGGTTCATGAACGTGGTGGGTACCAGCAGTTTCACGTCCTGGCCGTCGATACGCACACTGGCAGTCAGGCCGAAGGCTTTTTTGTCGCTGGCCAGCGTGGCGCCATACTGGCGGGCAATGGCTTCAACAAACCACTGGCCGGCATTATGGCGGGTGTCCAAATAAGAAGGCCCGGGATTTCCCAGGCCTGTTATCAGCAGCAGTTTGCTCACGGCAGCGTGGCTTACTTGTCCTTGCCACCGCGTGCGGCGTTGACCTGTACCACCGGATGGTCGTGGTCCTTGCCCAGCAGCAGGTCGGCAGACTGTACACCTTCCGGCAGCGCGATGTCGGACAGGTGCAGCATCTGGCCGGCCTTGACGTCTTTCATGTCCACTTCGATGTAGGCTGGCAGTTTGGCTGGCAGGCAGCGTACTTTCAGCAGCTTGCTCATCAGCTGGATGTTGCCGCCCTGCAGCTTGACGCCGTGGCAGATGTCGGTGTTCAGGAAGTGCAACGGCACATTGATGGTGACCGGTGTGTTGTCATCGATGCGCTGGAAGTCAGCGTGCAGGATGATTTCCTTGGCCGGGTGGCGCTGCAGGTCCTTGATAATGGCAGGGTATGGCTTGCCGTCCACGTTCAGGGTCAGAACCGATGAGTAGAAGGACTCGGCTTGCTGTGCTTTCCACAGTTCGCGGTGCTCAATGGTCAGCGCGGCAGGTTCGCCGGCACCGTAGACAATGGCAGGAACCTGGCCGCTGTGACGCAGGCGGCGGCTCGCACCTTTCCCCAGGTCACTGCGGGTTTTTGCATTAATTTCGATGGTGGACATGATAGTCTCCTGTTGTTGCCTTTCGTCCCCGCGACCAGGTTCGGAAAGACCGTTATCAGTCACCGGCGCCGGTTTGCTGGTCGCCAGTGGTTCGGGCCCTGTTACCGGTCTGCGGGCAGCCGGCACATCAGGGGGCGGCGATTATCGCAGCCGCCGGCGGTTTTCTCAACAAAAAACTGCGTGTTTGCCGGCTTTAGTTGAACAGTGCGCTGATCGATTCTTCGTTGTTCACCCGGCGCACGGATTCGGCCAGCAGGTTGGCCATGGTCAGCTGGCGGATGCGCGGGCAGGCGCGGGCGGCATCGCTGAGCGGAATGGTGTCGGTGACGACCAGTTCATCGAGCTGGGAGTTGTTGATGTTATCAATCGCCGGGCCGGACAGTACCGGGTGGGTACAGTAGGCAATCACCCGCTTGGCGCCGTGTTCCTTCAGCGCTTCGGCGGCCTTGCACAGGGTGCCGGCGGTGTCGACCATGTCGTCTACCAGCAGGCAGGTGCGACCCTTGACGTCACCGATGATGTGCATCACCTGGGACACATTGGCCTTGGGCCGGCGTTTGTCGATAATTGCCAGGTCCAGGTCGTTCAGCTGCTTGGCCACCGCACGGGCACGCACCACGCCGCCGATATCCGGCGACACCACCATCAGGTTCTCGTAGTTCTGCTGGAAAATGTCGTCGGTCAGTACCGGAGAGCCGTAGACGTTATCCACCGGCACGGTGAAAAAGCCCTGGATCTGCTCGGCATGCAGGTCGACAGTCAGTACCCGGTCGATGCCAACACCAACCATCATGTCGGCAACCACCTTGGCGGTAATCGGCACCCGTGCCGAGCGCACACGGCGATCCTGGCGGGCGTAACCAAAGTAGGGAATCACGGCGGTGATGCGGGTGGCCGAGGCGCGACGCAGGGCATCGGCCATGACAATCAGTTCCATCAGGTTGTCGTTGGTCGGTGCGCAGGTGGGCTGGATGATAAACACATCCTTGCCGCGCACGTTTTCGTTGATTTCCACGGTGATTTCGCCATCGGAGAATTTGCTGACCGTGGCATCGCCCATCTGGATATGCAGCTGATCCACCACCTTCTGCGCCAGTTCCGGGTTGGCATTGCCTGTGAAAATCATCAATTTGGACATATCGGCACCTAAGCTTTTTATCAGTCTGGCAATGTGATGGGCGACGAGGTGAACGGCAGGTGAATGCCCGGCAACGCATTGCGCTGTTGTATTCAGCCGCTGGCCGGGTGGTCGGCGGCGCGTACCTGCGTTGAGTACTGCCGGCTGGCAGTGAATATGGCTGGGGTGGCAGGATTCGAACCTACGCATGCCGGGATCAAAACCCGGTGCCTTACCGCTTGGCGACACCCCAATTAAACGCTGGAACCCAAAGCCCGGTGCAATGGTGATTCATTGCAGCCTTTGCTGACCAGTGCCTGCATGGTAGCGGGCATTTGTCTGCTGGCTTCAAGGGCCTGTTGCCGGTTATCAAATGCGGCGAACACACAGGCTCCTGTTCCTGTCATCCTGGCCTTGCCGACAGCAGACAGCGCCTGAAACGCCTGATCCACGTCGGGGTACAGCTGCCTTACCAGTGTTTCGCAATCGTTGCGAAAGTGGCCAGCCATGCCCGGCTCAAGAGAGGGCGGTATTTTCATCATTTTGCTATGGCGTGTCAATTGTGGATGCGAAAAAATTGCGCCAGTGGAAACGTGGCAGGGTGGCACCAGCAGCAGGTACCAGGCTTCGGCCGGTGACATGTCGGTCAGCTGTTCGCCGATGCCTTCGGCCCAGGCGCTGTGGCCATGGATAAATATCGGCACGTCGGCGCCCAGCTGGCGGCCGATGCCGGCCAGCGTGGCACCGGGCAGATCCAGTTGCCACAGCCGGTTCAGCGCCAGCAGTGTGGTGGCGGCATCGGAGGAGCCGCCGCCCAGGCCGGCGCCGCTGGGCAGGTATTTGTCGATGGCGATGTCGGCACCGAGCTGGCAACCGCTGGCCTGCTGCAGGGCACGGGCGGCGCGCACAATCAGGTTGTCATCATGCGCGATGCCGGTCATGGGCGTGGCCAGGCGGATTGCGCCGTTAGCGGTTGGGTAAAAACGCAGGGTGTCACCGATGTCGAGAAACTGGAACACGGTCTGCAGGTTGTGATAGCCATCCGGCCGGCGACCGCAGATATGCAGGAACAGGTTGATTTTGGCGGGTGCCGGCAGTTCAAGGCTGGAATCGGGCATGCTGTTTGACAATCAGGGTTAGGGTCATGGGGGTGTGCTGCAGCTGCAGGCGGTGCGGCAGGGGTTTGCCGTCGACCGGCTGGTATTTGTC
Organism: Pseudomonadales bacterium; assembly: GCA_036568205.1. Classification (GTDB taxonomy): domain Bacteria; phylum Pseudomonadota; class Gammaproteobacteria; order Pseudomonadales; family DT-91; genus DATCSZ01. The sequence continues at coordinate 5,683 of DATCSZ010000169.1, forward strand.
CAGCAGCACCTGCCAGTCTCCGCTAACCAGCGTGTCCAGCTGGCCGGCGGCATTGTGGCTGCTGTGTTGTTCATTGCCGGCAGCCTGCCCTTGCAACCAGTGACGGCTGTCGGCCAGCGGGAAGGACCAGCCGGTCAGCTGTTGCAGCAGTTGCTCCGGTGTGTCAGCGCGATGGTGCTCACCATTGGCCTGCACGGCCAGTGCATGGTGATGATCGCCCGACAGGGTAAGCTCAAGCCGGCCCAGGCTGTTGAACAGGTGGATCAGGTAACGTTCGCCCTGCTGTTGCCAGTCAAACAGCAGGACCACACTGCGTGTATCGGGCTGGCGGATACCCAGTTTGCCGCTGATCTGCCAGTCGGGCTGGTCGATACGGCTGTCCGGCAGGTGGCTGCAGGCAGACAGCAGTGCCAGCAGCAGGGCGGCCAGCGGCAGCTGCCGGCGGGCGGGTTTAGCGGGAAACATTCAGGCGCTTGACCGTATCGTTGAGGATGTGGTGGCCTGGCTCCTTGTCCAGCGCTTGGTGCAGTACCCGGCTGGCTTCTTCCTTGCGATCCAGTGCCCACAGCACCTCGCCGAGGTGGGCGGCGATTTCTGCATTGGGGTACAGCTGCATGGCTTTTTCCAGGTAGCCCAGGGCTTCGGCGGTATTGCCCATGCGATAGAGTACCCAGCCCAGGCTGTCGAGAATGGCCGGGTCGTTTGGCAATAGCCGGTAGGCCTGTTCGATCAGTTGCAGCGCTTCGCGGTAGCGGTCGGTTTTGTTGGCCAGCGTATAGCCGAGTGCGTTCAGTGCCAGTGCACTGTCCGGCTGGATGCGGATGATATGGCGCAGATCCTGTTCCATTTGCGGGATGCGGTTTTCGGTTTCCGCCAGCATGGCGCGGTTGTAGCGCAGCTCGACGGAATCCGGGTTGTCGGCCAGCAGTGTGCTGAGGATCTGGTAGGCGGCGGTAATGTCACCCTGTTGTTCATGGATGTCAGCCTGCAGCAGCATCAGCGCTTCCCGGTGTGCCGGGTCGTTACTGCCGGCCAGTCCGCGCTGGATGCGGTTGCCGGCCTCGGCATACAGGCCCTGCTTGATGTACAGGCGGATAATCTGTTCCTGCGCCTGTGGCCGTTCGTCCGGGTTGCTGACGGCAAGAAAATGGGCCAGGGCATTGTCGTGATCACCCTGCTGCTGGTAAATAAGGCCCAGGTAAAAGTTGGCGCTGCTGACCCGCTGTTGCTGGCGCAGCAGTAATTCAAACATCTGGCGTGCGTCATCCAGCTGTTGTTGTTTCAGGTAGGTCAGCCCCAGGTTGATGATCACGTAATCATCGTCCGGGCTGTGGCCCAGCAGGTATTGCAGCTGGCGGGCGGCTTCGGCCAGATCGTAGCGCATGGCCAGCTGGGCCAGTGCCTGGCGCAGTTGCAGGTCGTGCGGGTTGTTGTCGATGGCCTTGCGGTAAACGGCCAGTGCCTGTTGCGGCTGCTGTTGTTGCAGGTACAGGCGGGCGGCATATTCGGTGACGGCAGTGTTGTCATCAGCCAGCTCCACCGCCTTGTCGATATAGCGCAAGGCCAGCTGCTCGTCACCCTGGCGCTGGTGCAGGATGGCCAGGGCCAGGGCGATATCATAGTTGTCCGGGTGCAGCTGGTCGGCCTGTTGCAGTTCGTTCAGGTACAGGGTCTCGCTGCTGTCGCCAGCCGGCAGCAGGTTGACCAGCCGGGTGAAGTCCGTTTCGCCGTGCTGTTGCAACACCCGGCGCATGTGTTCCAGGGCGACGGTGGCTCTCTGGTTGTAGGCCTGGGCCAGGGCCAGGAAAAACAGCGCCTGGTTACTGTCGTCTGCCTTGCTCCATAACCTGGCAGCTTCCAGCATGTCGGCGTATTGCTTGTTGTACATGGCCAGGCGGGTGGCGCGCTCGGCCAGGTAGGGGTGGCCGGTGGTGCGCGCCTGGTCCAGGTAAAAATCCTGGGCATCAGCAAACTGGTCGCGGTAGATGGCAAATTCAGCTGCCAGGATCGCAAACACGGTGTCTTTGTCGGTGGCTGGCGTGGCCGGCGGCTCACCCGCCCGGGCGGTAACGCTGGCGAGGCCGGCAAGCAGTATAAAAAGCAGGGAGCGCATCATCGGCTATCGGGTGACCGGTGTTATCAGTGAATGCAGGTGTTCGACAGTGTAGCACTGAAAGGTTCCTTGTGGGCAGCCTGGCGGACACGTGCCGGCAAAGTTTGCATCGCGCTGGCGCAACGGAGTTGCTAGAATAGCCGACTGTTTTTTTGTCGGCCCGGTATACGTCCCGCATGGCTCTTATTGCACTTGGCATCAATCACAATACCGCCGCGGTAGCGTTGCGCGAGAAGGTCGCCATTGCGCCCGAGCGCATGCCTCATGCGTTGACTGCATTGTGCCGTGCCGCGCAGGTGCCGGAGGCAATGATCCTGTCGACCTGCAATCGTACCGAAATCATCGCCGCCGCCGACGATGTTGAGCATTGCAGCAATGAAATCCTGCACTGGCTTGCCAGCTCACACGACCTGAGCCCGGACGTGCTGTCCGATAACCATTATGTGCATCGTGAGGAAGCGGCTATTTTGCACATGATGAAAGTGGCCAGTGGCCTGGACTCCATGATTCTCGGTGAGCCGCAGATTCTTGGCCAGATGAAATCCGCTTATGCCGTTGCCCAGGAGGCCGGCACCGTCGGTTCACAATTGATGCAGGCGATGCAGCATACCTTTGCCTGGGCCAAAAGGGTGCGCACCCAGACCGCCATTGGCCAGAACCCGGTGTCGGTGGCCTTTGCCGCAGTACACCTGTCGCAGCGTATTTTCAGTGATCTGGGCAAAAGCACCGCCCTGTTGATTGGTGCCGGCGATACCATCGACCTGGTGGCGCGCCACCTGCGGGAAAAACACATCGGCACACTGCTGGTGGCCAACCGCACCCTGGCACGGGCGCAGCAACTGGCCAGCCAGTACCAGGCCGAGGCTATCCTGTTGCCGGATATCAGCGAGCGACTGGCCGGTGTTGATATCGTGATTTCGTCAACCGCCAGCCAGCTGCCTATCCTCGGCAAGGGGGCGGTGGAAAAGGCGCTGAAAAAACGCCGTCACCGGCCGATGTTTATGGTGGATATTGCCGTGCCGCGCGATATCGAGCCGGAAGTGGCCGAGCTGCGGGATGTCTACCTGTATACCGTCGATGACCTGCGCGACATCATTGATGAAAACAAAAAGGCCCGCCAGGACGAAGTGGCCAAGGCCGATGTGATTCTCTACCAGGGGGTGGATGCCTGGCGCAGTGCCCGGCGCATGAATGATGTGGCACCCTTGCTGCGTGCCTTTCGTGAGCAGGCGGAAAACATCAAGCAACAGGAGCTGGAGCGGGCGCTGAAACAGCTGGCTGCCGGCCATGATGCGGCTGATGTACTCGGCAATATGGCGCGCCTGCTGACCAACAAGCTGATCCATGCGCCATCGGCCAACCTGAAAAAAGCGGCTGAAAGCGGCCAGCATGTGCTGGTCAGCCAGTTTGCCAGCCTGTATGAACTGCCGCAGCAGCCTGACGGAAATGACGAGCCATGAAGATATCCATCCTGCACAAGCTGGAGGCGCTGGCAGAACGCCACCAGGAAATCGCCGCCTTGCTCAGCGATGCCGATACCATTGCCGACCAGAACCGCTTTCGCAGCCTGTCGATGGAATATGCCGAGCTGGAGGATGTGGCTGCCGCCTATGCTGCCTACCGGCAGACGCTGGATGATATTGGCGAAGCGGGTGTGCTGGCTGAGGATGACGACCCTGATATGCGCCAGATGGGCCGCGACGAGCTGGCCGCTGCCGGGCAACGCCGTCAACAGCAGGAAATCCTGCTGCAGTCCCTGCTGATACCGAAAGATCCCGACGACCGGCGCAACGTGTTCCTGGAAATTCGCGCCGGCACCGGTGGTGACGAGGCGGCACTGTTTGCCGGTGACCTGTTCCGTATGTATTCACGTTATGCCGAGCAGCGTGGCTGGCGTATCGAGGTGCTCAGCGAGCGTGAAGGCGAGCATGGCGGCTTCAAGGAAATCATCAGCCGGGTGGCCGGCCAGGCGGTGTATGGACGGCTGAAGTTTGAATCCGGCGCGCACCGTGTGCAGCGTGTACCGGAAACCGAATCACAGGGGCGTATCCATACCTCGGCCTGTACCGTGGCGGTGATGCCCGAGCCTGACGACGTCGATGAGGTGGATATCAACAAGGCGGATATCCGTGTTGATACCTTTCGTGCCTCCGGTGCCGGTGGCCAGCATGTCAACAAGACCGATTCGGCCATCCGTATTACCCACTTGCCCACCGGCATTGTGGTGGAATGCCAGGACGAACGCTCACAGCACAAGAACCGTGCCCGGGCCATGGCATTGCTGCAGGCACGTATCAGCCAGCAGGCGCGGGAGCAGGCGGCGCAAAGCCAGGCCGCCGAGCGCAAGAGCCTGGTTGGCAGCGGTGATCGCTCAGAACGCATTCGCACCTATAACTATCCGCAGGGCCGGGTCACTGACCATCGTATCAACCTGACGCTGTACAAGCTGGATGAAATCCTGCAGGGCGACCTGGATGCCGTGATCGAGCCCTTGCTGCAGGAGCATCAGGCCGACCAGCTGGCGTTGCTGGCCAATGACTGACACGATTGCCACGGCGCTGGCTGCTGCCAGGGTTCGGCTGCCTGCCGATGAGCAGGATGATGCACAGTGGTTGCTGGCTGCGCTGCTGGGAAAATCCCGCAGTTACCTGTACAGCTGGCCGGATACGCCGCTGGCGTCGGCTGACCGGCAGGCATTTTTCGATATGGTTCATCGTCGCGCCAGTGGCGAGCCGTTAGCCTATATCACCGGTGAACAGCCGTTCTGGACGCTGCAGCTGGCAGTCAGTCCGGCGGTGCTGATTCCGCGGCCGGAAACCGAATTGCTGGTTGAGGCGATACTGCAGGCGCATCCGCCGGCGCCGTTGACGGTTGTCGATGCCGGCACCGGCAGCGGTGCCATTGCCCTGGCGCTGGCCAGTGAGCGGCCGCACTGGCAGCTGGTGGCGACAGACCGCTCGGCAGCGGCATTGCAGGTGGCTGCTGCCAACAGCCGGCGTTATGACTTGCCGGTGCGTTTTGTGCAGGCCAACTGGCTGGCGGCCGTGGCCGACAACAGCCTGGATGTGCTGGTCAGCAACCCCCCGTATATTGCCGCTGGCGACAGCCATTTGCCGGCCCTGCGCCATGAGCCCCTGTCGGCACTGGTGGCAGGGGCTGACGGGCTGGATGACATTGCCGTGATCTGCCGGCAGGCGGCCAGGGTGCTGAAGCCGGGTGGGCGCCTGTATATTGAGCACGGCTATGACCAGGGACAGGCCGTGGCGGCCTGTTTTGCCACTAACGGATTGGTTGATGTGGTGTGCCAGCGTGACCTGGCCGGCCACCAGCGTTTTACCAGTGGAGCCAGGCCGTGAACGATCAGCAGCTGCTGCGCTACAGCCGGCATATCCTGCTGGATGGCTTTGATGTGGCCGGCCAGCAGCGCCTGCTGGACAGCCATGTGCTGCTGCTGGGTGCCGGCGGGCTGGGCTGTGCCGCAGCGCTGTACCTGGCTGCGGCCGGTGTTGGCCATTTGACGATTGTTGATAATGATGACATCGAGCTGTCCAACCTGCAGCGCCAGATTGCCCATCGCCATGATGGCATTGGCGACAACAAGGCCGGGTCGCTGGCAGTGGCAATACAGCGATTGAACCCGGATGTCACGGTGACGGCGCTGGCCAGCCGCTTTGCTGAAAATAACGGCCTGGCATTGGTGCAGGCAGCCGACCTGGTGCTCGATTGCAGTGACAATTTTGCCAGCCGTTTTTTGCTGAACCGGCTGTGTGTGGCAACCGCTACCCCGCTGGTATCCGGTGCGGCAATTGGCGGCAGCGGCCAGCTGGCGGTATTTGACCGGCGTGATCCGGCCTCCCCCTGTTATCGCTGCCTGTTCAGTGATGACGACCAGGGCGAGGCGCCGCGCTGTGCCGACAGTGGTGTGCTGGGGCCGGTGGTCGGCAGTGTTGGCAGCTGGCAGGCGGTTGAAGCGGTCAAGCTGCTGGCCGGCTATGGCCAGTCGCTGGCCGGCTTCCTGCTGGCGATTGATTTTGCCGCTGCCGGGGTGCGCAAGCTGCGTATCCGGCAAGATCCGCAGTGCCCGGTGTGCAGCGGCGGAGCCGGCCGGTGAGCGCGCTGCCGCTGCGGCCGTATGCCGTGCTGCTGCCGGTGGCGCTGCTGTTTGCTGTGCTGAGCCATTATTTTTACTGGCAGATCGGTGATGACAGCTATATCTATTTCCGTTATGTCGAACGGGCACTGGCCGGCCAGTGGTGGAGCTGGTCGGATCACAGTGCGCCGGTGGAAGGCTATTCCTCACCATTGTGGTATCTGCTGCTGATAGCCGCTGGCAAAGCCGGGCTGGCGGTCGAGACCGCTGCCAGGGCCCTGGGCCTGCTGTTTGCCGCCGTTACCGTTGCCGGCGGCTGGCAGCTGGGCCGGCAGCTGGGCCTGAACCATGGCCAGGCAGCGCTGGCCTGCCTGTTGCTGGTGCTCAATCACGGCTTTCATTACTGGTCAACGGCCGGGCTGGAAACCGCCTTGTATATGGCGCTGTTTGTCTGGAGTGTTTGCGGTATTGTCGCCGGTCGCCACTGGCTGCTGCCGACCGCACTGATCGGCATTGCCCGCCCGGAAGGGCCGTTCCTGCTGCTTGCCATTGTGGTGGCGCTGGTGGTGTTCCGGCGTCAGCTGCTGTCGCCGGTTTCGTTGGCCCTGCTGCTGGTCCCCACGCTGCTGTGGCTGTTGCTGCGGCTGGCGGTGTACGGTGTGCCGCTGCCGAATACCTTTTATGCCAAGGCGACCGGTGGTGACACGTTCAGCCAGCTGGCGCTTGGCACACTGTATTGCCTGCCGGTGTTGTTGCCGCTGCTGGCAATCTGGTTGCTGTGGCTGGCCAGGAAGCTGGAGGCGCAGCGTGATACGGTGATGGTGGCCGCCGGTATGGTGACGATGTTGCTTGGCATTGTCTGGCTGGGTGGCGGTGACTGGATGTTCCATTTTCGCCTGCTGACACCGATGCTGGCGCCGTTGCTGGCATTGTGGCTGTATGCCATGGTGCAAACAGGTACGGCCGCCCGGCTGTTGCTGTGCACCAGCCTGCTGCCGCTGGTGTTGCTGGTGGTGCCGCCGCCGCAGCTGCTGGCGGCATTCACTGGCAAGCAGTTGCCGGTGCAGCTGTACCAGGAGGGCGAGTTTACCGCCGCCTCGATCCGGCTGGCAGCCCGCCTGCGTGAAGATTACCCCGATGGCGTATTGATCGCGGTCAATCATGCCGGCGCCTTGCCGTGGGCATTGCCGGCCTTTGACGTGATTGACATGGTTGGGCTTAACGATGCGCATATCGCCCGGGTGGAAGGCAATATGCACAAGAAAAACGACCCGGATTATGTCCTGTCCCTGCAACCGCAGTTGCTGATCCTGAACAGCCGGAAAAGGCCGGGCACGGATGGCATCTGGTATCACCCCGGCTACTGGAGCGGCGAGACGGCGCTGGTTGAACATCCAGGTTTTGCCGATTACCAGCCGACCGGCCAGCTGATGGCATGGGACTGGCAGATACCGTTTCCGTATTCACTGTTTGCCCGGCAGAAAAACCTGACCAGCTGGATTATTGTTTACCGTTATCAGCCGTCAGCACCATAACGCTGCTGGTGCCATAGCCGGGTGCCGGCACAGACGGCAGCGGGCATGACCAGGAAGTTGACCAGCGGGATCAGGCTGGCGGCCAGCACACTGAGGCCAAACACCAGTGCCGGCAAGCGTTGCCGGCGCAGGCGGGTGAGAAAATCGGCAAAACGCAGGCCGCGGTTATCAGCCGGATAATCCAGGTATTCCACCGCCAGCAGCCAGGCGCTGATCAGCACCGCCAGCAGGTTAACCACCGGCAGCAGTGACAACACCAGGATCAGCAGCAGCCATTTCAGGCTGAATAACAGCTTTTGCAGTTCACGCCGGAAAGCCGGCAACAGGCTGGCGATAAACGAGGCGGAGGGAGCCGGCGCTGGGTAGCCGCAGTGTTGTTCGACTTTTTCCGATAACAGGGCATTGAACGGTGCGGCAATCAGGTTGCAGAGGATGCCAAAGCCATAGACCACCACAGCCAGCCCGAGCAGCAACCAGACCGGCCAGATCAGCCAGCTGATGAAATCCAGCCAGTCCGGCAGCCAGTCGGTCAGCATCTGCTGCAGATCGCCGGCCAGCCGGTACAGGTACAGCAGCAGGCCGGTAAACACCAGCGCATTGACGGCCAGTGGTGCCAGCACAAACGGGCGGATGCCGGGTCGGGTCAGCAGGCGGAAGCCGTCAACAATGGTCAGCATGATGCAGGCTCCTTGTGTGGCAGGCATTGGCGGCAATAGCAGCGGCCGGATGGCTCGGCAGGCAGTGCCTGACGCGGCTGTGTCATGCACCAGCAGCTGGCCGGCGGCTGGTCGTTGGCGATGGCACAGCCATTGTCAGCCTGGCAGCGGGGGCAATATCGGGCATCATGGTCGGTATTCAT
>DATCSZ010000170.1:0-5247 GCA_036568205.1 Pseudomonadales bacterium
CTGTTCGCTGTCGATATTGGCGACGGTGATGAAATTCGGCATCAGCTGGCCATGGCTGTCCAGCACATAAAAATATTTCTGGTGCTCAACCATGCTGGAAATCAGCGCCTCGGCCGGTACCGCCAGAAAATCCGCATCGAACTGGCCGGACAGGGCCACCGGCCATTCCACCAGTGCGGTAACCTCATCCAGCAAGTCGTCAATGTCATCACCGAGGCGGCCGCCCAGCGATTCTGCCTGGGCCCTTATTTGCTGCAGGATGAGGTTGCGCCGTTCGGCAAAATCGGCAATGACATGGGCCTGGCGCAAGGACTCGGCATAATTGCCGGCATTCACGGCAATGGCCTGCGGTGCATGAAAACGATGGCCATGACTGACACCGCCGCTGCGGATACCCAGAATCTCGGTGTCGATGACCTCATCCCCGAATACCAGCGTGACCCATTTTACCGGCCGCACAAACTCGGCCCGGCTGGCGCCCCAGCGCATGCGTTTTGGCACCGGCAGTTCGGCCAGCGCCTTGTCGATCACGCCAGGCAGCAGAACCTGGGTTGGCTGGCCGGTGATCAGCTGCGTGAAGGCCAGCCGTTCACCCTTGTCGGTGACGACCCGGTCCAGCGCTTCCACCGTGGTATTGTTGCTGCGGGCAAAGCCTTCGGCGGCCTTGCTGGGTTTGCCATCGGCAGCAAAGGCGGCGGCAACGGCGGGCCCCAGTTTTTGTTCGTTGCGGTCGGGCTGGCGGGTTTGCAGGTCGGTGATGACCAGCGCCAGCCGGCGCGGTGTGGCAAACGGCTGGCAGGCAGAAAATTCGAGCCCCAGTGCATGCAGGCCGTCGCTGACGTGGCGGGCAAAACTGTCGATCAGGGCCGGCAGTGCTTTTGGCGGCAGCTCTTCGGTGCCGATTTCAATCAGTAAATCCCGGATCATGCCTGTTTCTCCGCAGCCAGTCGTTTTGCCAGTACTTCATCACGCAATGCCGGCAGCGCCAGCGGAAAACCGAGCTCGGCACGTGCCTCGAAATAGGCTTCGGCCACCGCCCGCGCCAGTGCGCGCACGCGCAGGATAAAACGCTGGCGCTCGGTGACCGAAATGGCATGGCGGGCATCCAGCAGGTTAAACATATGGGAGGCTTTCATGACCATCTCATAGGCCGGCAACGGCAGTTTGGCCGCGATCAGTTTTTCGCTTTCGCGCTCGCAGGCATCAAAACTGCGGAACAGCTCTTCGGTATTGGCGTGACTGAAGTTGTAATGCGACATTTCCACTTCGTTCTGTTTGAACACGTCACCGTAGGTGACCGTACCGTGCGGGCCACGGGTCCACACCAGGTCGTAAATGCTGTCGACGCCCTGCAGGTACATGGCAATACGCTCCAGGCCGTAGGTAATTTCGCCGGTGACCGGATAACACTCCAGCCCGCCGACCTGCTGGAAATAGGTAAACTGGGTAACTTCCATGCCATTCAGCCAGATTTCCCAGCCCAGGCCCCAGGCGCCCAGCGTGGGGGATTCCCAGTTGTCCTCGACAAAACGGATATCATGAATGGCAGGATCAATACCCAGGTGCTGCAGGGAATCCAGATACAGTTGCTGGATATTGTCCGGTGACGGCTTTAATACCACCTGGAACTGGTAATAGTGCTGCAGGCGGTTGGGGTTCTCACCGTAACGGCCGTCGGTGGGCCGCCGGCAGGGCTGCACATAGGCGGCATTCCAGGTTTCCGGGCCGATGGCGCGCAAAAAAGTGCCGGGATGAAAGGTCCCGGCGCCCACTTCCATATCCAGCGGCTGCAGGACAACACAGCCCTGCCCGGCCCAGAAATGCTGCAGGGCCAGGATCAGGCCCTGGAACGTGGAAACATCAAACGATGGCGAATCGGACACGGCAGCCTACCTTTTTTGCGCGACATTCAGGGGCGAAAATTATATCCTTTGTCGCCGACAAGTTCAGCAAACAAGAGGGTGGCAATGGCCATCACACGAGGTTTTTTGTGCAAAAAAGGCTGACGCTGGCTTTTTTCCACCTGTGTGCGCTGTTGCCGCTGCCAGCCCTGCACAGCCTGGCCCGTTTACTGGCCGGGCTGGCCTGGCATGGCCGCACTGCCCTGCGCCGGATCACCGAGACCAACCTGGCCTTGTGTTACCCCGATATGCCGGTTCACCAGCGCCGGCAACTGGCCCGTGCCGCCGTCACCCACACGTTGCTGACTGCGCTGGAGATTCCGCGCATCTGGCTGCAGCCGGTTGAAAAAACCCTGGCCCGCATTGAAACGGTGCAAGGCCAGGCGCTGATTGACGAGGCGCGTGCCGCCGGCAAGGGCGTGATTGTGATTGCCCCGCACCTGGGCAATTGGGAGGCGCTGGGCTATTTTCTTGCCAGTCATTACCCGCTGACCTGCCTGTTCAAGCCGCAGGCGGAAGCCTGGCGTAACGAGATTATCTTTCAGGGGCGCAGCCGCTGTGGCACACAGCTGCAGCCAACCAGCAAAAAAGGGGTGCTGGGTATTGTCAAGGCACTCAGGGCCGGCGGGGTTACCGGCATTCTGCCCGACCAGATACCGGACAAGGGCAGCGGCGTGGAATATGTGCCGTTTTTTGGCCATCCGGTGGCGACCATGACACTGATTCCCAGCCTGCTGCAGCGCGGCAATGTCGTGGCAGTGGCCGGCTTCGCCAAACGGCTGGCCAATGGGCATTTTTCGATTGTATTGCAGTCGGTGTCGCAGGATTTGTATGCAGCCGATACGGCAGTTGCTGCCACGGCACTGAATCAGGCGGTTGAGCAGCTGGTTGCGCTGGCACCGGCGCAGTACCAGTGGGAATACAAACGGTTTCGCCGTGGCCCGGGCGGCATCAAGACCGGTGTTTACCGTTAACGGCGCCAGAACGCCGGGGTAAACAAAACCAGCAAGGTAAAAATTTCCAGACGACCCAGCAGCATCGACAGGCACAGCACCCATTTGCCGGGATCCGATACCTGCGCATAAGTGGCAGTGACCGAGCCCAGCCCAGGCCCGAGGTTGTTCAGTGTGGCAATGGTGGCCGAATAGGCGCTGACAAAATCCAGACCGCAGGCCTGCAGCAGGATGACAACGGCCATAAAACACAGGCCATAGATGGCAACAAAACTCCACACCGCCGACAGTACGGTATTCGGTACCGAGCGCCCTTTCAGCTTGATTGGAATCACTGCATTGGGGTGAATCAGCTGGCGCAGTTCACGCATGCCCTGGCGGGCGATCAGGATAATACGAATTGCCTTGATGCCGCCGCCGGTAGAGCCGCCACAGCCGCCGACACAGCTGAGAAACAGCAGTGTAAACGGCAAAAAGCTTGGCCACAGACTGAAATCGGTAGTGACAAAGCCGGTGGTTGTGGCAATCGATACCACCTTGAAAATGGCGTGATAAACGTAAAGATCATCCCGTGCTGCCGGCAGCAGTTGCAGAGCCAGTACCACCACAATGCAGCTGATCAGGATAAAGAAAAAATAGAATTTTGATTCCGAGTCGGAAAAATAATGCTGCACAGTACGCCGGCTATAGGTGTAGTAATGCAGGGCAAAGTTGAGCGCCGCAATAAACATAAAGACACAGGCGACCATCCAGATCAGCGGGTTCTGGTAGTGGCCAAGGCTGGCATCATGCGGCGAGAAACCGCCGATGGCGATGGTGGAAAAACTGTGCGCCACGGCATTAAACAGATCCATGCCAGCCAGCCAGTAACAGAACGCACAGGCGGCCGTCAGCATGGCATAGATAAAAAACAGCCAGGACGCGGTGGCCGTGATACGCGGGGTCAGTTTGCTGTCCTTGATCGGGCCTGGTTCGGCCCGGTACAGCTGCATGCCGCCGATACCCAGCAGCGGCAGGATCGCCACGGCGATAACGATGATACCGATGCCACCCAGCCATTGCAGTTGCTGGCGGTAATACAACAAGGATTTGGGCAGGTGGTCGAGACCGCTGATGACGGTGGCACCGGTGGTAGTCAGCCCGGAAATGGATTCAAACACCGCATCGCTGGCGGACAGCGGCAGGTGGTTGTTCATCATCAGTGGCAAGGCGCCGAAAATGCCGAGTACAGTCCAGAACAGCGATGTCAGCAGGAAACCGTCACGGGTTTTCAGCTCGGAACTGGCCTGGTAGACCGGTACCCAGATAATCAGGCCGACCACAAAGGTAATCAGGAAAGACAGGATAAACACCATGTGTTCACCGTCACGATACAGGATCGACACCGCCAGCGGTAACAGATGGGTCAGGCTGAACAGCATCAGCAGAATGCCAAGGATACGGAATATAATGGCAACGTTCATAAGCAGGTCAGATAAAACCCAGCCCGACAGCAAACAGTTTTTCGACGTCGCGAATGGTGTTTTTGTTGACCAGGAACAGGATGACATGGTCATCGGTTTCGATGACGATATGGCTATGGGCAATAATCACGTTGTTGCCACGCACGATGGCGCCGATAGTGGCACCATCGGGCAGTGGCAGTTCGGCGATACGTTTACCAACCACCCGTGAGGTGCGTTCGTCGCCACGCGCCGTGATTTCTATCGCTTCCGCTGCGCCGCGGCGCAGCGAGTACACATTGCTGACCTCGCCCCGGCGCACGTGTTTCAGCAGGCTGCCGATGGTCACCTGCTGCGGCGACAGGGCGATGTCGATTTCGCCGCCCTGCAGCAGGTCAACATAGGCCATATTGGCAATCAGTGTGATCACCTTGGTGGCGCCGAGGCGCTTGGCCAGCAGCGAGGCCATGATGTTGGCCTCGTCATCACTGGTCAGCGCGCAAAAAACATCACAGCTGTCGATATTTTCCGAGATCAGCAGATCCTTGTCCGAGGAGTTGCCATGCAGCACGATGGTGCGCTGCAACTGGTCGGACAACTGCTCGCAACGCTCCAGGTCACGCTCGATCAGTTTGACCTGGTATTTGTGTTCGATGGATTTGGCCAGCCGGCTGCCGATATTGCCACCGCCGGCAATCATCACCCGCTTGTATGGCTTGTCCTTGCCACGCAGCTCAATCATCATCGATGAAATATGTTCAGTGGCGGCGATAAAAAATACCTCGTCATCCACCTCGATGACGGTGTCACCTTCCGGGATGATGGAGCGGTCGCGCCGGTAAATGGCCGCTACACGGGTTTCAATGCCGGGCATGTGTTTGGGAATCTGGTTCAGCTCCTGACCGACAATCGGTCCGCCATAAAATGCCCGTACTGCCACCAGCCGCGCCT
>DATCSZ010000171.1:0-12745 GCA_036568205.1 Pseudomonadales bacterium
GCTGACGGCCGACCAGGGCATTGGCCGGGATGTACACCGGCTGTTTGAATTCCTGCAGCGTAACTACCTGCGTATGGAATACGATCACCTGTGGGTGTCGCCGCATTCCATGCGCAGCAATATCTGCCGCCTGATCGAACAGGAAATTGACCACGCCGGCCATGGCCGGCGTGCGGAAATCCTGATCAAGTGCAACAACCTGGTGGATGAAGAAGTGATTCGCAGCCTGTACCGTGCCACCCGGGCGGGTGTGCGGGTGCGGCTGATTGTGCGTGGCATGTGTTCGATTGTGCCGGAGGCCGAGCCGGCCCGCCAGCCGATGCAGGCCATCAGCATTGTTGACCGCTATCTGGAGCATCCGCGCATTTTTATTTTTTATAACGGCGGCGACAAACGTTACTTTATTTCGTCGGCTGACCTGATGACGCGCAATATCGATTTCCGTGTTGAGGTGACCTGCCCGGTGTATGACCCGGTGGTACAGAAAATGCTGGACACCATCGTCGAAACCCAGTGGAAGGACAACGTCAAGGCACGCATTCTTGATGGCCAGTTGCGTAACCGCCGGCCGCCCGGCAAAAAGGGTGGCCGGCGTATCCGCGCCCAGGAGCAGTTGCACAAGGCACTGGCCAAACTGGCAGCGGAAACCGCACGCAGCGAAGCCGGCCATTGAGCATCCGTGCATTTTGTTGGATCATGGCGGCTTTGACAGCGCCGCCCGGCGGCCAGCCCATCACGGAATCAGCATGAAACAGCGCAAAGCCACCCTGTTTGTTATCTCGGCACCATCGGGTGCCGGCAAAACCTCACTGGTCAGGGCCCTGCTGGACAGCCTTGACGATATCAAGGTGTCGGTGTCGTATACCACCCGCAGCCAGCGGCCCGGCGAGCAGCACGGTGTGGATTACCATTTTGTCGACCGCCCCGGTTTTGTTGAGCTGCTGGAGAAGGGCCGTTTTCTCGAACATGCCGAGGTGTTCGGCAATTATTACGGCACATCACAGGACTAGGTGGAAGACACCCTGCAGCAGGGCTGCGATGTGATTCTCGAGATTGACTGGCAGGGTGCCCGCCAGGTGGCGCGCCAGATTAACTGCCAGCGCATCTGCATCCTGCCGCCGTCGGTAGCAGCCTTGCGCCAGCGACTTACCGCCCGCGGCCAGGACAGTGACGAGGTGATTGAGCAGCGCATGGCCAAGGCGCGTGACGAGATGTCGCACTATCCCGAGGCAGACTATCTGGTCATCAATGATGATTTTGCCACCGCGCTGGATGAGCTGCGCGCCATTGTGCTTGGCCAGCGCTGCCGTGCTGCGCTGCAGCAACAGAAATGCAGTGAGTTACTGCAGGCCCTGCTGGCAGGGGAAGGCTGACATGTGCCGGTTGCTGGCAGTCGTGCTGATAACATTGGCCAGCCTTGCCGTGCAGGCCGACATGTACCAGTGGCGTGATGACAACGGCCGGCTGCACTATGGCAACCGTCAGGTACCGGCTGCCGCCAGTGTGCTGCCGCAGACAACGGGCAACAGTTTTGCAGGCGGCATCAACGACCTGCTGCCAGGCCGCCGGCAGGTGGTGCTGTACGCCACCGAATGGTGCGGTTATTGTAAAAAGGCACGCGAGTATTTCCGCGCCAACCGGATCGACTTCATTGAATACGATATCGAAAAGGATGCCGAGGCGCTGCGCCGTTACCGGGCTTTTGGTGGCCGGGCGGTGCCGGTTATCTTTGTCGGTGGCCAGCGGCTGGATGGTTTCAGCGCCGAGCGTTTTGCCGCGCTGTGGCAGGAACAAAGCGGCCGTTGACAAATTGCCCGCCCGCCAGCATATACCATTACAATGCTTAACTTTTGCCGGCGATCTGGCTATAATCGCCGGTCCGCAAAAAATCGTTTATGAAGGGTTAACATGGCACGCATCACCGTTGAAGATTGTCTGGACAAGGTAGAAAACCGCTTCGAGCTGGTCATGGTTGCCACCAAGCGGGCACGTCAGCTGGCCACCGGTGGCCACAAGCCGCTGGTACGGGAAGAAGGCGACAAGCCAACCGTGCTGGCCCTGCGTGAACTGGAGCAGAACCTGATCAGTGTTGAAAGCATCAACAAGCAGGCCGAGGAGTTTGATGAACTTGGCAGCGACGATTTTATTTAAGCGATCGCTCTTGCTGTTGGCCGGCCGCATCCGGAGCTGGCCATGCTGAACATTCTTACGCTGTCTGACAAGGTTTCCGGTTACCTGGAACCGGCCCAGATCCAGCAGATCAAGCGCGCCTACTACTATGCGGAGCAGGCCCATGACGGGCAGATTCGCCGCAGTGGCGAACCCTATGTTACCCACCCGCTGGCAGTAGCCGATATTCTTGCTGACATGCGTATGGACCATCAGAGCCTGATGGCCGCCATGCTGCATGATGTGATCGAGGATACCGGCGTCAGCAAGGCGGCTCTCGATTCGCAGTTTGGTGATGCCGTGGCCGACCTGGTTGATGGCGTCAGCAAGCTGACCCAGATCGACTTCGAAACCAAGGCCGAGGCGCAGGCAGAAAACTTCCAGAAAATGGCGCTGGCAATGGCCAACGACATCCGGGTGATCCTGGTCAAGCTGGCCGACCGCCTGCACAATATGCGTACCCTTGGGGTGCTGAAGCCGGAAAAGCGGCGCCGTATCGCCAGGGAAACACTGGAAATCTATGCGCCGATTGCCAACCGGCTGGGCATGAATACCGTGCGTATGGAATTCGAGGACCTGTGTTTCCAGGCCATGTACCCGATGCGTGCCGCACGTATCAAGGCGGCGATCAAGCGTATCCGGGGCAAACGCAATGCGCTGGTGGAAGAAACCCGCCAGCGGGTCGAGGAGTATCTGGCCAATGAGGGCCTGAATGCACGCGTGTACGGACGTGAAAAACACCTGTACAGCATTTACCAGAAAATGCGCCAGTCGAAAAAACCGTTTGCCGACATCATGGATATGTTTGGCTTTCGTATCATTGTTGACAATGTCGATACCTGCTACCGCGTGCTGGGTGCCATGCACTCGCTGTACAAGCCGGTGCCCGGGCAGTTCAAGGACTATATCGCGATTCCGAAATCGAACGGCTACCAGTCCCTGCATACCATCCTGATCGGCATGCACGGTGTGCCGATTGAGGTACAGATTCGCACCGAGGAAATGGACGAGATGGCCAGCAATGGTATCGCCGCCCACTGGCTGTACAAGCAGGGCAGCGAGGACTATTCATCGGCATTGTCCGGCAGCCACCAGCGGGCCCGGCAGTGGGTGCAGGGCCTGCTGGAAATGCAGCAGCGAACCGGCAATTCGCTGGAGTTTATCGAAAACGTCAAGATCGACCTGTTCCCGGATGAGGTCTATGTGTTTACCCCCAAGGGCAAGATTCTTGAGCTGCCGCATGGCGCCACGCCGGTGGATTTTGCCTATGCCGTGCACACCGATCTCGGCAACCGCTGTGTCGGCTGTTATATCAACCGGCGCCTGTCATCGCTGAGCCAGCCACTGAAAAGCGGTGAAACCGTGGAAATCATCACCAGCGTCAATGGCCGGCCCAGCCCGGTGTGGCTGGATTTTGTGGTTACCGGCAAGGCCCGCAGTCATATCCGTCATGTGTTGAAAAGCCAGCGCCACAGCGATTCGATTGACCTTGGCCGGCGGCTGCTGGACAAGGCGCTGCAAGGCATGAACTACAGTCTGGAGCAGGTATCGCAGGCACAGATTGACAAACTGCTGGAAAGCACCCGCTTTGCCAGCTTTGATTTTATTCTCGAGGATATTGGCATCGGTAACCGGGCGGCGTTCCTGACCGCCCGGCAACTGCTGCCATCGAACAGTGACGCGTTGCAGGCGGAAACCGATGACAGTGGTGATCCGCTGGTGATCAGTGGCACCGAGGGCATGATCCTGCATTTTGCCAAATGCTGCCATCCACTGCCGGGTGATCATATCATCGGCCACATGAGTGTTGGCCGTGGCGTGGTGGTGCATGTGAATACCTGCCAGAATGCCCGCAATGTCCGCAAAAACAGGGCCAAGGTGGTTGAGCTGCAATGGGCCGATAATATCCACGGTGAATTCCACGTACCTATCGCGGTGGATGTGCGCCAGACCAAGGGCATTGTTGCCTTGCTGGCGACCAAGATAAACAGCCTTGATGCCAATATCGAAAGCATCAATGTCATTGACAAGGATGCCCACAGTAGCCGCGTTGATATCGAAATTACCGTGCATGACCGTGTGCATCTGGCGCGTATCATGCGCCATATCCGCAATATCAGGGCGGTCAACAGCATTACCCGTGTCAAAGCCATAGCCAGGAGAGCACTCCATTGAACCGACAGACCATTCACAGTGACCAGGCGCCGCTGGCCATCGGCCCTTATTCGCAGGCAGTAAAAGCCGGCAATACCGTGTATTTTTCCGGCCAGATCCCGCTCGACCCCACCACGATGCAACTGGTAGAAGGCGACATCAGCACCCAGACCCGGCGTGTATTCGATAACCTGACCGCAGTTGCCGAAGCTGCCGGTGGCTCTCTGGCACACTGTGTCAAAATCAATATATTCCTCACCGACCTGGCCAATTTCGCCGCCGTCAATGAAGTGATGCGCCAGTACTTTGCCGAGCCTTATCCAGCGCGTGCCTGTGTTGGGGTGGCCTCGTTGCCGAAAGATGCCGAGGTGGAAATCGAAGCGATCATGGTGCTGGACTGAACCAGGCTGCCAGCAGCAGGCAAGGGCGAATAACGTCCTGATCGAGGTGCAACAAAGGAAGCCTGATGGCGGCATTCGAACTCGTATTTTCCCACCGAATGGAAACCCTGTTCGACAGCCTGGCAGAGCATATCCGCCAGCCGGCTGCCGGCATGGGCCTGCTGACGCCGGAAACGGTACTGCTGGATAACCGGGTGCTCGGTGAATGGCTGAATATCCAGCTGGCGCAGCAGCACAGCGTTGCTGCCAACATGTGTTACCTGCAGCCGTCGGCACTGTTCTGGCAGCTGGCACGGGCATTGTTGCCGGATGAGCCCGCCAGCGAGGCACCGTTGGGCAAGACGGAAATGACCTGGAAGCTGTACAGCCTGTTTGCTGATCCGGCCCTGATGGCAAAGCCGGTGCTGCAGCCGGTGGCCAGTTACCTGAACGATGAATCCTGCCGGCCGTTAAAGCGTTACCAGCTGGCGGTCGCCATTGCCGACCTGTTTGACCAATACCTGATTTACCGCTCCGACTGGCTGCTGGGCTGGCAGTCCGGAAAACGTTATTTCAGTGATGATGACAACGAGGCCTGGCAAGCCGAATTGTGGCGACAGCTGGCACTCAGTGACCATCACAGCCTGCCACACCGTGCCCTGATGGAACAGAAGCTGCACGCGTACCTGGCAGAAAATGACAGTGAAACCGTGTGCCGGCGCCTGTCCTTTGTGCGACTGTCGGTGTTTGGTATTACCAGCCTGGCACCACAGATGGTCAGGCTGCTGGTATTGCTGGCGCAGCACCTGCCGGTACGATTGTATGTGCTGAACCCGTGCCGCGAATACTGGGAGCTGATCCAGTCGGCACGGCAGCTGGCCCGCAATAACAACCGAGGTGTGGTTGATGAACTGTATTATGAAATCGGCAATCCATTGCTGGCCAGCCAGGGCGAACAGCTGCGTGAATTTATCCAGTTGCTGCAGGAACATGCCGATGCTGACTTCCTGTCTAACGCTGACACAGAGCCGCAAACACTGCTGCAGCAGATCCAGCACGACATCCTGACGCTAAGCTACAAAGGCCGGCCCGCTGCGGTTGATTATGTCAGTGATGGCGAAAAACAGCCGCTGGTCGAAGACCTGCAGGATCCACAGCGGGTTCCCAGCATTCACATTCATCGCTGCCACGGCCCGCAACGAGAAGTGGAGGTGTTGCATGACCAGTTGCGTGACATGCTGGCCCGGATGCCAGGTCTTAACCCGCGGGATATTGTGGTCATGATGCCAAAGGTGTCGACCTATGCACCGTATATTCACGCGATTTTCACCCGTGATGAAGAGGCCAGCCGGATACCCTACCAGGTCAGTGACCAGACCCTGGCCGACCAGTCGACGCTGCTGACCAGTTTTGATACCTTGCTCGGGCTGTCTGGCAGCCGCTTCACCTTGAGTGAAGTGTTATCCCTGTTAGAAGTGCCGGCCGTGCAGAAAGCCTTTGCCATGAGACAGGATGACTTTGACATCCTGCGTGGCTGGCTGGCAGAAAGCGGTATTCGCTGGGGCCGGGATGCAGCGCACAGGGCGCAGCTAGGCTTGCCGGCCTATCATGAATACAGCTGGTCATTCGGCCTTGATCGGCTGCTGGCCGGCTATGCCATGGCAGTGGATGACGATGCACCACAGGCATCATTGCTGCAGCCGGCTGATGGCATGCAAGTGCTGCCTTATGACGGCATTGAAGGCAGCAATACACATATACTGGACAGTTTTTTGTGTATCTGGCAAAAAATCGAACAGCTGGCAGCCCGCTTCCAGCGCCCGCGGTCGATGGCAGACTGGCATGTCGAGCTGCTGCAGTTACTGGATGTTTTTTACCTGGCGGATAACGATGACGACCGGCAGGCACTGATCGCCCTGCGCGAGGCGATCACACAACTGGGCAAAACAGCAGAAAGGCAATGGTGCCAGGCGGATGTGCCAATAGAGGTAATCCGCAATAGCCTGAAGCCGGTAATGGAGCAGGGTGCCGGTGGCCGCCATCACTGGCAGGAAGGGGTAAAGTTCTGCAGCCTGCTGCCGATGCGGGCAGTGCCGTTCCGGGTTGTGTATATCCTTGGCATGAACAATGAGGATTACCAGCGCCGGATTGAGCGCAAGGGCTTTGACCTGATGCGCAACAAGCGGCGTGCAGGTGACCGTGCCAGCCGCATCGACGATCGCTGGCTGTTTCTGGAAGCCCTGCTGTCGGCACGTGATGTGTTTCATGTCAGCTACAATGCCCGTGATATGCATCGCAACGAGCAGCGTGAACCCTCGGTGGTATTGTCAGAGCTGATCGATTACCTGCGTCATGGCTACCTGCTGGAACAAAACCGGCTGTTTACCGATCATCCGCTGCAGCCATTCAGTGAGCAGTATTTCCGCCAGGATCGCCGGGGCCTGTCGCCGAGGCTGCTGTCGTTCGACCGGCAGAGTTATGCGGTGGCCGCTGCACGACAAATGCCGGCCGCAGATGCAGGACAGCGCTGGACACTGCCGGCAACAGCGGAGCAGGAGATCAGTGCCAGTCTGGACAGCTTTGTTCGCTTTTTCTGCAAGCCATGGCAATGGTTCTTCAGGGAACGCCAGCGCACCCTGTTACATATTGGCAGCGATGATGTACAGGACGAGGAAAATTTTGATGAAGGGGACGGGCTGAAAAAATGGCAGTTGCGTGACGAGCTGATTCGCAGCATCAACAGCAACAAGCAGCTGGCAGGCTACCCGCAACAGGTTGAACAACTGGAAATCCTGCACCGGGCATCGGCAGACTGGCCGCTGGGTATTGCCGGCCAGCGACTGAAACAGTCACTGCTGGATGATGAAAAGAACGCCGCGTTTTACACCGCCACCGCCGGTCTGCAGGCACATGCCATGCCGCTGGAATTATCTATTGACACCGGCAATGGAAAACTGCGGCTAAGCGGCGAGCTGATGCTGTTCGCCGATGATGGGCAGTACCGCTATATCCTGCACAGTGCCAGCCGGCGCAGCATCGACAGGGAACTGGGTTTTGCCATCACAACGGCGCTGCTGGCGCAGGCAGGAACAGTGCCACTGGCCGGGGCCGAAGCCATTTATTATGAGGATAAAAAACAGCAGCGCGCGGCCGATTGCCTTGACAGCGAGGCGCTGGATAAAAAACCGCACCGGCAATTTCTGGCAACCCTGGCGCAATTGTTTATCCGCTACCAGCACAGCGGCTTGCCGTTTGAACCGGCCTGGTCAAGCGAACTGTATGCGGCCGGCAGGAAAGGTGATTCGCCGCAGGTTTTTGATCACCATGAACAGGCAGGTCGTTACTGGCATGAAGTCATCCAGAGCGATATTGTGCGCCGCAGTTATTTTGTCAGTGAAGACGCCATCTGTTGCGACACCTTCCGCAGTGTCAGTGATGTGATCTGCAAGGCCTGGGCTGACTGGCAAGCCGGCGGGGCAACAGAGCATGAGTGAGTTATTCCAGCCACTGGAGTTTCCGTTGCTCGGCCGCCGGCTGATTGAAGCCAGTGCCGGCACCGGCAAAACCTATAATATTGCCAATCTTGTCCTGCGCCTGTTGCTTGGCGACGGTTTCAGGCCACTGACCATCGACCGGATTCTGGTGGTAACGTTTACCCGTGCCGCGACCAGTGAGCTGCAAGGCCGTATCCGCGACAAGATCGAACAGGCACTGCATGCTTTCCGCCAACCGGATGAATACCGCCGCCAGGGAGGAGACCCGTTTATCAGCGCGCTGCTGGCCGCCTGCGCCAATGACAAGGAACGGCTGAAAACCGCAGCCGGCCGCCTGAACGATGCGCTGATCTGCATGGACGAGGCCAGTATCCTGACTATCCACAGCTTTGCCATCCGGGCGATCCAGACCTTCCTGTTTGAAACCGGTGCCTTGTCCGAGGTAAGCCTGTCGGAATCCGGCGATCAGCGGCGTGAAACCATCGTTAATGACTGCTGGCGCAGCCTGCAGCTGACAGACAGCGAAAATACGGAAAAATACCTGCAGGCAGCAGGCCTGAATGACAGGCAGGCATTTGTGCGCTGGATGCTGTCGGTGCCGCAGGAAGCCAGCATATTGCCGTCCTTCGCCAGGGTGCAGGGCAAGACATTGCATGATTATCTGGCCGAAATCGAGGCACAGGCCGACCAGCTGATCAGCCATCAGCTGGATGAGCGTGACGCGCTGAAAAAACGCTGGCAGTCCGTGTTTGCCGGTATGGATGAAAACAGCATCAAGGAACAGCTGCGAATCATTGATGTCGAGTTACCGGAAGGCAGGGGAAAACGCACATCATCAACCGATCTTTACAAGACCATCAGCAAATGGATGACCAGCAAGGAGGCGCGCCTGTCACTGCCACCGGGTGCGGTGATCGCGGAAAAAATCGCGGTTTTCCTGCAACAACCGGCACAGACAGCAACCGCCAGCCTGGTCTGTGACTGGATCAGCCATGCGCAACAGAGTTTTGATGCCCTGGCATTCTACCGCCGGCACTTTTCTGCGCTGCTGGCACACTGGATGCAATGGCAAGGTGCCCAGGTGGATTTGTCAGCCATGCAGCTGGATGATGTCATTTTCCTGATCAACCAGCGCCTGGCTGCCGGTGATAAAGACAGTGAGCGGTTGCGCCGGGCCATTACCGGTGCCTGGCCCGTGTGCCTGGTGGATGAATTCCAGGATACCGATCCGGCCCAGTTTGTCATGTTCAACAGGCTCTACCAGCCGGTACATGACAGCGGCTTTTTCATGATCGGTGACCCGAAGCAGTCCATATATGCATTTCGCGGCGCCGATATCTTTTCCTACCTGTCGGTGCGCAGTGATGTGGTGCGGGCACAGCAGGCCGGTGACCGGCAAATATTTTCACTGGCCACCAACTTCCGCAGCAAGGCGACATTGATAGCGGCATGCAATGCCTTGTTTGTTGAACAGCCGGGCCGGCCCAGTTTTGTCTATCAGGGCATTGATTACCAGCCCGTCAGCAGCAGTGAGGATGAACCGTTCAGGCACGATAAAGGCAGGTTGTGCAGCGACTGCGATTCGGTCAGCGACAAGGCCATGGTGTTTATCGGCAATCCACATACCGGCAGTGACGCGGTGGCTGATAACAAGGATGCATTGCTCAGCCTGTATGCCTGCGATACAGCTGAACGCATCGCTGCCTTGCTGCAGCATGGCAGCATCAGCAGCAAGGGTGAAAAAAAGCCGCTGCAGGGCAGTGATATTGCCGTGCTGGTCAGCAACCGCCAGCAGGCAGCCATGGTGCGTCATGCGCTGGCCAGCCAGCAGCCGGCGATTGCGTCTGTATACCAGAGCCAGCGGGACAGTGTATTCAGCCAGAGTGAAATAGCTGCCGATATCTGCCTGATACTGCGGGCAATGAATGAGCCGGAAAACCGTATGCGCCTGAAGGCTGCCATAGCTACACCGTTATATCGGCAGTTCCGGGCAGATTTTTCCCTGCTCGACCAGCTGGACAATGACGATGCAACGCATGAGGCGCTGATAGATGAATTTGCCGGATACCGCCGGCAATGGCAGCGCCACGGTGTGCTCACTGCATTGAATACACTGTTTCGCCAGCGCAGGCTGGCACAAGCCTTTGCCCGGCACAGCCAGGGTGACCGATTGCTGACGGATTTCCGCCACCTTGGTGACCTGCTGCAGCAACACGCATCCGGCTGCGCATCGGCCGAACAGCTGGTCGACTGGTATGCAAGGCAATTGCTGGATGACAGTGCGCTGGATGAAGACAGCAAACGCATTCGCCTGGAAAGTGACGACAACCTGGTCAGGATTGTCACCATTCATGTATCCAAGGGACTGGAGTACCCGGTGGTATTCCTGCCGTTCTTTTTCCTGCCTAAAGTCGTCAGGGGAAACAGCCGTTTGCCGCTGGTGCATCATCCCGAGCGCGATTATCGTGCGGAAATCAATTTTGAACAGGACAGTGAAACGATTGCCGCACTGATGCAGCAGGAGCAGATGGCTGAAGAAATGCGGCTGCTGTATGTGGCACTGACGCGTGCGGTTTACCAGTGTTATGTGGGCATATCGGCGGCCGTGTACGGGGTGCAAAAAATGACCCTGTTTGACCGCAGTGTCTGGCAGCATTTGCTGCAGCTGGAAAACCCGATGCCGCTGTGGCAGGAAATTCGCCAGGCACTGCAAGACAAGCTGGCCGTTTGTGTCGATGCGATTGCGTTCCGCCAGCTGGGTGACCAGCAGCGGCAAGGCCGTGCCGACAGGGCCGTGCCGGCCGTGCATGCACAACTGCTGGAGCCGGTTGTGTCGGTGCTGCGGCCATCACTGTGGATGATGACCAGTTATTCGCGGCTGGTGAATGCGCAGCAGTATGTGGCCACCAGGGGCAAGGATGATGAACAGCCGCTGGCTGATGAAACGGCGGATTTGCAGCCGGAACAGCAGCAGAGACAGCCACAGTGGGATAATGACATCCGTTTCCAGCTGAAGGGCTCCGTCAATACCGGTGATTGCCTGCACGCTATCCTGGAAGCCGTGGCGCAGGATGGCGGACGTTTTCTAGCTGCCGGTTCACAATCTGCAGATGCCTTTGCCCAGCTGGTTGCGACATATATGTTTCGTTATGGTCTGGCGCAGCCGGATGATGAGCAAGACAGCACTGGCCAGGTTGCCGACTGGCTTTATGCAGTGATGCAGACGCCACTGCAACAAGGCAGGGAGATATTAACGCTGCACAGCCTGTTCAGCCGCCGGCAGGTACTGGCGGAAATGACATTTGATTTTGCCATTGGCCATCGTGGCATCGTGAATATTGCCGAACATATCAACCCGATTCTGGAACAGGCGGGTGCCAGGCCCATCCAGCTGCCGGCTGGCGACCAGCTGCAGGGCATGATGAACGGCGCCATTGATTTGCTGTTTGTGGATGAGAATCAGGTGTATATCGCCGATTACAAATCCAGCACGCTGGGTAAAAACCCGCAGGCCTACCGCCAGGCGGGAATGGAACAGGCCATGCGCAACCATCATTATGACCTGCAATACCTGATTTACTGTGTGGCTGTGCATCGCTATTGTCGCAGCCGTTTTGCTGATGACTACCGTTACGATAATGGCGCACGGCTGTCATTTGGCGGTGTTTATTACCTGTTTTTGCGCGGTATCGGCATTGCCGGGGAAGCGGCCGATACAGGTATCTGGTTCCGGCGACCGGCGGCTGCGCTGATAGAAGCACTGGATGCAGCACTGGCCGGAGGTGAGGCATGAGCGCTGATCCAGGCCGGCCGGCAATCGACGGTGTTCGCCTGCTGCATCGGTATTTTGCCGGCTGGCTGCTGCGCCAGTTTGCTGTGGACATGGCCAAACCGCTGCAGGACAAATTGTACCGGCTGGCCCAGGCAGCCAGCCTGGCCGTGGAGATGAAACACAGCTGCCTTGACCTGGACAAGGCAACCAGCCTGCAGGAGCCGCAGCTGGCGACGCTGCTGGCCGGTATTGACCAGCAGGACCTTGCAGCGCTGGCACGGCATCCGCTGCCACCGCTGGTGATTGACGCGCACAGCCGCCGCATCTGGCTGCAGAAATATTACTGGTTTGAGTCAAGTTGTGCCGCCATGTTGCAGCAACGTGCCAGCCAGCCGGCAGCGCCACTGACAGCCGCTGTACATGCCTATCTGGATGAGCTGTTTGCAGCCGGAGAGCAGAAACAGGCAGCAGAAAAAGCACTGCAGCAGCGGCTTGCCGTGATTACCGGCGGACCGGGCACCGGCAAAACCTACACTGTCGCGCGCATCATCGCCCTGCTATTACAGCAGGATGAACATTGCCGTATTGTGCTGGCTGCGCCGACCGGCAAGGCCGGCCAGCGTATGAAAGAAGCGCTGGACATGGCGCTGAAACAGGACAGTTTTGCCAGGGTATCCCACCTGCTGCAACGGCTGCCGGAAAAAGCCAGCACGCTGCACAAGCTGCTGGGTATTGGCCGTAACCACCCGCGCCCTCGCCATCACAAGAATAATCCG
>DATCSZ010000172.1:0-1404 GCA_036568205.1 Pseudomonadales bacterium
CGATGAGCCGCGCGCTGGCCGGCAGCTGCCAGGTGCCGCTGGGCGGCTTTGCCGAAATCAAGAACGGCAAACTGCAGATGCGCGGCTTTGTTTCGACTCCCGATGGCAAACGCATGGTGCGCGCCGAGCACAGCGGCAATATTGCGGATGCCGAAGCCGTGGGCAATGCTGTGGCTGATGCGCTGCGCAAACAGGGCGCGGATGAAATTCTGGCGTCACTGAATGACTAAAGAAATGTTGGCGCTCGCCGGTCTGCGCATTGCGGTTACCCGGCCGCAGGCCCAGGCAGATGCGCTGGCAAACAGTATCGAACAACTGGGCGGCAACGCCATCCGCTTTCCGCTGCTTGAAATTTCCCCTCCCGCCGACACGCAAACCTTGCAGCAGGTGCTCGCACGCCTGCCGCAATTTCACATCGCCATTTTTATCAGCCCCAATGCGGTGAACTACGGCTTGCAGGCGGTACAGACTGCCGGTCAAAAATTCGAGCGGCAGTTAATTGCCGCAGTCGGAAATGGCACCGCGCAAGCCTTGCAGGCTCACGGCTTCAAGCAAGTGCTCGCTCCGCAACAGCGCGCCGACAGCGAGGCCCTGCTGGAGCTGCCCGCTTTACAGCAAGTGGCAGACAGGCATATTGTGATTTTCCGCGGCGATCACGGCCGCGAATTGCTGGGCGATACACTGCAGTCGCGCGGTGCGCGGGTGGAATATGCCAATTGCTATCAACGCGGCAAGCCGCAACAACCCCTGTCCCTGCTGCTGGATGCACATCCGGATATCCTGACTGTCAGCAGCAGCGAGGCGCTGGACAACCTGTGGCAGATGGCAACAGCAAGCGAACGGGAAAAACTGAAAGCCCTGCCGCTTTTTGTGCTGCATGAACGGATAGCGCTGGCGGCGCGCGAATTGGGCTGGCACAATATCACGGTCACAACCGGCGGCGATGCCGGCACCGTGGTAGCATTGGTTAACCGGGCGGCGCAACAACGAGGCAGAGAAACATGAGCGAACAAACTCCGAACAGTGAAACAGAAGCCAATAACACGAACACGCCCGCCGTGCATAAAAATCCACTGGCGCGCGCGATCTCGCATTTGAGCCTGACCCAGTTAACGCTGGTGGTGCTGATAATTGTCTTCGTGTGGCAGTGGCTGGACGGCAAGCACCAGCTTAACCAGATGCAGCAGACACTGGCCAGCAAGCTGGCGGAAATGGAAGGCAGCAACAAGGCTTCGCAAACCCTCAGCCTGCACAGCCAGGAATTAACACGCGAGCTGGGCGGCAAACTTAGTGTGCTGGAAAGCAAATATGCCGAAACCCAAAGCCAGCGCGCAGCTCTGGAATCGCTGTATCAGGACCTGTCCAGCAGCCGCGACCAGATGCTGCTGGCCGAAGTGGAGCAAC
>DATCSZ010000173.1:0-1181 GCA_036568205.1 Pseudomonadales bacterium
GGAATTTTGCCCTGCTGCACGGCTGGCAACTGCGCCGGGGAAGAAATACAGCGTGCAGGCTCCGCATACTGATGCGGAAACACCACGATGGGGGTATAACGCTCATCCTGCAGCAGCGCCAGTAACTCAGGGTCATGCACCGTCCGCTGCCACTGGTAGGCGGAATTATCGGCCACCACATCGGCAATCAGCCGCCCGGTATTACTCGGTTTAAAGACTTCACCGTGATACATGATAAAAACAAACGCGCAGCGGCTGCTGACTTCCGGCCGCTCGGCACAGATGCAATGGCTGACGCCCAGCAGACACTGCGGACAACGCACGGTTTTGCTGCCACGTGCCAGGAAAGCACGGCGGGATTTCGCCAGTTCCTGCAGGCGCAGGTCAGCGACAGAGTTACGATGCATTGGCGTTGTTACCCACAGGCAAATAAAGAAAAGGCGCGCATTCTACCCTGCACAGGGGCTAACGCGAAGATGGCTACAGGCTGCGCCAGAGCTCGGGTAAACCGGCTACAGAATCCAGCAGGTGTTGCGGCTGCAATCCGGCACTGTCGGCGTCTTCATCACCCGGCCGGTATTTGCCGGTACGCACCAGTGCGCCGTGAATGCCACAGGCCTGAGCGCCCAGCACATCACCGAGGCGGTCATCACCGATCATCAGGGTTTGCTCTGCCGTAACATTAAGCGCCGCCAGCGCCTGCTGAAAAAACGAGGCCGCCGGTTTCCCCATCACCAGCGCCTGCCGCCCAGTGGCGTATTCCAGCGCTTTAACAAAGGGGCCGACATCCAGCTGCAGGCCATCGGCGGCAGCGAAATAGCGCGTCATTCCTAATGCCAGCAAGGGAATATCAGGATCAGCCATCAGCACCCGGAACGCCTGATTCAGCACCTCAAAGGTAAAACCCGTACCCATATCACCGATCACCAGCGCCTCGGCATCGTCACCACCGCTCAGATCAAACATACCGAACTCGCTGTACACCGCCTGCGGTAACAGCACATGCAAACGCTGCTTACGCTGTTGCTGCAGCCACAGCCGCGCGGCAATCGGCGGGGTAAGAATATCGGCTTCGTGCGCAGCAATACCGGCGGCCTGCAGATCGGCTGCAATACGGCTGGCGGGTTTGGAGGTGGTATTGGTTAAAAACCGGTAAGGAATGCCCTGCTGCTGCACCCAAC
>DATCSZ010000174.1:0-16688 GCA_036568205.1 Pseudomonadales bacterium
ACCGGCTTGTTCAGGCTCGGGGCAAAGCCGCCGCTGCTGACAGTGCCGGCATGCTGGCCATTGGCGTCGAACAGTGCAGCACCATCACGCACCGGTGCCCTGCCCTGTGCCACCAGCGCAATGCGCTGTTTGTCCAGCTGGCTGCGATCGGCGATCTGCGCGAGGATGCGTTCAGCACCGGTAAAACCGCCGGCACGTTCACCGCCGCTGCGGCGTGCCTTGGCAATCGCCCAGACCAGGCCGGCCTCAACCGGTGTGGTGTGTTCGTCAAGCTCGTGGCCATACAGGCACAGGCCGGCCTCCAGTCGCAGTGAATCGCGTGCACCAAGGCCGGCCGGCAAGACTGCCGGGTGTCCTGCCAGCAGGTTCGCCAGCGCCTCGGCACGGTCAGCAGCAACCGACAGCTCGAAACCATCCTCGCCGGTATAACCGGAACGGGTTGCCCAGCATTCAATGCCGGCGATTTCCAGCCAGTCACCCTGCATAAATCGCAGGCCGCTGACATCGGCGCCCAGCTCCGTCAGCACCGTCGCTGCCTGTGGCCCCTGCAAGGCCAGCAAGGCACGATCATCCAGCAGCTGCAGTTGCAGCTGCTGGCCGATGCGCTGTTGCAGCACGGCCAGGTCGTTATGTTTGCAGCCGGCATTGACAACCAGCAGGAAATCGTTGTCGCGCCGGCAGATCATCAGGTCATCGATAACGCCGCCCTCGTCATTGAGCAAAAAACTGTAGGTCTGGCGATTGACCGGCAGCGCCAGCAGGTCGGCCGGGAACACGCTTTCCAGCAGGCGATCGGCATCGTCACCCAACACCTGGATCTGGCCCATGTGCGAGACATCAAACAGGCCGGCCTTGTCGCGGGTATGCAGGTGCTCGGCCAGCACGCCGGTCGGGTATTGCACCGGCATGTTGTAGCCGGCAAACGGCACCATACGGGCGCCACGTTGCTGATGCCAGTTGGCCAGTACGGTGTTTTTCAGTGCGGTCATGGGGGTTCCTGTCAGGTTAACAAAAATGTTGCATCAGGCGGCGCGGCGAAACAGCCGGAAAAAATTGGTGGTGGTGGCATCTGCCAGTTGTTCCAGCGGCAACTGGCGCAAATCCGCAATAAACTGCGCCACCTCGCGGACATGGCAGGGAAAGTTCGGCTTGCCACGAAACGGCACCGGTGCCAGATAGGGTGAATCGGTTTCCACCAGCAGGCGATCCAGCGGCACCTGGCGGGCCACCTGCTGCAGTTCCACGGCATTTTTGAAGGTGACAATGCCGGAAAACGAAATGTAAAAACCAAGATCCAGCGCCTGGCGGGCCATGTCCCAGTCCTCGGTAAAACAATGCAGCACACCGGCATGGTCGCGGCTGGCGTGTTCACGCAACAGCGCCAGCGTGTCCTGTCGTGCATCACGGGTATGAATAATCACCGGCAGGCCGAGCTCACCGGCCACATCGAGGTGCATGGCCAGGCTTTGTTGCTGCACGGCAGCACTGTCAGTGGTGTAGTAGTAATCCAGGCCGGTTTCACCAATCGCCACCACTTTCGGGTGATCGGCGGCCTGTTTCAGCGTGTCGGCATCAATCAGCTGGCTGACATCACAAGGGTGTACGCCAACCGAGGCAAACACCGTATCGTATTGGCCGGCAATGCGCTTGACGGCGTCGGCATTGCCCATGTCAATGCCGACACACAACATGCGACCGACACCGGCAGCAGCGGCATCGGCGATGACCTGGTCGAGTGTCGGGTTGGCCAGCTTGTCCAGTTTCAGCCGGTCCAGGTGGCAGTGTGAATCAACCAGCATCGGCAGCCCCGTTATCGACAGCCGCCCGTTGCTGTTCCGCGATCAGCAGCGTCAGCTGGCTGTTGCTGTGTTCGGGAAACAGGCTGCGCAGCTTGTTGCGCAGCACCCATTCGTCATCCAGCGACTGGTACCAGGGCAGCATCACGGTTTCGTCACTGCTGTCCTGCGGATCGTCGGAAAAGTAATGCTGCAGCAGCCAGTCCAGTGCCGGCAGTTCGGCCTCGGGGAAGGCCTGCTGCAGGATAAAGCTGCGCAAACGCCGGCTGACAGCCTGTCGCTCTGGCCACAGCTTCAGGGTATTCAGCACGTGTGTCAAAGCCGTCAGGCTGATATGTATGCCGCTGATATCGCGGCGCCGGTAACAGATCATGAACAGGCTGGCATGGCGTGCTGCCAGCTCATTCTGCAGGGCATCACTGTCAAAGGTGCATTCGGGCATTACTATCGCTGCTGCAGAAAACAAGGTGCCGATTATACGTCAAATTTGTCGCAGTTTCGATCATCAGTCGCCGGCTGCATCGCATGCCGCTATATAAGCGAACGTCATCGCCGGGCCAAGGGTGGAGCCGGCGCCCGGGTAGCTGTTGCCCATTACCGATGCGCTGGCATTGCCGGCAGCATACAGGCCGGGGATTACCTGGCCGGCGCCATCCAGCACCTGGGCACGGGCATTGGTCAGCAATCCGCCCTTGGTGCCCAGATCGCCCGGCCAGATCGCCACCGCATAAAACGGCGGCTTGTCGATGGCAGCCAGGCACGGATTGGGCCGGATACGGTGATCACTGTAATAGCGGTCATTCAGGCTTGAGCCCTTGCCAAAATCCAGGTCAACACCGGTGGCGGCAAAACCGGCCATGCGGGTGGCAGTATCCTGCAAGCCTGCGGCATCAATACCGGTTTTTTCCGCCAGCTCGGCCAGCGTGTCGGCTTTGCTGACCCAGCCGCTGTCAAACAGCGCGCTGTAAAAACTGTCGCCCATGTACTTGCCGGGTGCCATGGCCGTACCCAGCGGGTACTCGTGACGGTAGCGGCTGTCAAAAACAAAATAGGCCGGAATGGCCGGGCTGGTCTCGCTGTGCGCCGCATACTGGTGTTTGACAAAATCCTCATAGGGCTCTGCCTCGTTGCAAAACCGCTGGCCGGCCTTGTTGACAACCATGCAGCTGGGCATGGATTTGCCAACAATAAATGCCTCCACCGCCTGGTTGGGCAGGACCAGCGTCGGTGACCACCACACATAGCCCATCATGGCGGTAGCCGCACCGGCTTTTTCACCCAGCAATATGCCGTCACCGGTATCGGTGCTGCTCGCCGCTGTCCAGCGGGTTGCCGCCGGTTGCGGATGATGGCGTTCACGCAGGACAGGATGATGGGCAAAACCACCACTGGCGAGCAGCAAATGACGGCAGGCAATAGTGATTCGCTGGCCATCCCGTTCACAGACCAGCCCGGCTACCCGGCCGTTGTCCATTACGATCTCGCAAGCACTGGTATTCAGCCACAGCGGCACGCCGGATTTTTCCAGGCTGTGACGCAGCCGGCCAATCAATGCCCGGCCCAGCGTCAGGCGGTTATCGGGCAATTTGCGCAAACGGCCGGGCAGATCCAGCCAGTACGACAGCAGGCATTTGAAAATCACCAGCGGCGAACGCCAGGTGAAACTGAATACCTGGTGCGCCTCGGCAGCTGTCATCGAAAAGCCGTTGCTGTTATCCAGGTTGCTGGCGCGCATCTGGTCTGCCAGCTGTCGCCCCATGCGACGGATACTGTAGGGCCGCGGATCCAGCGAACGGGCACCCGGTTTGCCACCGGCCAGTTCAGCATAGTAATCAGGATAAACCGGTGCCGGATCGTATTTCAGCAGGCTGTGCTGCTCGATAAACCGCAGCATTTCCGGCCCCTTGTCGACATAGGCTGCCAGTTTGTCATAGGGCACATCGTCACTGACCACTTGTTGCAGGTAGCGCAAGGCCTCGTCACGGCTGTCGCTGATGCCGGCCCGCGCCATATGGTGGTTGTTCGGAATCCAGATGACACCGCCGGATAATGCGCTGGTGCCGCCATAGCAGGCAGATTTTTCAATCACCAGCGTGGACAGGCCTTTTTGATGGGCGGTAATGGCGGCTGTCATGCCGCCGGCACCACTGCCGACGACCAGAAAATCAACGTTATAGTCCGCTGTTTGCAAGGGAGGATCTCCTGTCTGTCAGGGGCCGACAGCATACCAGTTAGCGGCCGATATGGAATGCCTGGCACGTGTTTGTTTGCCGGCCACCCGCTTTTGCCATACAGCACTTACAAAAAATGGCCATTGACGGTATCATTTGCCCGCCGTTGCGCTTGAAAACCCGTGTTTTCCCCTCCATAGACAAAA
This sequence comes from Pseudomonadales bacterium, assembly GCA_036568205.1. Taxonomy (GTDB): domain Bacteria; phylum Pseudomonadota; class Gammaproteobacteria; order Pseudomonadales; family DT-91; genus DATCSZ01. The sequence continues at coordinate 4,174 of DATCSZ010000174.1, forward strand.
CATGAAGGCCGGCAATACCCACCACGAATGATATGGCAGACTATGAGTGCAGACAAAGTAGATAACCTCAATGTGGCTTCCCAGGAAGTCCTGATCACCCCGAAGGCGCTGAAGGCAGCGTTGCCATTGTCGGATGCGCTGCGTCAGCAGGTCAGTGACAGCCGCCAGGTCATCCGTAACATCCTCGATGGCAAGGATCACCGCTTGTTTGTGGTGGTAGGCCCCTGCTCTATTCACGATACGGATGCAGCGATGGAGTATGCCCGCCGCCTGAAAACACTGGCGGATCGCATCAGCGATACCATTTATGTGGTCATGCGTGTGTATTTTGAAAAACCGCGCACTACGGTTGGCTGGAAAGGCTTGATCAATGACCCGCACCTGAACAACTCCTTTGATATAGAAGAAGGTTTACATATCGGCCGCAAGCTGTTGATTGATATAACATCGCTTGGCCTGCCAACCTCAACCGAGGCGCTGGACCCGATCTCGCCACAATACCTGCAGGACATTATTTGCTGGTCGGCCATCGGTGCCCGTACCACTGAATCACAAACCCATCGCGAAATGGCCAGCGGCCTGTCATCGCCGGTTGGCTTCAAGAACGGCACCGATGGCAACCTGACGGTTGCCATCAATGCGCTGCAGTCGGTGTCCAACCCGCACAGTTTTCTTGGCATCAACAAACAGGGCCAGGTGGCGATTATCCGCACCAAGGGCAACCAGTATGGCCATATTGTGCTGCGCGGTGGCAGCAACGGCCCCAACTACGACTCGGTACACGTCAAACTGTGTGAACAGGCACTGGACAAAGCCGGCCTGAAGCCGAATATCATGATTGACTGCAGCCATGCCAATTCGGAAAAGGACCCGGCCCGCCAGCCGCTGGTGGTTGAGGACGTGATTTCGCAGATTCATGAAGGCAACCGCTCAATCATCGGCCTGATGATTGAAAGCAATATCGGCTGGGGCAACCAGAGCATACCGGATGATCGCAGCCAGCTGGCTTATGGTGTGTCGATTACCGACCCGTGTATTGACTGGGATACAACGGAGAAATGCCTGCTGAACCTGGCTGATCGCCTGCGCGACAGCTTGCCTGACCGGCGTTGATCCAGGGGCCTGACAGGCCCCTTTTTTATTGCCCGCCATGTCCGTTTCAATTGTACTGTTGCTACTGCTGGCGCCGATGTTTGCCTGGCTGGCCTGGTATGCCGGTTTTTTATTGTGGTACCGCTGGCGCAGCCATGGCCTGCGTTATTTCAGCCAGCCACAGGCAGTGCGTGAACAATTTGCCCGCCAGCTGCAGTGGCATGGCCGTGTGCTGCTGCCGGTATTGCGCCAAATGGCTGCGCACCAGCAGCTGGCAATGCCACCTACCCGTTTTCTGCACGGCACGGCATTCCCTGCTGCCACTGTCACGGCCGACAGCCTGGAAACTGCCCTGCACTATACACCCACCGCCGATGACATTGTTGTCGTCACGTTCATGAAGGCCGGCACCAGCTGGCTGCAACAGATCGTGTTCGAGATTCTTTATCATGGCAACGGCGACTTGTCCGACAATGGCTGGCGCCATATGTATGCGGCCAGCCCGTGGCTGGAAACCGGTTCGTGTGCCAGTGTGTCCCTGGCCCAGGCTCCGTTGCTGGGTGACTGCCGCAAGCGACTGATTAAAACCCACCTGCCTGCATCACTGTGTCCGCACAACCCGGCTGCCCGCTATCTCTGCCTGGTGCGTGATCCGGCCGACTGTTTTGCCAGTTGCAGGGATTTCCTGCAGCTGCTGATGGGACCTTTTTGCCCTGCCCCTGCGGCACTGCTGGACTGGTACCTCAGTGACGCGATGTGGTGGGGAAACTGGCCGGCGCATGTTGGCGGATGGTGGCAACAGGCTCAAACTGCAGACAATGTGCTGTTTCTGAGCTACCGGGAACTGTGCCAGTCGCCCCGGCCAATGATCATGCAGATTGCCGGCTTTCTTGGCATACCATTAACTGAACAGGCCTGCAGCCAGGTGATGCACAAGAGCTCGCTGGCGTATATGGCACAACACCAGCAGCAGTTCAGCATGGCGCCGCCAACGCTGTTTTCTGCCAGCCGGCCACAGGGGTTTATTGCCGCGCGTAAGCGACAGCCTGAACCGGAAGTGGACGAGCGAATTCGTGGTTATTGTACAGCCAGGTTGTCTGGCACAGGGGTGCCACTGGCGCAAATCATCGGGGCTTACTGACGCTTGCCCAGCCGGGCAAGGACAAAGGCAATTTCGTCTGCGCTCATGTCATAATCAACAGCGTCCATGGCTTTGGCGGCTTTGGGCATGCCATACACTGCACAATCCTCTTCAGACTGGGCAATCGTATCAGCGCCTGCCGATTTCATGTTCCACAGCCCTTTGGCACCATCCTTGCCCATGCCGGTGAGGATAATGCCCAGTGCATCCGTGCGGGCAACATCTGCCACGGAATTGAACAGCACATCCACCGATGGTTTGTGACGGTTGACATACTCCCCATCAAATACCTGTACCCGATAACCGGAGCCTGGCCGGCCAAGCAGTGTCATGTGTTTGCCGCCGGGAGCAATCAGGGCCATACCACGGGTCAGCTGGTCACCGTCTTCCGCTTCCTTCACCGTGATGCGGCAGAACTGGTTGATGCGATTGGCAAAGGCACGTGTGAACAGTTCCGGCATATGCTGGACAATCACAACGCCGGGGCTGTTTGCATCAAGCGCAGTCAGTATTTTCTCAATCACCACCGTGCCGCCGGTTGAGCTGCCAATGGCAATCACGGAATAATCAGCGCGTGGCAAAGTCAGGCTGTCATCAACCGGTCGCGCTGCTTTTTCCGGGCGCTGCTGGCGTTTATTGCCGGCCTCCGGCGCCGGCTCCGGCAAATGCCGTGCGACGGGGCTGCGCATTTCCATTCGTGCTGCAGCCCGTACTGCATTAAGAATATTCAGGCTGGTTTCATCCAGGCTGTCTGCGCAGCTGAAATTGGGCTTGGGGATAATATCAACCGCGCCCTTGAACAGGGCGTCTATGGATGATACCGCACTGCTTCCGGTGTGGTTGGAAAAAACAATAAACGGGGTTGGCCGGTTGCGTTGCAGGTATTGCAAAAATTCAATGCCATTCATCTCGGGCATTTCGATATCGGAAATGATAACGTCCGGCCACAGCTTGTTCATCCGCTTCAGGGCAATCAGCGGATTGGATGCCACGCCCGTGACATTAATGTCCTCACTGCTTTCCAGTATCAGGCGCAGCGCGGTTCTGGCAGTTGCCGAGTCATCGACAATGAATACGTTAATGGTCATGGCGCGGCGTCAGTTTCGAGAAGGTTTTTGAGACGGTAAATACAGCGCTTGTCCTTCTTGTCAATATAGGCCTTGTTGAAATAATTGTTGAACGGGAAATCCAGATTGGGCAGTTCTTCAAAGTCACTTTCGGCGATGGACTCGATATTGCTGACCTGGCCAACTGCAACAGCAAGAAAACGTTGCCCCTGCTCACGGTCTTTCATGATGATGCAATGACGGTTCGGCTTGCGCTTGCCACCCGTCAGTATGCGGGTCAGATCCAGACACGGAATGGTTTTGTCCTGCCAGGTAATGTCAGCCGGCATTTCGCCATTGCCGGAGTCAGCCGCATTGACAACTTGTTCGATATGGCGAATATCGGTCAACAATGCATAGTCCTCGCACTGGATATGGATGTATTTCTGCGACATGTCAGACCGCCTGCCGCTGGTTATTGTCCTGGCAGATTTTCTGGACATTCAGTACAGTCAGCAGCCGGTCATCATCATTGGCAAAGGCGGCAACATAACGTGCATTGTGTTTATCCAGCCAGTCAATCCGGGTTTCCTCTATCGGTGCCATCTGATCACTGTGGTAAATGGCCAAAGCCCAGTCATTACTGCCATCATTGACAACAATAAACTCGGCCAGCTGGTCACGATGTGAGTTGTAGCCCAGCTGGGCAATCAGGTCTATCACCGGTACTACCTTGCCCTCGATTTCGGTGGTGCCAAGAATATACGCATGAGGCGACAGTAATGGTTCAATATGTTTGTCTGTCACCACACGCTGGATATGGTCGATTGCAAAACCGTACAAATCACCATTGATGGAAAAGCGCAAAAACTCGACCGTCGGGACAATTCGCTCCATGCTGGTCAGCTTGCCGGGCAAATAGGCCTGGATACTGGCCAGTATCTGCTCATTGAGCAGTAACTCAGGCTTGAGTACCGGGGTAACCCGTTTGCCATTGTCACGCAGCAGGGAACGCTTTTTTTTGTCGCGGCTGTAACGGATGGCAGAGTCAGCGATGCTTTCCATTCCGGTTAGCGAATCGATCAGCAGACCGCACAATGACGCGCCCGCCTTGACCATGATAATGGTCTGGCCGAAACCGGCATCGGCATCAAGGCCCAGCAACACAGCCAGGTAAAGCACCAGTCTTGGCTGCCCCCGCACCAGGCTGATGCCGGCAACCTCGGCCGGTGCACGTGGCTGCGAGGTCAACGATGTCAGCTCAACAATCTCTTCGATATCCTGCAGGGCCAGGGCATACTCTTTGCCAGCCACCGTGACGATCAAGAAATCATGGTGGATTTCAGCGGCGTCCAGCTGTTTTTTACTGACCTCACCAAGAAATCCAGGTGTACCGGCCGCTTTCTTTTGTGCCTTGATAACGCTTTTCAGGCGGCTGCTGTCAAGTAACCAGACTTCCTGCTGGCGATGGGCAAAAACACCGGCAAGATACGCCGCTTCAACCGTCGCGGTGGCAGTTTTTTTGCTGTTTTTCCTGGCTGGTGCAATGGCGGAGGCTGCCACAGTAACAGGCTCCAGCACCTGGTTGACACACAATGCCAGCGGCACGCCATCAATCTGCACAACCAGCAGCGTACTCAGGTGCTGTTTGCTGTGTTGCCCCAGCACCAGCAAACCGGTGTTGATCTGCGGCATGATCTGGCCACTGACATTGATCAGGCCATCGACATAATCCGGTACAAATGGCAAGGGGGTCACGGTAACCGGTTCCAGGACCTCAATCAGACACTCGGTATCGATTGCCAGCACCCTTTCTGCCAGCGTAAACAGGATCAGTTCACGGGCATTGTCCGCTTCAGAATGTTTTTTCATAGTACACGCAACTCATGTCACGATGTGCTTCTACCGAAGCAGTCTCGAGCAACTTGTCGACTGCACTGAGCATGAAGATGCCTTTCGGGCGCAGAGCTCGCTTAAGCATGGTCTGCACACGACGCTGGGCATCTTCATGCAGATAAATCATCAGGTTACGGCACAGCACCAGATCAAAATCATTGCTGGGTGGATGCGGATTCATCAGGTTGAACAGGTCAAAACGGACAAAGGATTTCACCACGTCGTTGACCTGGTAGACGCGCTTGTTGTTACCGAGGCTGTCCTGGTATTCCTTTTTCAGATTGAAAAAGCGCATATAGGATTCCGGGAAGTTGCGGAATGATGACAGGCCATTGTCGGAGGCTTCATAAATACCCTCCTTGGCCTTGCGGATCACCTGGCGGGAAATATCCGTACCCAGCACCTCGATTTTCCAGCCATGCGGGGGCAGGATAAAGCCTTCCTTGAGCTCAACACTGAGCTTGAAATTAATGAAGGTCTGCAGCAATTGCATGGCCAGTGTATAGGTCTCCTCACCGGAGGAACATGCTGCAGACCAGATCCTGATGGTGTGGTCTTTTTTGTTGATTTTTTCCTGGATCAGGTTGGGCAGCAGCTTGGTTTCAATCGCCCGCATCTGTGCCTGGTCACGGAAAAAATAGGTCTCGTGGTTGTTGAGGTCTTCCACCAGGGCCGACAATTCGGTTTTGTGCGGATCCAGCTGGATGGACTGGATCCATTGGTCCATTTGCGGGCCGCTGAGACCCTTCAGGATATACTCCAGCTTGCGCTTGAGGGGATCGGTTTCTTTCAGCCCGGAATAATTGCCAATAAGGCCCAGCAGCTTGCCAATGGAGGGATCAGATTCTTGGGTCATCATGTTGCGTCAGGGCCTGATTATTGGTTATTGATATTGAAGAAACGAATGGTCTCACCCAGTTTTTCGACCGACACATCCATTTCACTGGCCATCTTGGTCAATTGCAGTGCCGCTGAAGCATTATGCTGGGCAACCTTGTCAAGCTGGGAGATAGCGAAGGTGATTTCATGCAAACCGGAGGACTGCTCTTCTGAAGCCGCGGAAATCTCCTGCACCAGCTCGGATGTCCGGTCAATATTCGGCAGGATCTGCATCAACTGCTCGCCGGCATCTTCAGAGACTTTGACCGTGGCATTGGCCATCTCGATTACCTCTGAAGCAGCCAGCTTGCTACGCTCAGCGAGCTTTCTGACTTCGGCTGCAACCACAGCAAAGCCCCGGCCATCCTCACCGGCACGTGAGGCCTCAATCGACGCATTCAATGCCAACAGGTTGGTCTGGTAGGCAATATCATCAATAATCGATACCTTGTCGGCGATATTGCGCATGGCATTGACCATGTCCATCACCACCTTGCCGCTGGCGCTGGCAGAGCGGGCAGTTTCCATCGCCAGATTCTTGGTGGTCGTGGCATTTTTGTTGTTCTGTGCCACGGTTGCACTCATTTGCTCAATTGAAGCACTGGTTTCCTCAACGCTGGTCGCCTGGTCATTGGCACCACGGCTGATATTTTCCGCCGAACTGGTAATCTGCTTGGAGATGTCCGCCACCAGGTGGGTATTGTTGCTTATCTCACTGACAACATTGGAGAATTTTTCAACCAGCCGGACCATGGCTTCATTGATATCAACAATATCATCACCACTGAAAAGTCCTTTTACCGATGTATCAATATTGACATCCAGTTGGCCGTCGGCGAGTTGCGTCATGATGGTCTGGGTATTCTGCAGCCAGCTGATCATCACCCGGACAATCAGCAGAATGGCAGCCGACAACAGGATGCCAACCAGGGCGCAGCCAATAATCCAGAACTGGGTAGAACGGCGAGTGCTGTCGATGATGTCAATCTGGTCGGCAATTTTCTGGTCAACCGATGTCGAGGTTTTGTCGACAAGACCGATCAGCTCATGGGAGACCGTACGGTATTGCTGGCGCATGTCATACAGTTGCTTGCCGGCAATCTGGACTTGCTGGAAGTTGTTCTGCAAGACAGCAAAGGCTTCTTCAAAGGCTTCGGCATAACTTCTGCCGCTATAACTGCCTTCGCCTACCTGGTTGTCACTGTAAAAATCCGAGCTGGTGGCATCCAGAATGCTTTCCTGCAAGCCTATCAGGGTAACGTCCAGATCCGAGTTCATCATCCAGTCATCGTTGGAAATCATGGTTTCCAGCTGGTATTTGGCTTCCAGCAGATAGATCTGGGCTTCTTTGGTCAGGTCAGCGATCGCCCATTCCTGACCCAGAGACTGTGCCGAGCTGCTGCGCTTCTGCGCACTGCGCATCAAGGCTTCACGCAATTCCCGCGCGGTGGCATCCTTGGCAGCCGTAATCAGCATGTTAAATTCAGCAAAGTTGGCATTCAGGGCTTGAGTAGCGGCAACAAACTCGGCATGGCGCTCCAGCACCGAGGCCTTGATCTCGTTGAACTGCTGCTGCTTGCTGATAATCTGGTCGGTTTCCTTCTTGTCCAGCAGTCCTGAACGCGCCAGCATGCGAATCGCGGCTTCGGCTTCAGCTTCGGCGCTGGACAAGGCCTGGCCGGTTTGTTCGCTATCCTCGTTGGCCAGGATACGTTCGACTGTCGACATCTGGTCAGTGATGCTGACCGTAGTGGCAGCGGCTCCCTTGGTTGTGCCGTGTACCGCGACGGTGACAAAATCCAGCAGACCGGATAGTTTGGTGAAGCCATAATAACCGGCACCTGCACAGACAATTACCATCGCGGTAATCAACAGGTAGCCACCCAGCAGTTTTGTCGAGATTTTCATCGAAGCTCCTACATCTTCATGTCATGAATCACCGGCTTTATTGGCAAACGCCGGCAATGAGTCTGTCAATTTTCAGCCTGCGGCACTCATGCCCAGAATATTCTGTGCATTGGCCACCGCCAGATCAAACAATCCACCGCAATCAAGGATAATGACCACCTTGCCATCGCCCAGCAAGGCGGCCCCGGAAACCCCCGCCATATGTCTCAGCGAGTCGTGCACATCACGCACCAGTACTTCTGCACGGCCCAGCGCAGCATCCACAACCAGGCCGATCATGAACTGGTCGTTGGCAATCACCACCACTTCCAGGTTTTCTTCATTGAAAGCCGGCACCGCCGGGGCATTCGAGATCAGGTCTGCCAGTCGGTAAATCGGCACGATATTGTCCCTTAACATAATCGCCGACTGGTCCTGGATGACCTGGAGATCGCTGGCATGGATGCTGACAATCTCGGTTACATGACGCTCAGGCAATGCCAGGGTCTGGCCGTTATTGTCAATCAGGATGACGGACTGTATCGCAGCTGAAACAGGCAGCTTCAGCTGTATGGTGGTGCCTTTGCCAGCCGTGGATTGCACAGAAACTGTACCGCCGACCTCGACAATGCGGCTTTTCACGACATCCATGCCAACACCGCGGCCGGATGTCTCGGTCAATGTTTCCGAGGTGGAAAATCCTGGCTCAAAAATGTATTTGAATACTTCCTGATCCGAATAATTGACACCTTCTTTCAGCATGCCAAGCCGAATACACTTGTCGAGGATACGTTGCCTGTTCAGACCGGCACCGTCATCACTGATTTCAATCACTACCATGTTACTTTGCTGGATGGCTGCCAGGCGGATCAGTCCAAATTCTTCCTTGCCGGCCTCCTTGCGTTGCGCAGGTGTTTCAATGCCATGATCAATGCTGTTGCGAACCATGTGCGCAAGCGGTTCGGACAGCACATCAATCATGCCCTTATCCACTTTAACCTGCTCACCGATCACATCGAGGACCACCTTCTTGTTCAGCTTCTGCGCAATCGTACGAACAAACTTGTGGAAACGATTGAATGCATAACTGATCGGCACAACACGCAAGTCGAGCACACTGTCCTGGATACGGGACAGGCTTACCTGCAGGCTTTCATTGCTGTTAACCAACTGGCCATGCAGATGCTCAAGAAATTGCAAGGATTGTTTGCCCTGCTCGCCTTTGTCATGCAACAGGTTTTTCAGCTGGGTTAGTTGCAGGGCAAAATCATCCTGGGTGATCAGGTGCGACAAACGGTTATGATGGGTAATCAGCTCACCGATATCGCGAATGACCCGGTCTATTGCAGAACCGTCGACTTTCAACGAGCCGAGCGACATGGCGGTTTCACTGACCAGGTTCTCGGTTTCGCTGCCATCATCCATCGGCGCCGGCGGGGGTTCCTGTGGCGCAGGTGCCGGCTGTTCCGTGGCGGGTGACTTGCCAGCAGCAGAAAACAGGTGTTCAAAGCCGAGAATGATAAAACTTTTTCGTTCGCGGTCGATGATTGACAGGATCTTGTCGATATCTTCCACGGTTTTGTCAGAAAGAATCAGAAAACTGAACGATGTGCGCTGTGCAACCCCGTTCACGATGTCATGAAACATGGTGCGACTGTGGGCCAGCTCGCCAAGATTGCGCACGGCCATCAGCACTTTTTCACTGACCACCTCGTCACTGAAATCAATGTCAATCTCAACGGCCAGCTTGCCGGCATCAATTGCCTGGTTAATCTTCTCCAGTACGTCAATTTTAAGATCGACCAGCGAATCAAAGCAGAGTGTGGTTTTACCCGTGATCTGTTCTTTCAGTGTGACGATTTCGTCACGCTCGTTGTTGTGTTTGGCGGTAAGGGTTTGCAGCTCTTCGCGGGCTTTCTTGCACGTTTTTTCAAACGGCTCATCACCACCGGCCAGCGCCTCCTTGCTTTGTGCAAGATCAACAATATCCAGCAGCTTGTCGATAATCAGCTGGTTGAAAACCAGGTAACCACGGGAGACTTCGACCACCAGCTGCTTGATATAACGCCAGCCCAGGTTCAGTTCATGCAGGGTAAACAGGGAACTGTAACTGGACAGCTGGCTGCTGTGCTCAACAATCGCCAGAAACTGGTCTACCTGCCAGTTGCTGACCTCTGTTTCCTTCAGCGACTGTAACAAAGCTGTCAGTTGCTGCAGTTCGTCCTTGTAGGCAACAGACAACTTGCTGCGACATAGCTTGGCACCCATATCGAGGTTGAGGTCGATTTTGTGTTCCTGGCAGATAAAACCAATGTCGTCAAAAATCTCAGCCAATTGTTCCAGCAGTTGCCGGGGCTTTTCCTCAATATCCGCCTTCAGCGTGGCAATAAAGTGGCGCAAGGCACCCGCCAGGGCCCTGAAACCGCATTGCTGGGCCTTGCCCGCCATGCCGGCGACCGCTGCTTCAACCTGGTCAACCTTGGCTGCCGGGTCAAGTCCCAGCACCATTACCGGCACGGCCATCCGGGCAGCCAGTACCAGCGCTTCCATATCAGCCTGCCCTGCGGTTGCTGTATCTGCAGAAACCTGATCCGTGTGTGATTCAACAAAACTGGACAGCTTGTTGACCAGCACATCATCCTGTTGCGGATTTTCCCTGCTGCTGTTGGCGGACTGGAATTGTTTTTTCAGGCACGCGATGGATTCCAGCAATATATCAATGACATCATCACTCATCGCGATATCCTGGTTGCGAACTGCGGCCAGGATATCTTCACTGCGATGGGCAATCACCTCCATGCTGGTGAAGCCGATCATTGAGCAATTGCCCTTGATGGTATGAAAATTGCGGAAGAGATGATTAACGTCAACGGATGCCGCAGCGCCACTTTTGGCCAGTAACAGCTCAACACTATCCAGCTGCTCAGTGACTTCACTGACAAAAGCCGGCCATAATTTTTCCAGTAAATCTGCCATGGTATGTTATCGGCGAGCCTGGATCAGGCTTCCAGGCCAACCGCCTTGCTGATGACCTGAAGCAACTCCTTGCTGCGTTGTTCTTCCATATCCAGGCTCAATACACCGGATGGTTTGTGAATAATGTCGACAACACCCAGTTCAAGAGCTTCCTTGGCCTGGGGTGAATCCACGCTGGCCACTGACGAAACAATAATCACCTTGGCTTCAGTCAATATTTTGGACAGCCGGAGAAATTCGATCCCTCCCATTCGCGGCATCTCGATATCCAGCAGGATCACATCCGGATTCAGTGAGGTGAGCTTCTCCAGCGCATCTATGCCGTCGCTGGCTTCACCGCAAACGGTAAACGCATCATCCAGCTCCAAGATATTGGCAAGAATGCGTCGCATCAGGAACGAATCGTCCACGATCAGCACATTGAATTGTTTGTCAGCCATTAAATGATTACTCCATAGATTGGGCTTTGGTAAAAGCTAGCATATTTATAACAGTTACAGAATGCTCCGGCAGCGAGTAAATACAATGTGCCGGATCAATCCCTGGTGCGCTGGTAACAGTAATCGCCCCTGATATTCTTATTAACAGATCAAAACTAGGCGAAAATGTCGATAATGACAAAGCTTATTTCAACAAAAGATGAATTAGGAAGGGAGTTTATTGCCTTTTGGCTGAAATATCACCAGAAAGGGAGAGGATGGTGATATTTTGATCAATCATCAAGCCCGGTTTTAGCCGGGACACGCATGCAGGATGTGTGCCCCGACATATCCAGACAGCGATACAGGCTTTACCAGCTGGCAGAAAAGCTGTTGTCGCCGGCCTTATCCCACAGCCTTTCGCCCGTCGATAACAATCGCAAACTGCCATCGCCCGCCTGGGGTGATCCGGCAACAGGCGTTGCCTGGAGGGTGTAGCTGGTGGCATTGCTCTGGGTAATCCGCAAGCTGTAGAAATCGGTATTTACCTTGTCTGCCGGAAAAATGGCCACTACCGGCACACCGCCGCCGGCATCAATGCCGTTATAGCTACCAAGCTGTGAACGGTGCTGTTCAATCGCATTGGCCAGTTCAAGCAAACTGGCCTGGGCAGCCGTGCGTCGGGTATCAACCAAATGGCCGGTATAGGACGGGATGGCGATGGCTGCTATGACACCGACAATAACCACAACAATCATCACTTCAAGCAAGGTATACCCCTGCTGACTGACTGGCTGACGGTTCAATTACTCATCCTCCGGCTTGATGCCATACAGTTTTTTCTCCTCCCAGCCCAGCCGGTACGACTGGTCACCGACACCAAAGCTGACTTCCTGCCGCCTTGCCTCATCACCGGAGCTGTCATAGATATTATCGCCACCGCGGCCCAGCTCGGAGCCGGCGGTTTCATTGAAGTAACCGACATAACCGATATCCTCGCTGTCAATCTGACCATCCAGATTGGCATCATAGGTGGCAAAGCCCGGTGCCAGACCGGATGTCCAGTCAATCAGCATGGTCGAACCCTGGGTGGCGCCGGTACAGCTGCCCACTACCGGGATGACGCTGTTGAAAACAAACAGCTGGTTGGCTAGGAACGGCCGGAACACAAAGCGCTCC
>DATCSZ010000175.1:0-1079 GCA_036568205.1 Pseudomonadales bacterium
GATCAGCCAGCGGTAGTCGATCAGGGTGCCGACCAGTGCCAGCAAATCAATTTCGTCGTTGTTGTCCAGACCGGCGTTGTTTTGTTGCAGGGTGTTCATCGATGGTGCAGTTCCTTGGTTTGGGTCAGCCCAGTTTTTTCAGCCAGCTGTCGGTGGCTTGCTGGATCAGTTGGTAAACGTGGTGGTACATGGCATCGGATTGCCGGTAAGGATCGGGTATTTCCGTGTTGTCCAGCCATTTGCCCAGCAGGAACACCTTGCCGCGTACCTCGGGCACCATGTCCAACAGGGTGTGGCTGTGTTTGTGTTCCATCACCAGTACCAGGTCAGCGTTGTGCAGGTGTTGTGGCTCCAGCTGGCGCGCACGGTGATCCTGCCACTCATAGCCGTGCTCGGCTAGCACGGCATGGGCGGTTGCATCCATCGGCTTGCCAACCAGTGCGCCCAGGCCGGCTGAGCTGACGGTGATGCCGCGGCCGGCCAGTTGCTGGTGCAGCAGGCAGGCCGCCGTGGGGCTGCGGCAGATGTTGCCAACACAGACCGTCAGGATGTGCTTGAACATGCTGGCCGGCCCTTATTGGTTGATGTCGTCAATATCACGCCACACGCGTGACGACAGGCCCAGTACACTCAGCGTTGGTAGAATTTGTGACAATACCCGGTTCCAGCGGGTGACACCGGAGGCGCCGACATAGACGACATCCTGTGGTTGCAGCTCGAACTTGTTGGCCAGGATAAACGCTGAAGGCGATTTGGCTTTCAGCTGGTAGATTTTGGCTTTTTCCGTGCCCAGGTCGGGTACACCGCGAATTACGTAGACATCCTGGCCCTTGGCGCTCATCTGCTGCAGACCGCCAGCGGTGCCGATGGCATCGGTCAGGTTAATGCTGGCGGATTTGAAGGCCAGCGCCTGCGGTTTGCTGACTTCGCCCATCACAAACACCTTGTTCTGGTCGTTATAGGGCAGGTGCACACTGTCGCCGTTTTTCAGGTACAGCTGGTGGATGGCGGAGGGTTCGCTGGTCAGCGCGTAGACGTCGAGAATGTAGCTTTTGCCATCGCGGGTCAGGCGCAGTGAG
>DATCSZ010000176.1:0-8006 GCA_036568205.1 Pseudomonadales bacterium
ATCGCCGGGCGAGTCAGGCATGGATCAGCGGAACTGGCCCAGCCACTGGTAGAGTGCCTGTTGTGGCAATGCGCCGGCCTGCTGGCCCAGCACCTTGCCCTGGTGTATGACCATCAGGGTCGGAATTGAGCGGATGGCAAAGCGTGACGCCAGTGCCTGCTGCTGTTCGGTATTGACTTTGGCAAACCGGAAGCGCGGTTCCAGATCGCGGGCGGCCTGGCTGAACACCGGGGCAAAACTTTTGCACGGACCGCACCAGCTGGCCCAGAAGTCAACCACCAGTGGCAGTTCGGATTTGTCGGCATGACGGGCAAAACTGGCTTCCGTCAAATCCACCGGTTGGCCGGTAAACAGTGCGTGTTTGCATTGGCCGCAGACTGGCTTGTCATCCAGACGTTCTGTGGCAATACGGTTGAGGGTATGGCAATGCGGGCAGGCAATCAGCATAGGGTGGCTCCATCATTGGTGATCATGGGGCTTAATATGATGCCTGCCTGCCGTTATTTCAAAGGGGATGCAGACATTACAGGATAAAGCGTGACAGGTCGTGATCCTGTACCAGATTGCCAAGCCGTTGTTCGACAAAGCTGGCATCAATGGTTACCTGGCGCTGGCTGGCCGAATCGGCCTCATAGGAGATGTCATCCAGCAGACGTTCCAGCACCGTGTGCAGCCGGCGGGCACCGATGTTTTCGGTGCGGTCATTGACCTCCCAGGCGATGTCGGCGATGCGGGCAATACCGTCTGCAGTAAATTCCAGCGCCACACCTTCGGTGCCAAGCAAGGCCTGGTACTGGCGGGTCAGTGAGGCATCCGGTTCGGTCAGGATGCGGACAAAATCAGCCGGCTGCAATGCTGTCAGTTCCACCCGGATGGGCAACCGGCCCTGCAGCTCCGGAATCAGGTCGGACGGCTTGGCCAGATGGAAGGCGCCGGAGGCAATAAACAGGATGTGATCGGTGCGGATCATGCCGTATTTGGTGCTGACGGTGCAGCCCTCGATCAGTGGCAGCAGGTCGCGCTGGACGCCTTCACGTGACACATCAGTGCCGCTGTTTTCGCCGCGTTTGGCAACCTTGTCGATTTCGTCGATAAAAACGATGCCGGTCTGTTCCACGGCATTGACCGCCTGGCTGCGCAGTTCATCCTCGTTGATCAGTTTGGCGGCCTCCTCATCCTGCAGCTGTTTCAGGGCGGATTTGACTGTCATGCGACGGGTTTTCTTGCGTTCGCTGGCAAAGCTGGAAAACATCGACTGCAACTGGTTGGTCATGTCTTCCATGCCTGGTGGCGCCATGATTTCCACGCCAACCGGTGTGGCCGCCAGCTGGATCTCGATTTCCTTGTCATCCAGCTGCCCTTCACGCAGTTTTTTGCGGAACAGCTGGCGGGTGCCGGAGTCATTTTTGCTGCTGTCATCATCACGCGCGGCTGGCAGCAGCACATCCAGAATACGCTCTTCGGCAGCATCCTGGGCGCGGTTGTGCAGTTTGCGGGTTTCCTCCTCGCGCAGCAGTTTGACGGCGGCATCGGCCAGGTCGCGGATGATGGACTCGACATCCCGCCCGACATAGCCGACTTCGGTGAACTTGGTTGCTTCCACCTTGATAAACGGCGCCCGGGCCAGGCGGGCCAGGCGGCGGGCGATCTCGGTTTTGCCGACTCCGGTGGGGCCGATCATCAGGATGTTTTTGGGCGCGATTTCATTACGCAGGCTGTCATCCAGCTGCATGCGTCGCCAGCGGTTGCGCAGCGCGGTCGCAACCGCGCGCTTGGCATCCTGCTGGCCGATAATATGCTTGTCCAGCTCGTGGACAATTTCCCGTGGTGTCATGGTGGTCATAGTCAAACCTTGTTACTGGCTGGCCAGGGTTTTGATAATGTGATTGTGGTTGGTATAGACACAGATGTCGGCGGCAATGCGCAGGCTTTCGGCAACAATACGCTCGGCGTCCAGGTCAGTGTTGTCCATCAGTGCACGGGCGGCTGACTGGGCAAAGGAACCGCCGGAGCCAATCGCCAGCAGGTGATCTTCCGGTTCGATGACATCACCGTTGCCGCTGATAACCAGCGAGGTTTCCTGGTCGGCGACAATCAGCAGCGCTTCCAGTTGGCGCAGCGAGCGCTCGGTACGCCACATTTTGGCCAGTTCCACGGCGGCACGGGTCAGGTGGCCCTGGTATTTTTCCAGTTGTCCTTCAAACAGTTCAAACAGTGTGAAGGCATCGGCGGTGCCACCGGCAAAGCCCGCCAGCACACGATCGTTATACAGGGTGCGCACCTTGCGGGCATTGCCTTTCATTACGGTGTTGCCCATCGATACCTGGCCATCACCACCGAGGGCGACGATGCCGTTGCGGCGCACGCAGACAATGGTGGTGCCTCGAAATTGTTCCATTGGTCAGCTCCTGTCGCTAATCAGAACGATATGGGGTGGATGACCGGTTTTTCAAGCGCTGTTTCAGTTGCGGTTGATAACCAGGGTGGGCATGTTGTTGCTGACCAGTATATTGCGCGCCTTGTTGAGGTCCGAGCGGGAGCTGAATGGACCGACTATCACACGATACCAGACGGTGCCGTTACTGTTGGTGTGGGACTCGATGGTGGCTTCAAGCCCCAGCAACATGATTTCGGCACGCTGCTGGTTGGCGTCATCACGCGATTTGAACGAGCCGGCCTGCAGTGCCCGGCTGTAGGTTTCCTGGCCGCGCTCAGCGACGCTTTCCACTGCTACATCCACCTGCATTTGCGGCAAGGTGTTGTAAAACGTGATATCCGGCCTGGCCGGGGCAGCAGGCGGCTGTTCGGCGGTGATGTTCTGTTTGGCCTGCTCCAGCGTGCCGGCCAGCTGCGGGTTGTCGCGCAGGCTGTGGTAGGCAAACTGCACAAACACCGTGGCTGCCACGCCAAGCACAAAAAACAGCCAGCCCGGCGGGCCGCCGGCTGGCTGTAGCTTGCGCGCCTGTGGCCCGCTGCGTTTGCCGCTTTTTTTCTTGTGTTTGGCGAAGTCGTGACTCATTACATGGTTTCCACAGCGGTGATGCCGAGCAGGTCCATGCCATTGGCCAGTACCTGGCGAACGGCAAGACTCAGCGCAATGCGCGCATTGCGCAGCGGCGCTTCGTCGACCAGCATTTTGTGGGCGTTGTAATAGCTGTGATATTCGCCGGCCAGCTGGTGCAGGTAGGTGGCGATCATATGCGGCTCACGCTTGGCGGCAGCCAGGCTGACCAGCTCGGGGTATTGCCCCAGTGATTTCAGCAGGGTTTTTTCCGCGTCTTCCTGCAGCAGGCCAAGATCGGCATTGGCCGGCGAAAACGCCAGCTGTTGTTCGTCCAGCTTGCGTGCCACGCTGCAAATGCGGGCATGGGCGTACTGGATGTAATACACCGGGTTGTCATTGCTTTGTGACAGTGCCAGGTCGATGTCAAAAGTCAGTTGTGCATCGGGCCGGCGCGAGACCAGGAAATAGCGGGTGGCGTCACGACCGACTTCGTCAATCAGGTCGCGCAGCGTGACATAACTGCCGGCGCGTTTGGAGATTTTTACTTCCTGGCCACCTTTGACCACCATCACCATCTGGTGCAGCACATAGTCGGGCCAGCCAGCGGGAATACCAATATCCAGGGCCTGCAGGCCGGCGCGTACACGGGTAATGGTGCTGTGGTGGTCGGCGCCCTGTTCGTTGATCACCTGGCGGAAGCCGCGCTCCCATTTGTCCCGGTGGTAGGCCACATCCGGCACAAAGTAGGTATAGCTGCCATCCGATTTGCGCATCACCCGATCCTTGTCATCACCGTAGTCGGTGGTTTTCAGCCACAGCGCGCCGTCTTTTTCATAGGTTTTGCCATTGCTTGCCAGCTGCTCGACACAACGTTCCACCTTGCCGTCACTGTAGAGTGAGGATTCCAGGAAGTAGACATCAAAATCAACGGCAAAGGCTTTCAGGTCCAGATCCTGTTCGCGCCGCAGCCAGGCCACGGCAAACTCACGAATGGCATCAATGTCATTGGCATCGGCCTTGCCGGTGACGTGCTTGTCGGTCGCATCCACCCGCGCACCGGCCATATACGCCGTGGCAATATCAACAATATAGTCGCCGCGATAACCGTCTTCAGGCCATTGCGCATCATCCGGGCCAATGCCCTTGCAGCGTAGCTGGGTAGACAGCGCCAGGTTGTTGATCTGTTGCCCGGCATCATTGTAATAAAACTCGGCGGTGACATCCCAGCCGCAGGCGCGCAGCAGCCGGCACAGTGAGTCACCGACCGCAGCACCGCGACCATGGCCGACGTGCAGCGGGCCGGTCGGGTTGGCAGAGACAAATTCCACTTGCAGCTTGCCGCCGGCGCCCTCGTTGTTACAGCCAAAGCGGCTGCCTTGCTCAAGGATGGTATTGATGATGGCGCTGGCGGCATTGTCATGCAGGAAGATATTGATAAAGCCGGGGCCGGCGACATCGCAGCGCTTGATCAGGGTATTGGCCGGCAGTGCGTTGATAATCTGTTCGGCCAGTTGGCGTGGTGGCATGCCGGCTGTCTTGGCCAGCGCCATGGCAATATTGCAGGCCAGGTCGCCATGCTCGAGGTTTTTGCTGCGCTCGATGCGGTAGGGGCTGTCGCTGTGACTGATGACACCCTGTTGTTGCAGTTGCTGCAGGGCCGAATCAAACAGGCGGGTCAGTTGTTGTTTCATGAACAGTGCTCGTTAGGGGCGGGCGGCGTGGTGGCCGGGCCAATGGGGCGCTTATTGTAGCGGCTTCCGTGCGGGCGTTAAAGTCAGCTCATGTCTTGCGGATCAATATCCACCGACCAGCGCTGGCGGTGGGGCCGCACAATGCCATCCGCCGCGTTGATCAGGGTCGCCACGGCCTGCTTCAGCTGCTGCCGGCTGCCGGCCTGCAGCAGTAGCTGGTAACGATAATACCAGGCGCGCCGTTGCAGGCTGGCCGGGAACGGGCCGATGACCAGACAGGGCAGGCCGGCCACTGCCTGGCGCAGCTTTTGCAGGGTTTGTGTGGCCAGCTGTGGATCCTTGTCCTCCAGGCGTACCAGTGCCTGGTAGCTGAACGGCGGTAGTTGCAACAGCCGCCGTTCAGCCAGCAAGTCCAGTGCGAAGCTGTGGTAGCCGCGATTGACCAGCCGGGCCAGTTGCGGGTGATCAGGAAAATGGGTCTGGATCAGCGCCCGGCCGGGTTTGTCCGCGCGGCCGGCACGGCCGGTGACCTGGGTGATCAGCTGGCCGAAGCGTTCTATCGCCCGGAAATCCGTGCCGCCCAGCGACTGGTCGGCATCAACAATCAGTACCCGCGTGACATTGGGGAAATGATGGCCCTTGGCCAGCATCTGGGTGCCGACCAGCAAGGCTGCCTGCTGCTGGTGGATCTGCGCCAGCATGGCCTGCATGGCACCCTTGCGCGCCGTGGTGTCGCGATCAATACGGAACACCGGGTAGTCCGGGAACAGGCTGCGCAGCCCCTGCTCGATGCGTTCGGTGCCAACGCCGGTGCGAATCAGTGACAGGCTGTGGCATTCCGGGCAGTGGCGGGGGATCGGCTGGCTGGTATTGCAGTGATGGCAGCGCAGCTGGCCGGCCTGCTGGTGTACGGTGAACCGCGCGTCACAGGCAGGGCACTGGGCAATCCAGCCGCAGTCGTGGCAGATCAGGCTCGGGGCAAAACCGCGCCGGTTGATAAACAGCAGTGCCTGTTCGCCCTTGTCCAGGCATTCCTGCAGTGATTGCAGTGCCGGTTCGGCAATACCGTCGTGCAGTGGCTGGCGGCGCATGTCGATAATGTCGATTGCCGGCGGCGCGGCATCACCGGCCCGTCGGGTCAGCTGCCAGCGCCGGTATTTGCCAGTCTGTGCATTGTGCAGGCTTTCCAGTGTCGGGGTGGCGCTGGCCAGCACCACCGGCACATCGGCCAGCTTGGCGCGCATGCAGGCCATGTCGCGGGCTGAATAGCGTAGTCCGTCCTGCTGTTTGTAGGACAGGTCATGCTCCTCATCCACAATAATCAGCCCCAGCTCGGTGGTGGCGGTAAACAAGGCCGAGCGCGTGCCAATGATGATGCGTGCCTGGCCGGATCGGGCCTGTTGCCAGTGCTGCAGGCGCTGGCGATCGCTGAGGCTGGAGTGGAAAATGGCCAGCGGGCAGTCAAACCGCTGGCGGAAACGTTCAATGGTCTGTGGTGTCAGGCCGATTTCCGGCACCAGCACCAGTGCCTGGCGTCCCTGCGCCAGAGTATGGGCGATCAGCTGCAGGTAGACTTCGGTTTTGCCGCTGCCGGTAATGCCCTCCAGTAAAAAGGTGGCAAAGCCACCGGGGTGCTGGCGGAATTCATCACAAATCGCCTGCTGTTCGTCGTTCAGGCGGATGTTGCCGGGCTGTACAGTGACCTCGCGTATGACCGGCGGTGATGCGGTAAAACGTTCGGCCAGTTGCCGGTCATGCAGCTGTTGCAACTGGCGCAGGGAGAAGCCCTGCTGACGCAGCTGGTGTTCACTTGCCGGGCCGTGTTGCTGCAAATGCTGCAGCAGTTGTTGCTGGCGTGTTGCCCGGGCCGGCAGTGTCTGTGTATCCGCCAGCGATGCTGCGCGCCAGCAGGTGATTTCCAGTGTGGGTACCGGCAAGCCTTTGCGTAATGTGTTGGGCAGTGCGGTGCTGATGCATTCACCAATCGGGTGTTGGTAGTAGTCACTGGCCCATGCCATCAGCTCGATCAGCTGGCTGTCGAGCACCGGCAGCCGGTCCAGTACGGCGATGGCCGATTTCAGTTGTGGCGCCGGCACCTCGCTGCCCGGTTTGCAGGCCATCACCACACCCACCAGCGTCTGGCCGGCAAACGGCACCTGCACCCGGCTGCCGATGGCGATCGGGTCATCACAGCCGGCCGGTGGCAGGTAGTCAAACCGGCGTCGCAGCGGCGAGGGTATGGCCACTTCCAGAATCTGGGGGGGGGGATGCGTCATGGCGGCGATGATAGCATGCAGGCGAAAGTGGCAGACAATAATTTTACAAAAGGCTTGCCTGGGATCGGGCAGGTCGCTATAGTTTGCGGCCCGTTTCGACTATGCGGTGCCTGGCGGCGTGTGACCAGGTGGCGGTATGGCATTATTTAGCAGGTAAAACCATGAAAGCTGAGATTCATCCAAAGTATGACGAGATCACTGCCACATGCAGTTGCGGCAACGTGATCAAGACCCGTTCAACCCTGTGCCGGGACATTCATCTGGATGTCTGTTCCGAGTGTCACCCGTTCTATACCGGCAAGCAGAAAGAAGCATCTACCGGTGGTCGTGTTGACCGTTTCAACAAGCGTTTTGGTGCGCGTCGCATCAACAAATAAACCGTTGTTGAACAGACTGACAGAAAAGGCATGGTCGCATTGCGGTCGTGCCTTTTTTGCATCTGTGCTGCTGTGTGTTCAGCTGGCAGTGGCCGAATGCCAGCTGCCGCCCGCAGCGCTGGAGGCCCTGCCGGTGCGGCAAGTGGCGCGTGTGATTGATGGCGATACGCTGGCAACGACACAGGGTGAGCGCATCCGGCTGATCGGTATCAATACGCCGGAGCTGGGTGGACAAGCGCTGGCCGACAGGGCTCGCCAGCGCCTTGCGGCGCTGGTGCTGCACCAGCAGCTGCGATTGCAGTTTGATGTGCAGCTGCAGGATCATTATGGGCGCCGGCTGGCTCATCTGTTTTTGCCTGACGGGCGTAATGTGGCTGGCCTGCTGTTGCGTGACGGGTTGGGGTATCCGGTGGCAATACCGCCCAATCTGGCGTTGCTGGATTGCCAGCTGCGCGAGGCAGAGCGGGCCCGCCAGTCGGGATTTGGGGTCTGGCGTCAGCCGGCCACACCGGTTGCCGGGCTGACGCCGGATCAGGCCGGTTTTGTGCACGTGCAGGGGCGCTTGCTGACGGTAACGGAGGCCGGCGGCAGCTGGTGGTTACAGATGGAAGGGCCACTTGTGTTACGCATTGCCCGCCGCGACCAGCCGTATTTTGTG
>DATCSZ010000177.1:0-2736 GCA_036568205.1 Pseudomonadales bacterium
CGGCACCGGCTGCCAGCGGTTTCAGGCCAAACGCGCGCAGTCCGCCGGCGGCAGCCTTGTGCAACAGGGCTTCACACACCAGGGTTTTGCCGGCATCGGTATCAGTGCCGGTGACAAAAAAACTATTTTTCACGCTGCAGCTCCATAAAGATCAGCTGGTAGGCAAGCGGCAGGCCATCTGCCTCGCGGTAATGCTCATAAGCCTGTTGCAGCTGCTGCCAGCGACGCTTGCCCATCAGCCCCGGCCGGCCGTGCTGCAGCACGGTATGGGCACCAATCGCCTTCAGCGACTGCAGCAGGCTTTTCAGGTCCGGGTAATATACCGTGCGCTGGCGCTCGTCACAGCCAGACACATCCAGTTTTGCCGCAGCGGCAAACTGCTGCCAGTCATCGGCACTGAAAAACCGGTTAACGTGCTGGTACTGATCCAGTCCGGCAAAGCTGTCGCGCAATTGCTGCAGGCTGGCCGGCCCCAGTGTTGCCAGGCAGATCCGCCCGCCCGGCTTCAGTACCCGGCGCCACTCCTGCAACAGTGCTGTCGGGTGCTGGCTCCATTGCACCGCCAGGCTGGAAAAAATAACATCCAGCGAGGCGTCAGCCAGCGGCAGGTCCTCACTATCGGCTAGCAGCCAGGCCTGCGCTCCGGCATGATGGGCACGGGCAAACTGCAGCATGCCTGCCGCCAGGTCCAGGCCGATCACCCGGGCACCGGCATCCGCCAGCCTTGCTGTCCACTGGCCGGTGCCACAACCGGCATCCAGCACCTGACGGCCGGCCAGCGGCGGGCAGCGGCGCAGCAATTCGCCGGCAGTCCACTGCTGCAGGCCGGCAGCCTTGTCGTAACCGGTCGCCGCCGCACTGAAGGCACTGGCAATACGCTGTTTTTCGCGCCGGTCAGCGGCGCTGTCAAAATGCCCCAGCAAGGCGGCAAAGCAGGCGTCCGGCTGGCTTAAGAATGGCAGGTGGGCGCTGTCTTCCAGCACCTCGACCCGCACCTGTGGCGACTGCGCTGCCAGTGCATCGGCCAGCACGACCGGCACCAGCCGGTCGTGTCGTCCCAGACAGCACAGCACCGGCATGGCCAGGCTGGCCAGCTGCGCCCGCTGGTCGACGCTGGCCAGCAGCGCCAGGCCCTGCTGCAAATCCGCGGCTGTCCAGTCACGCTGCCGGGCACGGTAATCGGCCAGCGCCCGCCGCAGGGGTGCCTGCGCGACATCACCCTGGCTTTGTAACAGGTCAAACCGGCGCAGGGTTTTATCGCTATCAGCGGCTATGCCCTGTTGAAAGGCCGCCAGCTGTGCTGCGGCAATGCCGGGCCAGTCATCACCGGCAACAAAACAGGGGTTGCTGGCCATCAGGCACAGACCGGCAACCTGCTGCGGATGCCGCGCCGCCAGTGCCAGCGCCAGGTTACCGCCCAATGACCAGCCGATCAGCAGTGCCGGCCGGCCCAGCTGTTGCTGCAGGCTGGCAGCCAGCTCATCCGCCCACTGGTTGATATCGGCCGGCAGCTGGTCAGCATCGGCGCTGTAGACAACAAAATGCTGGGCCAGGCCAGGCCACAACCATTCAAAAATATCACTGCGGCAGCTCCAGCCGGCGATCAGCACACACGGTGTTTGCGCACGGTGGTTGATGGCATAGGCCTCGCTGAAACGGGTCAGTTGCCAGCTCATGCGGCATCCATCTGGCGGCGGGTTTCATCCAGTGCCTGCAGCAAGGCGTCGATATCCTCACGGCTGTGCGCGGCGCTGAGCGTAATGCGCAGCCGCGCCGTGCCGCGCGGCACGGTGGGAGGGCGGATGGCACTGATCCAGAAACCCTTGTCGCGCAGGCGGGTCTGCCAGGCCAGCGCCTGGCCGTCATCACCGACCAGCAATGGCTGGATCGCGGTTTCTGATGGCATCAGTGGCAGGCCGGCATCAGCGGCCTGCTGGCGAAAATAACGGATGTGCCCGGCCAACAGCTGGCGCCGCCAGCGTTCCTCATCGACCAGTTGCAATGCCGCCAGGCTGGCGGCCGCCACGGCCGGCGGCAGGGCGGTGGTATAAATGTAGGGGCGGGCAAACTGGATCAGCGTCTCGATCAGCAATGCCGGGCCGGCAACCATCGCACCAAAACTGCCCAGCGCCTTGCCCAGCGTGCACATCAACACCGGCACCTGCTGCTGGCCCAGGCCCAGCTCGTCACACATGCCCATGCCATTCGGCCCCAGCACGCCGATGCCGTGGGCATCATCGACCATCAGCAAGGCGTCATGCTGTGCCGCAAGCGCGGCCAGTGACCGCAGATCGGCCTTGTCGCCGTCCATGCTGAACACACCGTCCACACAAACCAGCTTGCGCCGCGCCTGGCTTTTTTCCAGCTTGCCCTGCAGGCTGGCCATGTCATTGTGCAGAAAACGCTGGAAACGGGCACCCGACATCAGCCCGCCATCAATCAGCGAAGCATGATTCCATTTGTCTTCAAACACCGCATCGTGATGATCCAGCAAGGCAGTCAGCACCGCCAGATTGGCCATGTAACCGGTGGAAAACAACAAGGCACGGTCGCGACCGGTGGCCTCGGCAAACGCCTCTTCCAGCTGATGATGCACACGGCTATGGCCACAGACCAGGTGCGACGCGCCACTGCCCGCGCCATAAGCACCGGCCGTCTGCTGCATGGCCTCAATCAGGCGCGGGTGATTGGCCAGCCCAAGATAGTCATTGCTGCAAAACACCCGCAGGCGCCGGC
>DATCSZ010000178.1:0-10120 GCA_036568205.1 Pseudomonadales bacterium
CCGCAATACCGCCAAGTCGCACCTCAGTGCGACATTCTCGAAAACCGGGGTAACACGCCAGCCGGCGCTGGTGCAGCTGATTTTGCGCAGCGTGGCTACTGTAGGCTAGCGGCAAGACAGCTGCTTGCGGCAGGAAAAAACCGTTAACAATACGCCTGCCGTCACGTTGCCGGCAGGCGTACACCGATCTCAGGCCAGCGCCTGTTCCACCGTGGCCAGCTTCACGCACAGTACAAACACATCCATGGCCTTGTCGATATCCGCCAGTGACGGAAAGCTCGGCGCGATGCGGATGTTGCTGTCTTGCGGATCCTTGCCGTAGGGGAAAGTGGCGCCTGCCGGTGTCAGCTTGACACCAAGCTCGCCGGCCAGTGCCACTACCCGTTTGGCCAGGCCAGGCCGGGTGTCTACCGAAACAAAATAGCCGCCCTCGGGAACGGTCCACTGCAGCGCATCGCTGTTGCTGAAGTGGCCGGCCAGTTTGTCCAGCACAATATCAAAGCGGGGTTTCAGCAAGGCTGCGTGTTTTTTCATATGTTCAGCAAAGCTGGTATGGCCGTTGAAAAAACGCAGGTGACGCAGCTGATTGATTTTGTCAGGGCCAATGGATGACATGCCAAGATGCTTGCCAAATGCAGCCAGGTTGGCTTTGGAAGCCGCCATATAGGCCAGGCCGGCACCGGCAAATGTCACCTTGGAGGTGGAGCCGAACTGCAACACGCTGTCCTCGGTGCCGTGGCGGCGGCAGGCATCCATGATCGGCGCCAGCGCCGGTGCGTCACTGGTAAAACTGTGGATGGCGTAGGCATTGTCCCAGAACACCCGGAAGTTGCTGGCGGCGATCTGGCCCAGACGGGCAATGCGGTCTACCGTTTCGTCACTGTAGACAATGCCGCTGGGGTTGGAAAAACGCGGCACACACCACATGCCCTTGATGGATTTGTCCTCGCGCAGCAGTTTTTCCACGCTATCCATGTCCGGCCCGTGTTCATTCATTGGCACGCTGATCATGTTGATGCCGAAGGCTTCGCAAATAGCAAAGTGGCGGTCGTAACCGGGCACCGGGCACAGGAAGCTGGTCTTGCCGTCGTCTTTCCATGCCTTTGCCTTGTCACCGTAGCCAAACAGCCAGGCAAACAGCACCGCCTGGTACATCAGGGTCAGGCTGGAGTTGCCGCCGATCAGTATTTCTTCCGCTGTAACCTGCATGATGTCGGCAAACATCGCCTTGCATTCCGGCAGGCCATCAAGGCCACCGTAGTTGCGGGTATCGGTGCCGCTGTCGCTGGTGTAATTGCCGGCCAGGATGCCGTCCAGCGCATTGCTCAGTGACAGCTGCTCGCTGCCGGGTTTGCCGCGGGTCAGGTCAAGGTTCAGTCCGGCGGCCTTGAGCTGGTCAAATGCCTGCTGCAGTTGCTGTTGCAGGGCCTGCAGCTGGGCGTTGTCTGCGTTGTGGATATCAAAGGAAGTCAAAGGCCGGTCTCCGGGGAAGAATGAATTCGGGGGCTGATTATATAAAAGCGGTGAACGCTAAAAAAGGGGGGACAGCCTGCAGCAGGGAATTACTGCAGGCTGAATCGACAGGATGTCAAGCGGTCGTTTCGCTGTCCGCCGTTGCCGGCTCGCTGCGACCGGCAGCCGATGAGGCACTGCGCTTGCGGGTGGCCCGCTTGCGTGGCGCGGCACTGGCCGGCTGCTCACTGCCTGCCTCGGCACTGCTGTCAGTCACTGCAGGCTGGCTGGCACTGCTGCTGGACGAAGCGGCACGGCGGCGGGTAGTTTTGCGCTGAGGTTTTTCTGCATCCGCTTTTTGGACTTCGCTTTGGTAGCGTTTGGCGGCGTCATGCAGTTCCTCAAAGGCTTCACGCAGGCAGCTGGCATAGAATCCCGGGTCCGGCATGGTCTGGCGACAGGCCATCACGGACAGTGAGATACGGCCACAATAACTGAAAATGGCATGGCCAAGGCCCAGGCAATCCATCAGTGGCGGAATGCCCCAGTAGGCCACCATGCGTGCGCCGGCATGGTAAAGCGGGAAGTTTGGCCCCGGCACGTTGGTAATCAGCGTGTTGCAGGCAAATGGCCCGAAACGTTCCATCAGCCGCGAGTTCTGGATCAGCCGGTTAAAGGCGCGACCGCTGCGTGGATTGAGGAAACCACCCATATAGTTCTGCACAATCGCGGCGGTGTCCATTTCCTGGGCAAAACGTTTGGCGTCGTCAGTGCTCTGGTGAATGGCCACCAGTCGGTCTATCGGGTCGGCAATGTCGGTATGCAGGTCGGCAAACATGCCGCCAACCTGGTTGCCGAAATCATCACGGGTTTTTTCCGTGCGCACATCCTGCGGCAGCATTGCGCACAGTGACTCGTCCGGCAGCTCCTTGTGGTGTTCCAGGTATTTGCGCATGCCGCCGGCAACGATATCCAGCATCACGTCGTTAACCGTGG
Source organism: Pseudomonadales bacterium (assembly GCA_036568205.1). Classification (GTDB taxonomy): domain Bacteria; phylum Pseudomonadota; class Gammaproteobacteria; order Pseudomonadales; family DT-91; genus DATCSZ01. The sequence goes on from DATCSZ010000178.1 coordinate 2,449, forward strand.
TGCCCTGGCCGATGGTGTTCTTGATGTACTTGATGTCATCCAGCGCAAAGTCGATGCCTTCAAACACGCGGTGCGGCGAAATATTGTAGTTAAAGCGGGTTTGCGGCACACGCAGTTTGGCGCCGCTTTTCATCTCGCCCTTGTACAGGCGTATCGCGTTGCGGATCAGGTTGGGGGCTTTTTTATACAGCGCAGCGGTCTGGCTGACCGGCCGGCTGATCATGTTCGGTACCGCGCGGCCAATCAGCTCCAGTGCGGTCGGGTTGCGATCCACCGTCAGTGGCTTGTCCGGCACGCTGGCAATGCCGTCCGGCGACAGGTCGTGCAGGGCGCCAAAAATGGCCTGGCCGGAAGCGCCGTCAACAATCGCGTGATGCACTTTCACCATGATGGCAAAGCTGCCCTTGGGCAGGCCTTCGATATTGTCCAGGCCTTCGATGACATAGGCTTCCCACAGCGGACGGCTGAAATCCAGCGGCCGTGAATTCAGCCGCGATACCAGGATACACAGCTGGCGCCAGTCGCCGGGCTGCGGCAGGGCGATATGGCGGATATGGAATTCGATATCAAAGTCCGGATCTTCAATCCAGTAGGGTTTGTCCAGGCCGAATGGCACCTCAACAAACTTGTAACGGAAAATAGGGGCGATATGGATGCGATCCTGCACGTATTTGAGGATGTCCTTGTGGCCAAGGCGGCCGCCGGGTGCGGTTGACTGGTCGTAAATGCCAAGGCCGGCAATGTGCATCGGCGTGGTGGGTGTTTCGTTGTAAACAAAACCGGCGTCCTGGTTACCGAGTTGTTTCATGGGAAGGTCTCCTGAGTATCTGCTGGCTTGATCGGCATTGCCCGGCCCGGGTGATGATCGGCAGAATCCAGATCTGGCGGGGCTTTCAAGCGCCTCAATGTAACCGATCATGGTTGCCTTTACAATTACAAAACCGGCTGCCGGCCGGGCTTTTCTGACTTTTTTTTAATCTGTGCCTGTGTGGTGGCGGGGTGTAACATGCCGCTTTGTTCGGGCAATCCATGCCGGGGGTATGATGAGCGACGAGACACAATTTATTGCCGAGACGCGGCAATGGCTGGAGCAGCATTGCCCGCCGTCACTGCGCGGCGTAACGCTGCCATCGGAGCTGCGCATATGGGGCGGGCGCCAGGAGACATTCCCTGATGCCGATGCACGGCGCTGGTTTGAAGCGATGCGTGACAAGGGCTGGCTGGCACCGGCCTGGCCGCGTGCCTATGGCGGCGGTGGCCTGTCGGCGGCCGAGGCACGTGCATTGCAGCGCCTGATGCAGCAGCTGGGCTGTCCGCCACCGATGATGAGTCTCGGCATTCACATGATGGGACCAACCATCATGGAATTTGGCAATGAGGAACAAAAAGCACGTCTGCTGCCGCCGATTGCGCGCGGTGAAATCCGCTGGTGCCAGGGCTACAGCGAGCCCGGTGCCGGTTCTGACCTGGCCAGCCTGCAGTGCCGGGCCGTTGCCGACGGTGACGATTTTATTGTCAGTGGCCAGAAGGTGTGGACCTCGTTTGCCAATAAATCCGACTTCCTGTTTTGCCTGGTGCGTACCGATGTAAACGCGCCAAAACACCAGGGCATCAGTGTGCTGCTGATTGACATGGCCTCGCCCGGTGTCAGCAGCCGGCCTATCGAGCTGATTGGCGGCAGCTCGCACTTTTGTGAAGTGTTCCTCGACCAGGTGCGGGTGCCCGGGGCCAACCTGCTGGGCGAACTGAACCACGGCTGGGCGATTGCCAAACGCATGCTGCAGCACGAGCGCAACATGATGGGGCAGGGCGACCTGGGCGAGCCGTTTGATCCGGACATGGTGGCCTGGGCCCGCCATTATCTTGGCAGTGAAGGTGATGGCCGGCTGGCCAATGCGGTATTGCGTGACAGGCTGGTGGCCAATCGCATGCAGCTGCATGCGGTGCAGGCCACCAGTGACAGGGTAGTGGCAGAAATGAAGGCCGGCGGCAATGGCGCGGCATCGTCGGTGCTGAAGTGCGCCGCCACGCTGGCGCTGCAGGACAAGTTTGAGCTGTTGCTGGCGATCATGGGCAACCGGGCGCTGGGCTGGCAGGCCGGTGATGGTTTCACTGAGGAGGAAATTCGCGCAACGCGTGAATGGGCGTTTTCCAAGGTACAGACCATCGGCGGCGGCACCACCGAGATCCAGTACAACATTATTGCCAAACAGATACTGGGCCTGCCGGACTAGCCGGCAGGTTTACAGCAGGCTGGCGTAGGCCTGGTTGACAGTCTGCAGCACCGGCTTGAAGGCTTTCGGTGACGCGGCGACGATATGGCCGCTGTCGAGGAAGCTGCTGCCGCCCTGGTAATCGGCCACCAGGCCACCGGCTTCCTGCACCAGCAATACACCGGCAGCCATGTCCCACGGCTGCAGGCCGGTTTCCCAGAATGCGTCATAACGGCCGGCCGCCACATAGGCGAGATCCAGTGCCGCAGCGCCGCAGCGGCGTACACCGGCACTGCCCGGCGACAGTTTTTTCACCACCGACAAAAACGCATCCATCTGCGCCTCGCTGCAGCCGGCAAACGGAATACCGGTGGCAAACAAGGCATTTTCCTTGGTATAGCTTTTGCGGATACGCAGGCGCCGGCCGTTCATTTGTGCGCCGCCACCGCGGCTGGCGGTAAACTCCTCGCGCCGTACCGGATCGTAGACCACGGCGTGTTCCGGCCGGCCGTTGCGCAGGCAGGCAATGGAAACGGCAAAGTGCGGCAGGTCGCGGACAAAATTGGTGGTGCCATCGAGCGGGTCGATCAGCCACTGGAACTCGGCATCGGCAGAACCGGTCAGGCCGGATTCCTCACAGATAAAGGCGTGATCCGGGTAGGCCTTTTTCAGGTGATAGATAATTTCCTTCTCGGCGGCGCGATCCACCTCGGTGACAAAGTCGCTGGGCGATTTGCTGGTGATTTCCAGCTGGTCAAGGTTTTCCCGTGCGCGGTCAATGATGTCGCCGGCCTTGCGTGCTGCGCGAAGCGCAATGTTGATCATGGGATGCATAGTAAACTGCCGTCGAATATCAATCAGGAATAGAGCCAAAGGCCGCGATTATATAGAATCTGGCTTTTTTTGCACGCAGGCTGTGGCGTAAATTGCCGCATCAGCCTGTCCGGCCAACGGAGGAAGCCCTGTGGGCGCATCAACAGCTTTGCAGCGGGTACGCATTGTGCTCGTCAATACCAGCCATCCCGGCAATATCGGCGCGGCGGCGCGGGCGATGAAAAACATGGGCCTGACCCGCCTGTACCTGGTGGAGCCGAAACTGTTTCCGCACCCGAAGGCGATCTGGCGATCGGCCCACGCCGAGGATGTGGTGCAGCAGGCACAGGTGGTGGCAAGCCTGGATGAGGCGATCGCCGATTGCCAGCTGGTAGTCGGCACCAGTGCCCGCCAGCGCAGTGTGCAATGGCCGTTGCTGGATGCCCGCGCCTCGGCAGAAAAGGCCATCGCCGAGCTCGGTGATGGTGAACTGGCGATTGTGTTTGGCCGCGAGGACAGGGGCCTGACCAACGAAGAGCTGCAAAAATGCCGCTGGCACCTGAATATCCCCACCCACGATGATTACAGCTCGCTGAACCTGGCCGCCGCCGTGCAGGTAGTGAGTTATGAGCTGCAAATGGCCTGGCGCCAGCAGCAGGGCGCTGCACAGCCTGACCTGGACCAGGCGCCACCGGCCAGCACCGAGGCGCTGGAGCTGTTTTTTGGCCAGCTGGAGCAGCAGCTGCGCGATGCCGGCTACCTGCACGAACTGTCATCACGCCATACCATGCCGCGCCTGCGCCGCATGTTCACCCGCATGGCGCCGGACAATACCGAGCTGGGCATGTTACACGGTGTCTTCAAGGAACTGGCCAAGGCCAATCCAGCGGGCTGATAGCGGCGTATTGATCATCGTCCGGTTATTAACGCCAGCCCCGGGAGTTGCCGATGAAAAAATACACCAGCGCCGTGGTGCTGTTGCGCCGCGACCTGCGCCTGCAGGATAACCGCGCACTACAGCGTGCCTTGCAGGAAGCCGGGCAGGTGTACCTGTTGTTTGTGGTGGACCCGCGTTTTGACCGCCAGCCGCCGGCACGCCAGCATGCCCGCCAGGCACTGTGGCAGGCACTGCAGCAGCTGGATAAGCACCTGGCCGGCCAGGCTGCCGGCCTGAACCTGCTGTACGGTGAACTGCAGCCGGCGCTGGCAGCCTTTGCCCGCCAGCAGCCGTTTGATGCGCTGTATATCAACTGCGATTACAGCCCGGCCGGCCGGCGCCGCCAGCGTGAACTGGCCAGCCTGGCGCAGCAGCTGGGTGTCGCGCTGCACGGCGAGCACGATATCCTGCTGTTTCCGCCCGGCATGATCCTGCGTGACGATGGCCGGCCCTACAGCGTGTTCACCCCCTTCTACCGCAAAACCTGCCAGTATGCGGTGGAAGCGCTTGCCCGTTACCCGCTGCATGGCCTGCAACCGGCCGTTGCCGGCCAGGCGCTGGATGGCCGCCAGCTGGCACAACACTGGCAGCTGGCATCACCATCACCTGCCCCTGTCGACAACTGGCAGGCGCGGCTGGCCGCCTGCACCGATTACGCCGCCTTGCGTGATGTGCCGGCAGCGGCGGCAAGCAGCCGCCTGTCACTGTCGCTGAAGCTCGGCACTGTGTCGGTACGTGAAGCCTGGCATGCCATCCATGCACAGCTGGGCAGCGACAGCCCGCTGCTGCGCCAGCTGGTGTGGCGCGATTTCTACCACCATGTGCTCTATCACTTTCCTTATGCCGCCAACAGGGCATTCCAGCGGCGTTACGATGCGATAGCCTGGCGTAATGATGCACAGCAGTTTGCCGCCTGGTGTGACGGGCGCACCGGCTTTCCGCTGGTGGATGCCGGCATGCGTGAGCTGAATGCCAGCGGCTTTATGCACAACCGGGTGCGCATGGTGGTGGCCTCGTTCCTGGTCAAGGATTTGCATATCGACTGGCGCCAGGGCGAGCGGTATTTTGCCGACCGACTGGCCGATTACGACCTGGCCGTCAACAACGGCAACTGGCAGTGGGCCGCCTCCACCGGCTGTGATGCGCAGCCGTATTTCCGCATCTTCAACCCGTGGCTGCAGCAGAAAAAGTTCGACCCCGACTGTGTTTATATCAAGCACTGGCTGCCCGAACTGGCGCACCTGGCGCCGCGCCAGATTCACCGCTGGGCACAGCAGCCGCAGGGTGCCGATTACCCGCCGCCAATGGTGGATCACAGCCTGCAAAGCCGGCTCAGCAAGGCGCTGTTTGCCGCCTGCGGCAACTGAGCCGGCTTGTCTGGCAACAGCCGCCACCCTATACTGCCGGCCATTGTTTTTTACCGGTACTGCCAATGTCCTGCCGTTGTATCACTGCATCCTATACACGTTTTCTGCTGTTGCTTGCCAGCCTGCTGATGCTGGCCGGCCTGCTGGTGTTTGCCGGCTGGTGGCTGGATGAAAGCATTGTCTACGACAACCACCTGGTGGAAAACCTGCAGGTGCTGTTCCTGCTGCTGGCGGCGATGCTGCACGGCCGTTATGCCATGCTGTGGCGCAACAGCCGGCTGGACAGCTATGTGCGGGTGTTTATGGTGTTTTTCTGCATCGCCTTTTTGCTGCGCGAGCTGGATATCAAAAGCTTTGGTGAGCGTGAGCTGTGGGATCGTATCGAGCAGGCCTTGCGCTGGCTGGTGGGCCTGCCGTATCTCGCCTGGCTGCTGTTCTTGTTAAGCAAAACCGCGTTTTTGTGGTCGCAGCGCCAGGCCGTGTTCCGCTCGCCGCTGTTCCACCTCACTGTGGCCGGCTGCCTGTGTTATGTGATCGGCTGGCCGTTCGACAAAAAACTGTTCACCGGGCTCAGCTTTGCCCAGGCCCAGCTGGGTGAGGAAATTCTGGAACTGTGGGGCACCAGCCTGTTGCTGGCAGCTGCCTGGTGGCCGGCGCCGCTGTTGCCACAGGCCGGCGACCCGCGTTAACGCGGCGCTGCCAGGCCGGCCGCACAGCGTGTTGCCGGCACGCTATACAGTTCAACAGCGCCGGCCATATCGGCTACACTGTCGCATTATTTTTGTGGAGCTTGCGTCATGCAATGGCTGACTTCCCTGCTGCAGGCCGCCTGGTCGTTTGTCGACTATGTGGTGGTGTTTTTTATTTTTGCGCTGTGGTGTGTGGCCATCTGGCTCACCGTCATCTACCTGGTCGACCGCTTCCAGACCAGTCACACCATTCGCCGCAACTACCCGCTGATCGGCCGTTTCCGTTACCTGTTTGAACACCTGGGCAATTTTTTCCGGCCCTATTTTTTTGCCATGGACAGGGAAGAAATGCCGTTCAACCGCGCCGACCGTGCCTGGGTTTACCGCGCCGCCAAAAACGTCGAACGCACCATTGCCTTTGGTTCCACCCGCAGCCTGTCGCCGGCCGGCGAAGTGATTTTCCTGAACAGCCTGTTTCCGGTGCAGGACAGTGTGGCGCCGTTTCGTGGCGAAGTGATCATCGGTGATGGATATGTGCGCAACCCGTACCAGGCCCACTCGATATTCAATATCTCCGGCATGAGTTATGGCGCGCTGTCGCGCCCGGCAGTGAAGGCGCTGGCCGAAGGGGCAAAGCGCGCCGGCATCTGGATGAATACCGGCGAGGGCGGGGTATCCGCCTACCACCTGCGCTCAGGCTGCGACCTGGTGGTGCAGATTGGCACCGCCAAATACGGCGTGCGTGATGAACACGGCAAGCTCAGTGCCGAAAAACTGGAACGGCTGGCACGGCTGCAGCAGGTAAAAATGTTCGAGATCAAGCTCAGCCAGGGCGCCAAACCGGGCAAGGGCGGAGTGCTGCCGGGCGAAAAAGTCACCGCCGAGATTGCCGACATCCGCGGCATACCGGCAGGCCAGGCGTCGATCAGCCCGAACGCACATGAAGAAATCCACAGCATTGGCGACCTGCTGGACATGGTGGAACAGATCCGCCGCATCACCGAAAAACCGGTGGGCTTCAAGCTGGTGTTGGGCGATTACAGCTGGCTGGATGACTTCTGCCGGGAAATCCTGCGCCGTGGCGAACACAGCGCGCCCGATTTTATCACCCTCGACAGCGCCGATGGCGGCACCGGCGCCGCGCCACAAACGTTGATGGACTACGTTGGCCTGCCGCTGAACCGCAGCCTGCCGCTGCTGGTGGACAAACTGACCGAATACAACCTGCGCCCGCGCATCCGCATTATCTGCTCCGGCAAAATGATCACCCCGGCCGGCGTGGCCTGGGCGCTGTGCATGGGGGCTGATTTCATCGTCTCCGCCCGTGGCTTTATGTTTGCGTTAGGCTGCATCCAGGCGCTGCAATGCAACAAAAACACCTGCCCGACCGGCATCACCACCCACAACCCCAAGCTGCAGCGCGGGCTGGACTGGAAAGTAAAAGCCAGGCGCGTGGAACAATACGTCAGCAACATGCAAAAAGAACTGCAAATGCTGGCCCACTCCTGCGGCCTGGAAGACCCGCGCGAACTGGGCCGCCAGCACGCCCATATCGTCATCGACCCGCGCACCAGCCGGCCAATGAACGAACTCTACCCGCCTGCGCAGGTGAAAGAAGAACTGGTGCGGATTGTGGAGACTTGAGGGTGGGTG
>DATCSZ010000179.1:0-1263 GCA_036568205.1 Pseudomonadales bacterium
CCCGCCGGTAGTATGGTATCTGGCCAGCTTTGCCCTCAGCGGGGCCGTTATCGCAAGCTCCCTACTGGTGTGGCAATTATTGTTGCCGGCCATGCAACTGCCGCTGGCCGCCGCCGTTATTGTTGCGCTGGGCCTGGCGCCACTGCTGTGGATGGAACAGGGCATGTCTGCAACACAACTGGCCATCGGCCTGTTGCGTGTGTTCGGCATTACCCAGCTGTATTTTGTCTGGCACCTGCTGTTTGCAGGGCTCGCGCCACCGGCCACGGAAACGTCGTCCGCCCTGCTCGCCTGGGTGATCGTGATCTTCTGTTTTCTGTATGTTGCACAAATATGGCTGCTGCTTAAACCGCAGAGCCAGCTGACAAGAGCGCTTTTTCCGTGGGCCTATTACGGTTTTTACCTGGATGAATCGTTTACCCGCTTCACGTTCCGGTTCTGGCCGGCGAAGCTCAGCCCGGAACAGGCACAAACACGGGTCAACCGCTAACGGCAACACTGGAGGCATGGTATGAACGCGTCTATCAAAGCACTGGCTGGCGACAGCATCACGCTGGCCATCAATGCCGCCTGCGACAGCATTGCGCCGACCTGGCCGCTGGACCGCATGATTGCGGTCAACCCGTACTGGCAGCGCATCGGCCAATCCTTTGAAAACACAGCCGGCGCATTGGCGCAGATCGCCGGCTCGCCGATGACCATGCCGCTGTCTTATTACCGCGCACACTGGCAGGCAGGCAGCATTTTGCCCGGCCATCTTCAGCAAGCCATCGCTGAAGCCAATAGCGGCATTGACGCCGCCGATGCGATTGCCGGCCTGCAGCAGGAAAGCAAAACGCTGACCCCGGCACCGTTGTTATGCGATACGCTGGACGCCCGGCGCGACCTGATCCACGAACCGGCCTGGTGTGACACCATTACCCACCAGATTGGCCAGTTCTGCGCTGCCTGGTTTGACCGTGACCAGGCCGACTGGCGCGTCAACCAGCAACAGGATTTATATACCGGCTGGCGCAAATCCATGAGCTGCGACCACAGTGTTGCCCTGCTGATGAAAGCGCCGCGCATACCGGCCAAGGCACGCAGCCTGGCTGAAGCGCCCGGCGACCAGATTGAACAGGCGCTGGCACAACTGGGCATAGCGGCTGGCCAGAGGCAGGCGTATCTGCAGGCAGTGATGATGCGGGTCAGCGGCTGGGCCGCGTGTTGCGCCTACCGGCGCTGGCAGGCCCGGCTGGCAGGCAACGACGATAATACCCTGGT
>DATCSZ010000180.1:0-5183 GCA_036568205.1 Pseudomonadales bacterium
GGCTGCAGGCGTGGCTGGTAACCGGCCTGGCGCACGGCATCGGCAGCCAGTTCGGCCAGTTGCTGCCGGTCCTGGCCGGGCAGCAGGTCGATATAGGCGGTTTCGGTTGCCAGGTTGACGCTGGCGTTTGCCACACCGTCCAGTGCCTGCAGGCTGCGCTCGACCTTGCCGGCGCAGGAAGCGCAATGCATGCCGCTGACCTGCAGGCTGAAGTTATCTGGGTTGGCCATCGTCTGTCTCCGCTCGGGTGATGGGTGGCAGTGTAAAATATCGCTTGCCGGTGCCGTCAAGCGGACTTTGTTGCATCGGTTTGATGCATATCAACGTGCTGCCGGTGTCTGGCAGTATAGTGGGTAAACCAGACAGTTTTCAGCCGAGGAGCATAACTGATGACGATCGAAAAACATGACCTGCTGCACGAATTCCCCGAACACCGCGACACCATCCATGAACTGAAAATGAATAACCGCCACTTTGCCAAACTGTTTGATGAATATCACCAGGTGGATCATGAGGTGCATCGTATTGAGGAAGGCGTGGAAAACACCAGCGACAGTTATCTGGAGCAGCGCAAAAAGGAACGACTGCTGCTGAAAGACCAGCTGTATGCAATGATCAAGGCGCATGCCGCCGTGGCCTGAAACAAAAAAAGGCGGTTATCCGCCTTTTTTATTGCCTGCCGGCAGCACTCAGCTGCGCTGTGCCAGCCTGTCGCCGGCACGTGCGGCGGCTGCCAGCACCTGCTGTGGCGCGGTGCCACCGATATGGTTGCGGGCAGCCACCGAGCCTTCCAGCGTCAGTACCGCAAACACATCCTCGCCAATCATGGCGGAGAATCCCTGCAGTTCGGCCAGCGTCATTTCCGACAAGTCCTTGCCGCTGGCAACGCCATGAGCCACGGCCTCGCCCACCACTTCGTGGGCATCGCGGAATGGCATGCCCTTGCGCACCAGGTAATCAGCCAGGTCGGTAGCGGTAGAGAAACCGCGCCGGGCAGCCTCATACATGATGTCTTTTTTGGCAATGATGGCCGGGATCATGTCGGCAAAGGCCTTGCTGCAGTCGCTGACGGTATCAATTGTGTCAAACAGCGGTTCCTTGTCTTCCTGGTTGTCCTTGTTGTAAGCCAGTGGCTGGCCTTTCATCAGGGTTAGCAGGGCCATCAGGTGGCCAAATACCCGGCCGCTTTTGCCACGCACCAGCTCCGGCACATCCGGGTTTTTTTTCTGCGGCATGATCGATGAGCCGGTGCAGAAGCGGTCCGGCAGGTCGATAAAGTTGAATTGCGCCGAAGTCCACAGGATCAGTTCTTCGGCAAAACGTGACAGGTGCATCAGGTAGATGCTGGCAAAGGCGCAGAATTCGATGGCAAAGTCGCGGTCGCTGACTGAATCCAGCGAGTTTTCGGTTGGCCGGTCAAAGCCCAGCAGGCTGGCGGTCAGCTCGCGGTCGATGGCGTAGCTGGTGCCGGCCAGCGCGGCAGCCCCCAGTGGTGACTGGTTCATGCGGCGGCGGCAGTCGATCAGTCGTGAGTAGTCACGCTCCAGCATTTCGTTCCAGGCCAGCAGGTGGTGGCCAAAGGTGACCGGCTGGGCGGTCTGCAGGTGGGTGAAGCCGGGCATGATGGTGTCGTGGTGCTGGCGGGCCAGATTGACCAGGCCCTGTTGCAGGCGGGTGATTTCGCCGGCAATGCTGTCAATCGCATCGCGCAGGTAGAGGCGGATATCGGTGGCGACCTGGTCATTGCGTGAGCGGCCGGTATGCAGTTTTTTGCCGGTAATGCCAATCCGGTCGGTCAGGCGCGATTCGATGTTCATGTGCACATCTTCAAGCTTTACCGACCAGTCAATGTCGCCGGCCTCGGCCTGTTCGCGGATTGCCTCCAGCCCCTGGCGGATGTCGGCCAGCTCCTGGTCATTGAGGATGCCGGCCCGGTTAAGCATCGCGGCATGCGCCAGCGAGCCCTGGATGTCATGGCGGAACAGGCGCTGGTCGAAGCCGATAGAGGCAGTAAAGCGTTCAACGAATGCATCGGTCGCTTCGGAAAAACGGCCACCCCAGATGCTGGATTCGGTTTTTTTGCTCATGATTGGTTAACCTGTGCTGTTTCTTGTCGCGTTGCTGTGTCGGGCAGTGTTTCCGGCTCCGGAAATGCATTACACTGTTGTAATGTCGGCCGCCAGCCTGTGGGCGGCCATTATCGTTGAATAATAAAAGCAAAGCTATGCCAGCCAACAAAAAGCCCGTGCCTGCTCCTGCCACCGGTCTGCTGCTGCCCAACCTGTGTGAGTACCAGTCACTGTTTGTACTGCTGATTGCCACCCAGCTGCTGGTGGTGGCGTTTGTTGTGTTCCGGCACGGCTTTTATTTTGACTGGGCCTATTTTGGCCAGGTGACCTTGTACATGCAGTGGCAGGCAATGCTCAGTGCGATTGTGCTGTGCCGGCTGCGGGATTTCCTGTCACATATCAGCAAGTATCTGGCGGTGACCCTGGCCTATGCCGGCCTGTTGCTGGTAGCCCTGTTGCTGGGGCTGCTGGTCGAGTGGCAGCTGACCCGGCTGGGGCATCATTTTTCGCTTGAGTTTGTGCTGCGCAACGTTCTGCTGAGCGCGATTGTTGCCGGCATTGCCTTGCGTTACCTGTATGTGCAGCAGCAATCGCTGGAGCGCGAAAAAGCGGTGCTGCAGGCCAGTCTGGCCGCGTTGCAGGCGCGTATCCGTCCCCACTTCCTGTTCAATACCATGAACAGTATTGCCAGCCTGATCAGTATCGCGCCGGACAAGGCGGAAAAAATGGTCGAGGATTTGTGTGAGCTGTTGCGAGCCAGTCTGCGAGAGGATCAGCTGGAAACCACCGTGGCCGAGGAATGGCATTTGTGCCAGTGCTACCTGGCAATCGAGCAGCAGCGGCTGGGTGACAGGCTTGGCTGGCGCAGTGATTTTAGCGGGCTGCAAGCCGACAAGGTGCCTATCCCCGCGTTAAGCCTGCAGCCGCTGGTGGAAAATGCCATCTATCATGGTATTCAGCCCCACAGTGCACCGGGCATGATTGTGGTGCGGGGCTGGCAGCAGGGTAACACGGTGCATATTGAGATCTGTAACAGCAAGGCAGTGGCCAATGATAGCGGTGAACGCCACAGTGGCAATCGTATGGCGGTGGAAAACATCCGCCTGCGTATGCAGCGCTTATATGGTGAATCTGCGTCGCTCAGCCTGACCGATCAGGGGGAGCGGTTTGTGGTTCATTTGCAATACGAGACGACAGCGGCCGGACAGGCATAATGGGGGCATCATGAAAGTACTGATTGTTGATGATGAATCGTTGGCGCGACAGCGTCTGTTCAAGATGCTGGATGATCTTGACGGGTTTGACTGTGTTGGTGAGGCGAGCAATGGCCGGGAGGCGCTGGCGCAGATCGAGGCCCTGCGGCCGGACATTACCCTGCTGGATATCCGTATGCCGGATATGGATGGCATGGCGGTGGCCGAGGCAGTGCGGGACAGGCCGGAACTGCAAACCGTGCTGGTATTTACCACCGCCTATGAGGACCATGCGCTGGCTGCCTTCGATTTGCAGGCGGCCGGTTATTTGCTCAAGCCGGTAAGCCGGGAAAAACTGCAAAAAGCGCTGGAGCAGGCGGCCAGGCTGGTTGTTCGCCAGCCGGAGGAGCAGGGGCGGCAGCACCTGTCGGCCAGCTCGCGTGGCCGTATCGAGCTGATTCCGCTGGAGGATGTCCGGCTGCTGCAGGCCGAACACAAGTATGTGACGGTGTATTACACCGGTGGCGAGGCGATACTGGATGAAAGCCTGAAGAACCTGGAAGACGAATTTCCTGCCCGTTTCAAGCGGGTGCACCGCAATGCGCTGGTATCGGTTGATCATGTCGAGGCACTGGAAAAAAACCGTGAAGGCCAGTACCTGCTGCGCATTGCCGATATTGACATCAAGCCGGCAGTCAGTCGCCGGCTGTTGTCGCATGTTCGCCAGTGGCTGAAAGGGTTATAATGGCCGGTTTTGGGCCAGCCAACGGATATTCATGAAAACCATTACCATCGCCACCCGTAAAAGTCCGCTTGCCTTGTGGCAGGCAGAACATGTCAAATCCCGCTTGCAGGCACATTATCCGGGACTGGAGGTAAAACTGCTGCCAATCACCACCCGTGGTGACCAGTTGCTGGACAGCCCGTTGTCGAAAATCGGTGGCAAGGGCCTGTTTGTCAAGGAGCTGGAGCAGCTGCTGCTCGATGGCAGTGCCGATATCGCCGTGCATTCGATGAAAGACGTGCCGATGTTTTTCCCGGACGGCTTGTGTCTTGGCCCGATCCTGGCGCGCGAAAACCCGTATGATGCCTTTGTCAGCAACCATTATGCGGCACTGGACGACTTGCCGCAGGGCGCAGTGGTTGGCACCTCCAGTCTGCGCCGCCAGGCCCAGTTGCAGCATTACCGGCCGGACCTGGTCATCAAAAGCCTGCGCGGCAATGTGCAGACCCGTCTCGCCAAGCTGGATGCCGGTGAGTTTGATGCCATTGTACTGGCGGTTTCCGGCCTGCTGCGTATGCAGCTGGATCAGCGCATACGCTCGATTCTGGATGATGCCGTCTGTCTGCCGGCCTGTGGCCAGGGGGCGCTGGGTATTGAGCTGCGCAGCGGCGATGCACAGCTGGCCGAACTGGTGTCGGTGCTGGGCGATGCGGAGACCACCCTTTGTGTCACCGCCGAGCGGGCGATGAATACCCGGCTGGAAGGCGGCTGCCAGGTGCCGATTGCCGGTTTTGCCGAGTTACACGGTGAGCGGCTGACGCTGCGTGCGCTGGTCGGTTCGGTTGATGGCAAGGTATTGCTGCATGCGCGTGGCGAGGCGATGGCAGATCAGGCGGCTGCGCTGGGTGTCGAGGTGGCCGAGCAACTGCTGGCGCAGGGAGCCGGAGAGCTGCTGGCAGCCATTTACGCGCCATGAGGCGGGTGCTGCTGACCCGTCCTGATGGCCAGAATGAGGCGCTGGAAGCGGCACTGGCGGCAGCAGGTTACCGCACTGATATCCTGCCCTTGTTGTCGATTACGCCTTTTTCGGAGCCGCAGGATGCGTCTCAATGCGCGTTGATTCGCCGCCAGATTGCCAATCTTGATCATTACCGGCACCTGATTTTTGTCAGCACCAATGCCGTGGCTGCGGCATGG
>DATCSZ010000181.1:0-1089 GCA_036568205.1 Pseudomonadales bacterium
ATCTGCCCGCCTGCATGCCGGCGAAGAAGATGAACTGCGCCTGGAACGCAACCGGCTGGCGAATGCCGAGAACCTGGCAAGCGCGGCGCAGCAGGCGCTGACGCTGCTGGACGAAGGCAGCCCCGAAGCTGCGGCCATCACCGATTTGCTGGGCCAGATGGTGCAGCTGCTGCACACCCTGGAACGCGTGAACCCAACCCAGGCCGGACTGGCTGAGCAGGCGGCGGGGTTATCTGAAAATGCGGCCGACCTGGCGCTCAGTCTGCGGGCCTATCTGGAACAAATTGAAGCCAACCCCCGCAGATTGGAAGCCCTGGAAGACCGGCTGGCGCTGATCCATGATCTAAAGCGCAAGTATGGCGGCAGCATTGAAGGTGCCCTGGCAAGAGCCGTTGAGGCCCGCCAGCAGTTGGAAACCATTACCCATTCAGTGGAGCGCATTGCCGAGTTGCAGAGCCAGATGACCGGCCTGCGCGCCCGGCTGACCGCCCAGGCGCAGACCCTTTCGGTACTGCGGCAGCAGGCAGCCGTCAAACTGGGGCAGGCGGTGGAGGTTGAGCTGGCTGATTTAAATATGGGCGGCGCACGCTTTGCCGTGGATTTGCAGACCGAGCCCGACGCAAATGGGATTGAAGTGATGCCGGGCAAACCGGTAAGTTTTGATGAAAATGGGGTGGACCGCTGTGAATTTTTGATTGCCCCCAATCCCGGCGAGGGCTTGAAGCCGCTGGTCAAGATTGCCTCCGGGGGTGAAACCTCCCGGTTGATGTTAGCATTGAAAAAGGTGCTGACCGAGGCCGATGCTGTGCCCACGCTCATCTTTGATGAGATTGACCAGGGTATTGGCGGTCGGGTTGGCATGGTGGTGGGGGAAAAGCTGTGGCTGTTGGGGCGGCGGCATCAGGTGTTATGTGTGACACACCTGCCTCAATTAGCTGCGTATGGCGACCAGCATTACTGCGTCCGCAAGCAGGTGGCTGACGGCAGAACACTGACACAGGTGGAAGCGCTGAACGATGCGGGACGGCGGGATGAACTGGCGCAGATGCTGGGCAGCCTGACGGCAGCCAATCGTTCGGCTGCGCAGGA
>DATCSZ010000182.1:0-2732 GCA_036568205.1 Pseudomonadales bacterium
AGGCCGCGCGAAAACGTGGTTTTGCCGGCGCCCAGATCACCGTGCAAAAAAATCACCAGCCGGCCGTTGATGGCGGCTGCCAGCCGGCCAGCCAGTGCCAGCATGGCGGATTCATCCAGTGCTGCTAATGCCAGCTCATGCCTTGCCATTGAGCAGGTACCGGATGGCGGGGATCAGGTCGGTGGCGAGCAGGCCATGCTCGCCGTACTCGGCGGCTGTCAGGTCGGCGGCCCTGGCATGCAGGGCCACGGCCAGGCTGGCGGCACGTGCCGCTGGCAGGTGCTGGGCCAGCAGGCCGGCAATCAGGCCGCTGAGCAGGTCGCCCATGCCGCCGCTGGCCATGCCGGGGTTGCCGTAGGAGCACAGGCTGGTACGCTGCGCCGAACGAATCAGTGAGCCGGCGCCTTTCAGCACAGCGATGCCGCCATAACGCTGTTGCAGTGCCTCGACGGCGGCAAACCGGTCATGGTTGATGTCAGCCGTGCTGCAGCCGAGCAGGCGGGCGGCCTCGCCGGGGTGCGGCGTCAGAATCCAGTTGTCGCGTACTGTGCCAGGCTGGATACGCTGCTGGGCGAGCATGTTCAGGGCATCGGCATCAACGACCAGTGGCAGGCCGGTAGCCAGTGTTTTTTGCAGCATCTGTTCCGACCAGGGGGTCTGGCCAAGGCCGGGGCCGATAACAATCACGGACGGTTTTTCCAGCAGCGGGTCCAGCTCCTGGCCGGAAACCACACCATGTACCATGACTTCCGGGTGGCGCGCCAGCATCGCCGGTACGTGTTCCGGCTGGGTGGCAATCGAGATCAAGCCACAGCCGGTGCGGGCAGCTGCTTCAGCGGCCATCATTGCAGCACCGGCCATGCCGTGGTTGCCGCCGACAATCAGCACATGGCCATACAGCCCCTTGTGGGCATCGCGCGGGCGGGCCGGCAGGCTGGCCAGCAGTTGGTGCAGGGTGTCATGAGCCACACTGTCGCCAGCCTGGTGATACAGGGCATCGGGAATTTGCAGGGAATCAAACAGAACCAGGCCGCTGACATGGCTGCCCTGGCCGGTGAACAGGCCGCGTTTGGCCGCAATAAAGGTAATGGTACGATCGGCTTCAACCGCACAGCCAAGCACCCGGCCGGTGTTGGCACACAGGCCGGAGGGGATGTCCAGCGCCAGCACCGGCAGCCCGGCGGCATTGATCTGGTTGATCAGCCCGGCAGCAGCGTCACGCACCGGGCCGTTGAGACCGGTGCCGAGCAGGGCATCAACAATCACGCCGTCAGTGAGTGGCAACCGGCCACTGGCCGGGCGTATCTCTACCCCGGCGGCTTCGGCATCAATCAGCGCTTTCTGTGCGTCGTTGTGGATGTTTTTGCGATCGCCAAGCAGGTACACTGTGGCCGGCAGCTGCCGTTCCCTGGCCAGCCGCGCCAGTACCAGGCCGTCACCGCCATTGTTGCCGGTGCCACAGATGATATGAATATGCTCGGGCAGTGCCCATTGGCGCAGCAGCACATTGAGAGCGGCACGGCCGGCGCGGCACATCAGGGTATAGCCGTCGATGCCGCTGGCAATCGCCAGTGCGTCGAGCTGGCGACTCTGTTCAGCCGTATACAGTTGCGAAGGCCACAACATAAAAGACTCCAAGACAATTCAATGACGGATATATACGCAGCGCTTGCCGAACAGATCAGGCAGTGGGGGCGGGATGCCGGCTTCCAGCAGGTTGGCATCACCGATGTTAATGTGGATGCCTACCGCGAGCATTACCAGCGCTGGCTGGCCAGCCATTATCACGGCGAAATGGACTATATGCAACGCCATGAGGCGCTGCGCCTGGATCCTGCGCAGCTGCAGCCCGGCTGCCTGCGGGCGATCAGTTTCCGTATGGATTATTACCATGATGATGCCGCCATGCGGCAATTGCTGGATACCCCTGACAAGGCGTACATCGCCCGTTATGCCGTCGGCCGTGATTACCACAAGCTGGTACGCAAGCGGCTGGCGGCGATTGCCGCGAGGATTGGTGATGCCGCCGAAGCTGGCTTGAGCCAGCGCGCCTTTGTTGACAGTGCGCCGGTGCTGGAGCGGGCGCTGGCGGAAAAATCCGCGCTGGGCTGGATTGGCAAAAACACAATGCTGATCAACAGTCGCGCCGGCTCCTATTTTTTTCTCGGTGAAATCCTCACGGATTTGCCACTGCCGGTGGATAAACCGCAGGCCGACAAACACTGCGGCAGCTGTACAGCTTGTCTGGATGTCTGCCCGACCGGCGCCTTTGCGGGACCCTGGCAGCTGGATGCGCGACGCTGTATTTCCTACCTGACCATTGAGCTGAAAGGGGTGATACCGGAAACGCTGCGGCCGCTGATGGGTAACCGGGTATTTGGCTGCGATGACTGCCAGATCGTGTGCCCGTGGAACAAGTTTGCCAGGGGCAGTAACGAGCCGGATTTTCGCCCCCGTCACGGGCTGGACAACAGTGAGTTGCTGCAGCTGTATCTGTGGGATGAGCAGACCTTTCTGCGTCACACCGAAGGTTCGCCAATTCGCCGCATTGGTTACCAGCGCTGGCTGCGTAACCTGGCCGTTGGTCTGGGCAATGCCCCGTATTCTGCCGCGATTGTAGCAGCCTTGCAGGCCGATCGGCGGCTGGCCGGCAGCGAGCTGGATGAGCATCGCCAGTGGGCCCTGCAGCAGCAGGAAAAATCCGCAGTGTTGGCTGGCCGGCAAGTTGACTA
>DATCSZ010000183.1:0-1352 GCA_036568205.1 Pseudomonadales bacterium
CTCTGCGGCACTTTCCGTAGCCACACCGTCACCAGTGTGGCCCCCAGACGTTATCTGGCACTCCGCCCTGTGGAGCCCGGACTTTCCTCCAGTGGCTTGCGCCACCAGCGACTGCCTGGCCGACCCCGGGCGCAGTGTAACGGCAGCAAGGTTCAGGGCACAGTGTTTTTGCCTACGCCAACCAAACGCATCAGGCATAATGCTTCGCCCTCCTTATCTCACGGTGGTATTTCATGGCCGGAACCAGCCTGCTGGCATTAATCGACGATATTGCCACACTGCTTGACGACATCTCAGTGATGACCAAGGTGGCAGCCAAGAAAACTGCCGGTGTACTCGGCGACGACCTTGCCCTGAATGCCGAGCAGGTATCCGGTGTGCGCGCCGAGCGCGAATTACCAGTGGTCTGGGCGGTCGCCAAAGGCTCAGCGATCAATAAGGCAATACTGGTGCCAGCTGCGCTACTGATCAGCGCGCTGCTGCCCTGGGCAATTACTCCGTTGCTGATGCTCGGCGGACTGTTTCTGTGCTACGAAGGCGTCGAAAAAGTCGCGCACAAATTCCTCCATCGTCAGGAAGTCGAGCAGCAGCACGCAGAAAAACTCAAGGCAGTGGCCAATTCCGCTGTTGACATGGTGGCGTTTGAAAAGCAGCGCATTCGTGGCGCCATTCGTACCGACTTTATCCTGTCGTCGGAAATCATTGTCATCACACTGGGTACTGTTCAGCAGGCGCCGTTCATGAAACAGGTAACAGTACTGGTGGCGATTGCCGTGCTCATGACGATTGGTGTTTATGGTCTGGTCGCCGGCATCGTCAAGCTGGATGATGCCGGCCTGCATTTGCTCGAACGCGGCCGCGCCACTGGCAGCCGACTCTACAATGCCGCCGGACGCGGACTGCTGCTGTTTGCGCCCAAGCTGATGAGGTTTCTTTCTGTGGCCGGCACCATCGCCATGTTCACCGTCGGCGGTGGCATCCTCATGCATGGCTTTCCGGGGCTGGAGCACCTGCAGCATAACCTGATGATGCTGTATGCCGACGACAACGTCCTGCAGGCTGGCGCTCGCGTGGTAACGCCGGTACTGCTGAGCATTGTTGTCGGCATGATCAGCGGCGCACTGGTGCTGGCAGGCATTGGCATGATTGGCAATTTGCGCCGCCAATTTGCAGCCCGCTCAGCCGGCTGAGTCAACCTGTCAATCGCCAAGCGACTCCAGCCAACCATACAGTTCGTTCTTTTTCCTGCCCGACCAGGCCGCCAGCACCTTGGCGGCCCGCGATGCTGGCAGCTCGGCCAACAGTAACCGCGCCAGACGTGCCAGCTCGGCATCATCGACCACCTGCGCCGG
>DATCSZ010000184.1:0-1012 GCA_036568205.1 Pseudomonadales bacterium
GTGCGCCTGCGGCGCACAACCTAAAGGATTTCGCTTTTATTTGCGTTCATTCGCGTTCATTTGCGGACTAAATCTTTTCGCTTTCCCATCACCCGGGGCGGCCGTCGATGCGGGCGCTCAGGTAAATGGGACCGTAACGCACCACCCAGCTGCCCAGCACCAGTACCCATAACAACGCGGCGATGACATTCAGGCTGAGTCCCAGCAGGCTGTTGAGCGGGTTGATTTCCGCCAGTATCCGCAGCATGGCGACGGCCTGCAGGCCGAGGAAAATCAGCCAGGTGATGTTGTCGGCAACCAGCTGGCGACCCGAGTGCCCGAGGCTGACCCGAGACGCCATGGCGATCAGCATGGAGGTGATGAAGCCGATGGTGAGTGCGTGCAGCGGTGCCCTGCCCAGTATCAGCTCGCCGCTGGACAGCAGATACAGACTTTGCAGACTGTACAGGCTCATGCCGATGGCCAGCCACAGGAAGCCAATATGCAGCACCGCCAGCAGCCGATCCTGAAAACTTTGTAGCAGCTTCCAGCTTATACTGTGATACCAGGCCAGCAGCGCCAGTGGCAAATCGACGATGAACAGCCATTGCTGCAGATAATTCAGTTCCAGCAACAGATGAGCGACACAGCCGGCGACGAACACCGGGATGCTCCAGCCGGGCTGAACAATTTTGTAATCTCTGATTACACTGCTGCTGAAAAACGGCAGCATGCGATGGCTGACGGTGAACAGCACCGGCAACAGGAACAGCCAGATACCCGCCTTCAGGGAAACGTTCACATAATTCCAGTCGTCGGTGATGATCCATAGCAGAAATCCGGAGGCACTCAACCAGCCGCATAGCAGCGCCAGGTTGAGTATGCGTTCGTAGAATTTGTTTTGCGCCGGTGCACTGCGGTACACCTGGTACAGCCCCCACTGGCCCAGTGCCCAGCCGAACAGAAATATACCCAGCCCGGTGGCCAGCAGGGACAGGGACGAGAACAGGCCGATTTCAATCACCAGGATACC
>DATCSZ010000185.1:0-10908 GCA_036568205.1 Pseudomonadales bacterium
CTTGATCCGTTTCAGCCGCTCAAGGCTGAGGAGCGGGCATTCTGGGAGGCGTCACTGGGCGTGATCCACCGGCAGTTTATCGAGCGGGTAAAGCAGGGGCGTGGTGACCGGCTGGCTGACGATGAGCAATTGTTTTCCGGCCTGATCTGGTCCGGTGAGCAGGCACTGGCGCTGGGCTTGATTGATGGTCTGGGTAGTCCCGGCCATGTTGCCCGTGAGGTGATCGGTTTTGAGGAGCTGGTCAACTACAGTGTGCAGCCGAATCCCCTGGACCGCCTGTTGAAACAGCTGGGCGCATCGGCTGGCGCGGCGATGGCGCGCCAGTTGTCCATGACAGCCGGTCTGCCGGTGCTCAGGTAGGCCCCAGCACGTCCACGCCGGCCGTGGCCAGCATGTCGACCAGGCGAATGAGGGGCAGGCCAACCAGGCTGTTGATGTCGCTGCCGTTCATTTCCTCGAACAGGGCAATACCCAGGCCTTCGGCCTTGAAGCTGCCAGCGCAGTCATACGGCTGTTCGCGCTGCAGGTAGTTGTCAATGTGTCGGGCCGACAAGTGGCGGAAACGCACCGAAAATGGCACGACATCCAGCTGATGGCTGCCACCGGGGTGCTGCCACAGGCACAGGCTGGTCAGGAAACTGACTGTGCGGCCGCTGCAGGCGCTGAGCTGTTCTGTCGCCCGCTGGTGGTTGCCGGGCTTGCCCAGTATTTGCTGGTCCAGTACGGCCAGCTGGTCGGACGCAATCACCAGTGCCGGTGATGACAAGCGGGCAGCGACGGCTTCGGCTTTCTGGCGGGCCAGTCGTGCGGCCAGGGCCTGTGGGGTTTCGCCGGCCTGCGGGCGTTCGTCAATATCGGCAGCGATCTGCCGGAACGGCAGGCCCAGTTTTTCCAGCAGCTGCCGGCGGTAGGGGGAGCTGGAGGCGAGAATCAGTGTTGTGGTGTTCATTGCTGCAAAGCCTTTGTGAGCCGGGCGCCGGGGCGATTGCCATGCACCCTAGAAAAGTAGCTGCTGAAACGCAAATTTTTTTGACATAAACCGGTCTGCTCACTATGATGCGCGCCTATGTTTGATGAGCCTCTTCCCAAGCAGGCTGACCTGCGGAAGCTGGCCAGCAGGCAAGCGCACTTCAGTGTGCATCTTGATGCTGCGCAGCTGCCACGTTTTGCCGGCGCCATTGTTGATGGCCAGGGTGTGGTTGATGCCGAGTTGCAGCTGGGTGTCAACGAACAGTACGTGCGTTATTTGCAGGGTACCGTGAGTTGCACTACCCGGGTGGTCTGCCAGCGCTGCATGGAGCCGATGCCGATTACCATCCATTCTGATGTGTTGCTGGGTATTGTCTGGGATGAGGCGGAAGCGCGTAACCTGCCCAAGGCAATGGATCCGCTCATTGTTGCCGAGGATGAGCTGGTGGATCTTAATGAGGTTGTGGAAGATGAATTGCTGCTGGCAATGCCGTTTGCCAGCTACCATGATCCTGACCAGTGTGGCGGCAAACAAGTTTACCAATCCGGTGAGGAGCAGGCTCCTGCATCGGCTAAAAAAGAAAACCCGTTCAGTGTGCTGGCGCAATTAAAGCCCGGCAAATAACAGGAGCATAGCAGCATGGCTGTACAGCAAAATCGCAAAACCCGTTCCAAGCGTGGCATGCGCCGTTCACACGACGCCCTGACCACCAAGGCATTGTCAGTAGACAGCACCAGCGGTGAGACTCATCTGCGTCATCATGTGACTGCCGATGGTTTTTATCGTGGCCGCAAGGTCGTGGACACTGGTAAAGAAGACTGATCGACCGGCCTGATGACAGCAAGGGCGATTGCCATTGATGTCATGAGCGGGGACTTCGGTCCCCGTGTTCTTGTTCCGGCCAGCCTGCGTTATCTTCGCCAGCATCCAGAGCTGTTTGCCTACCTGGTCGGCGATCGCAGTGAGATAGCCCCACTTCTTGACAATAGCGTACGTCAGAATGTCAGCATTGTGCATACTGACGACGTGATTGCCATGCACGAATCCCCGGTGGCCGCCCTGCGCCACAAGAAACGTTCGTCCATTCATCTGGCAGTCGAGCTGGTACGCAACGGTGAGGCGGGTGCCTGCCTCAGTGCCGGTAATACCGGTGCGCTGATGGCAATCAGTAAATACCTGCTGCGGACCATTGATGGTATTGATCGCCCGGCGATCTGTGGCGCCTTGCCTTCGCTGTACGGCCACAGTTACCTGCTGGATATGGGAGCCAATGTCGATTGTGAAGCCGAGCACCTGCTGCAGTTTGCGCTGATGGCCAGTGTGATGGTGTCGCTGCTGGAAAGAAAGCCGCTGCCGACCGTGGCGCTGCTGAATAATGGTGAGGAAGCGATCAAGGGCAACAGCCAGGTGCGTGAGGCGGCCCGTTTGCTGACCGAGCATGAGCGCATCAATTACATTGGTTATGTGGAAGGGCACCGCATGTTTGAGGCGGTAGCCGATATTATTGTTTGTGACGGTTTTGTCGGCAATATCGCGCTGAAAGCGTCCGAGGGTGTGGCCAGTTATATCCTGCAGAAAATTCGCCAGGAAGTGCGGGCGGACTGGATTTCCCGTTGCCTGTCACTGTTTGCCTGGCCGGCGCTGTACCGGGTGAAAAACAGCATTGACCCCCGGGTATTTAATGGCGCCAGCTTGCTGGGTTTGCAGGGCGTGGTGGTAAAAAGCCATGGTCATGCCGATGCCAAGGCATTCTATCATGCGCTTGGACAGGCCCATCAATTGATGGAAAGTAATATGATTCAAAAGCTTGTACAGGTTTTCTCGAAGCCTAATCAACAAGGTGATACAGCATGATTGATTCAACATTGGCGTTTGTTTTTCCTGGTCAGGGCTCACAGAAGATTGGCATGCTGGCAGGCATGGCCGCTGACAACCCGTTGATCCAGGATGTGTTTGCCGAGGCGTCCGATGCGCTGGCTTATGATATGTGGGATCTGGTGCAAAATGGCGAGCAGGAAACCATTAACCTGACGGAAAAAACCCAGCCGCTGCTGCTGACGGCATCGGTTGCGCTGTGGCGCCTGTGGCGTTTGCAGGGCGGTGTACTGCCGGCGCTGATGGCAGGCCATAGCCTGGGTGAATTCAGTGCACTGGTGTGCGCCGGGGCGCTGGATTTTGCCGATGCGGTGCGGCTGGTTGAGGCGCGCGGCCGTTTTATGCAGACGGCTGTACCGGTCGGTGAAGGGGCAATGGCGGCGATCATTGGCCTTGATGACGAGCTGATTAACCAGATTTGCCAGCAAGTTGCTGCCGGTGATTGTGTGCAGGCGGTGAACTATAACTCGCCGGGCCAGGTGGTGATCGCCGGTACAGCTGCTGCCGTTGAGCGTGCCATTGACAGCTTGAAAGAGGCCGGCGCCAAGCGGGCCATGCCATTGCCGGTCAGCGCACCTTTCCATACCGATTTGATGCGTCCGGCAGGGGAGCGACTGGCTGAGCAGCTGGCCAGTGTGACAATCCGGCAGCCTGCCATACCGGTCGTGCATAATGTGCATGCGCAAACCGAGAGTGATCCGGAAAAAATCCGCGCCTTGCTGGTTGAACAGATTTACAGCCCGGTTCGCTGGGTGTCCTGTGTGCAGAACATGGTCGAGGCGGGTGTCTCGACTACGATAGAGTGTGGGCCCGGCAAGGTGCTGAGTGGCTTGAACAAGCGTATCCACAAGCCGCTCAATTGTTTTGCCATTGAAGAAAAAGAGGCACTGGCCGAAGCGCTGGCCAGTGTCACCAATAGCAAGGAGACGGTATGAGTAATGACAAAAAAGTGGCGCTGGTAACCGGTGCCAGTCGGGGTATAGGCCAGGCGATTGCTGATCGCCTCGGGCGTGACGGCTATCTTGTTGTCGGCACCGCCACCAGCGACAGCGGGGCTGCGGCAATCAGCGAGCGTTTTGCGGCTGGCGGTATTGAGGGTTGTGGCATGAAGCTGAATGTCACCGATGCTGATGCAGTGCAGGCGGTGGTCAAGGCAATCACCGAGCAGTATGGTGCGCCGCTGGTGCTGGTCAACAATGCCGGCATTACCCGCGACAATCTGTTCCTGCGTATGAAGGAAGAGGAATGGATGGATGTTGTCAACACCAACCTGAACGCACTGTTCACGGTCAGCAAGGCCTGTATCAAGGGCATGACCAAGGCACGCTGGGGACGCATTATCAATATCAGCTCGGTGGTGGGTTCGATGGGCAACCCTGGCCAGGCGAATTATTCGGCCACCAAGGCGGGCGCCGAGGGTTTTTCGCGAGCCCTGGCTGCCGAGCTGGGTTCGCGTGCCATCACCGTCAACAGCGTTGCACCGGGCTTTATTGATACCGACATGACCCGCGAACTGGCCGACGAACACAAGGCGGCGCTGCTGGACAAGATCCCGCTGGGTCGCCTGGGCGCAGCCAGCGAAATTGCCGGTGCGGTGGCGTTTCTGGCCAGTGATGATGCAGCCTATATTTCCGGCGCCACACTGCATGTTAATGGTGGCATGTACATGGTCTAACAGGCTGTTTTGTCAGTGGTTTTTTCGTTGATGAAGTTTTTTTAACGGAATCAACAGGAAAAGTTGTTACCCATGCTGAAAACAGAGTACAATGCGCGCACTGTTTTGTTGTGCTCAAACAACCTTAACGCAGTCGAAGACTGCACCAGTCGATAAATCACTAGGAGTTTACGGGAACATGAGTAGCATTGAAGAACGCGTCAAAAAAATTGTTGCAGAGCAACTTGGCGTAAAAGAAGAAGATGTAAAAGCAGACGCTTCTTTCGTTGAAGACTTGGGTGCTGATTCGTTAGATACTGTCGAGCTGGTTATGGCTTTGGAAGAGGAATTTGAAACCGAGATTCCGGATGAAGAAGCCGAGAAGATCACTACTGTCCAGCTGGCCATCAACTACATCAACGAGCACCTGAGCTGATTTTGTAGTTTCATTCAATGCCAGAAAGGCCGTTTCTATGTATCATAGAGCGGCTTTTTTTTTGTATGGCGTGACAGTATGGCCGGCCGGGCCGGCAGGTGTTTGGTAGCAGGATTGTGGAGGTATTCGTGTCAAAACGACGAGTGGTTGTAACCGGATTGGGTTTGTTGTCGCCAGTAGGTAATTCGGTCGAAGCGGCATGGCAGGCCATTTTGAATGGCCAGAGCGGCATCGGCATGATTGAGCACTTTGATACCTCAGCCTACAGCACACGATTTGCCGGCATGGTTAAGGATTTTGATGTCAGCCAGTATTTTCCGGAAAAGGATGCCCGCAAGATGGATCTGTTTATCCAGTATGGCATTGCTGCCGGCGTGCAGGCGATGCGTGATGCCGGCGTGGAGATCACGGCGGATAACGCCCATCGTGCCGGTGTCGCAATCGGTTCCGGGATCGGTGGCCTGCAGGCCATCGAGGATTGCAAGATGACCATCATCGAGCGCGGACCACGCCGGATTTCACCGTTTTTTGTACCGGGTTCCATCATCAACATGATTGCCGGCAACCTGGCCATTATGTATGGCATGAAAGGCCCGAATATTGCCATTACTACCGCCTGTACGACAGCTACCCACAATATCGGCGTGGCGGCGCGCATGATCCAGTATGGCGATGCCGATATCATGCTGGCCGGCGGTGCGGAAAAAGCGACCACCCCGGTGGGTCTCGGCGGTTTTTGTGCGGCCCGTGCCTTGTCCCAGCGCAATGACGATCCGCTGGCGGCCAGCCGGCCCTGGGATCGTGACCGTGACGGGTTTGTGCTGGGTGACGGTGCAGCGGTGCTGGTACTGGAAGAATACGAACAGGCCAAAAAACGCGGCGCCAAAATCTATGCCGAGTTGACCGGCTTTGGCATGAGTGACGATGCCTATCATATGACATCACCACCGGAAAACGGTGACGGCGCCCGTGATGCGATGCGTAATGCCCTGCAGAATGCCGGCCTGAACGCCGACCAGCTGCATTATATCAATGCCCACGGCACCTCCACCAAGGCCGGTGATGTGGCGGAAACCAAGGCCGTCCAGGCAGTGATGGGCAGTGCCGCGGACAAGGTGGCGGTCAGCTCAACCAAGTCCATGACCGGTCATGCGCTGGGTGCTGCCGGTGCGCTGGAAGCCGTATTCACCGTGCTGGCCATCCGTGACCAGGTGGCGCCACCGACAATCAATCTGGCCAATCCGGATGAGGGCTGTACGCTGAACTATGTGCCCAATACCGCCCAGCCAATGCGTATTGATCATGCCCTGTCCAACTCGTTTGGTTTTGGTGGTACCAACGGCAGCCTGCTGTTCAGTCGTATTGCCTGACGCTGCCACAGCCACCGGTAGCATTGACCGATGAGTGCCAGTAAACACACCTGGGTCAATGGCCGGCCACAGGCCGAGATTTCGGTTTTTGACCGCGGTCTGGCTTTTGGTGACGGATTGTTCGAAACCATCCGTATCGGCCGCGACAGCATTCCGTTACTGGACTATCACCTGGCCCGTCTGCAGGCCGGTGCCGGTCGTCTCGGCATTGCCATTGATGTGGATACCGTCAGGGCGGATATCGCTGCTGCCCAGGCGGTGGCAGCCCGTACCGTCCAGCCGGTGTGGCGCCTGAAATACATTGTCACCCGTGGTAACTCCGATTCCGGTTATACCCCGCCACCCAAATCCAGCCCCAATCGCATCATGCACCTGTTGCCCTATGACGCAGGCCTGAGTCGCCTGCTGCAACAGCAGGGGGTGAAAACCGCCAGCTGCCAGTGGCGCCTGTCCGAGCAGCCTGCCCTGGCCGGCATCAAGCACCTGAACCGGCTGGACCAGATCAAGGCCCGCCAGGAGCTGGTTGACAGTGACTGTTATGAAGGTTTTATGCGTGACCAGCGCGGCCATTATATTGAAGGCACAATGAGCAACCTGTTTGCGGTCAGTCGCAATAATGAGCTGGTGACGCCGTCCATTGACGGGGCCGGTGTAGCCGGGGTGATGCGCCAGGTGATCATGGATGAACTGGCGCCGGCCATTGACATGCCGTGCTACAACGCCGACATTGTGCGCATGACCGAATTCGCCGAGGTGTTTATCAGCAATGCGATGATTGGTATTGTGCCGGTGATTGCGGTCGACAAGACCCGGTTTGCCATCGGGCCGGTCACACGACAATTACAACAACAGCTTCAGCAACGCCAGTTAATGCCATGAAACAGAAATTCCTGCTTGCCCTGATTGCCGCCATTTTTTTCACCATGCTGTCCGCCGGCCTGTCACTGAAATACCTGTCCAGCCCGCTGGCACTGGCCAGTGAACAACAGGTGGAGGTGTTATATGGCGATACGGTTTACAAGGTGGCCGGCAAGCTGCAACAGCAGGGCGTACTGGAATACCCGACACTGTGGATCTGGTATGCACGCCTGTTTGATATGGGCAGACAGCTGAAGGCGGGGGAATACCGTATCCGGCCTGGCATGTCACCGCTTGAATTACTGGATGACATCGTCAATGCGCGGGTGATTGACTACCCGGTGACGCTGATCGAAGGCTGGACGACTGCCGATGCCATCCGGGCACTGCACTCGGCCCATGGCATTGTTGCCACGCTGGCGCCTGATGATCATGCGGCAATCCTGCGTGCAGTCAACGCCGATCCGTCCTATCGCCACAGTGAAGGGCTGTTTTTCCCGTCCACCTACCGCTATATCAAGGGCACACGGGATCGCGATATTCTCGAACGTGCCTACCAGCGCCAGCAGCAGGAGCTGGCCGCTGCCTGGCAGCAAGCGCAAGGCAAGTCCTTGCCGTACAAGACACCCTACGACCTGCTGATCATGGCTTCCATTATCGAAAAAGAGACGGCCGTGGATGAAGAACGTGAACAAATCGCCGGTGTGTTTGTCCAGCGCCTGAATCGCGGCATGCGCCTGCAGACCGACCCGACCGTGATTTACGGCATGGGTGAGCGTTATCAGGGCAGAATCGGCCGTGCCGACCTGTTGCGGCCAACCCCTTACAACACGTATACCCGTCATGGCATGCCGCCGACACCGATTGCCTTGCCGGGCCAGGCATCCTTGCAGGCAGCCGCCAACCCGCTGCTGAATGACAAGCTGTATTTTGTTGGCAAAGGTGATGGCTACCACCATTTTTCCGCAACCCTGCCTGAACATAACGAGGCCGTGCGCCGTTACCAGCTGTCACGGCCCGGCGACTACCGCTCGACACCGGCACCATGAGCAAGCGCGGACGATTTATTGTTCTGGAAGGCGGAGAGGGGGTCGGCAAAAGCACCAACCTGCAGTTCGTCCGTGATTATCTCACTGACAGCGGCGTGCCGCTGGAGTGCAGCCGTGAGCCGGGCGGCACACCGCTGGCCGAGCGTATCCGCGAGCTGGTGCTGATGCATCATGACGAACCGATGGCAGCGATGACGGAGTTGCTGCTGATCTTTGCCGCCCGTGCCCAGCATTTGCAACAGCGTATCCTGCCTGCGCTGGAACAGGGCCGGTGGATGCTGTGTGACCGTTTTACCGACGCTACCTATGCTTACCAGGGTGGCGGCCGCCAGCTGGACAAGCAGAGTATCGCCGCACTGGAGCAGCTTGTGCAGGGTAGCCTGCGACCCGACAGGGTATTGCTGCTGGATGCGCCGGTCGCGATTGGCCAGGCGCGGGCCAGGCAGCGTGCCGCACTGGATCGTATGGAGGCCGAGCAGGCCGATTTTCATCAGCGGGTGCGGGACAGTTATCTGCAACGCGCCCGGCAAATGCCTGAACATTACAGCATCATTGATGCCAGCCAGCCGCTGGCAGCCGTGCAGGCAGATATTGCCGCACAACTGCAGCTTATGGTGGAGGGCTGGCACAATGAGTGACTGGATGCCGTATCCGTGGCAGCTCGGCCAGTGGCAGCAGATACTGCAGGTTGAGCGTGACGGCAAATTGCCGCATGCGCTGCTGGTGTCCGGTGAGCCGGGCATCGGCAAACATGTTTTCCTGCAGGGGCTGGCCGCCAGGCTGTTATGCCGTGCTGACGGTGATTATCCCTGTGGCGAGTGCAAATCCTGCCTGTTGTTTGCCGCCGGTTCACATCCGGATTTTCAGCAGGTCAGCCCGCAGGACAGCCGTCATATCAAGGTGGACCAGATACGTACCGTGATTGACCAGCTGTCGCAGACGGCCCAGCTGGGTGGTCGCCGGCTGGTGCTGATTACCCCGGCGGAGGCAATGAATACGGCCTCGGCCAATGCCTTGCTGAAATGCCTGGAAGAGCCTGGCCGTGATACTGTGCTGCTTCTTGCCAGTCATGCGCCGCATCGGCTGCTGCCCACCATCCGCTCGCGCTGCCAGCAACTGAACATGATAAAACCGGATTACCAGACTGCAGACCAGTGGCTGTCACTGTCGGTAAGCAATGCTGATGAACGCCGCCAGCTGCTGGCGCTGGCCAGTGATAATCCGCTGCTGGCGCTGGCGTATCACCAGGCCGATGTGGCCACCTTGTTCCGTCACAGCCTCGACAGCCTGCAGGCACTGGCCAGCGGCGCTGCCGATATTGCTGTACTGGCCGAGCAGGCGCAAAAGCATGCTGGTGGCAAAACCACCGCAGAAAAGGCCGCACAGATGTTGCTGTGGCTGCAAATCCACCAGCGCCTGTTGTGGCGCATGATTCGCCAGTCCATGACCGGTGCCGGTGATGATGAGGTGTCGGCCTTTGTTGCGCTGACCGGGCGTGAGGGGTTCGCCCGGCGAGCCTGGCGCCAGCTGGAACTGCTGCAGGGTGCGCAGGCAGAAGTGCAGGGCAGCAGCAACCCGAACCTGTCGTTACTGGCTGAATCGGTGCTGATCAACTGGCAGCGCCTGTTGCGGAGCTGAACATGCCGGAGCGGGTGATCAGCCAGTGGATGATATACGGCGCCTATGGTTATACCGGCCGGCTGGTGGTTGAAGAAGCCGTGCGCCGTGGCCACCAGCCGGTGCTGGCCGGCCGCGACGAGCAGCAGTTGCTGGACCTGGCCGGCCACTACCGGCTGCCGTACCGGGTGTTTGACCTGTCCCATGCCCACCGCATTCGCCAGTCGCTGGATGGTATTGGGCTGGTGCTGCATTGCGCCGGCCCGTTTCTGCGCACCGCTGCGCCGATGCGTGAGGCCTGCCTGGACAGCGGTGTACATTATCTTGATATCACCGGCGAAATCGACGTGCTGGAACACAGCTACCAGTGCCATGCCCGGGCACGGGAGGCGGGCGTTGTGGTGATCAGCGGTGTCGGTTTTGATGTGGTGCCTACCGATTTGCTGGCCCATTTGCTGAAACAGGCCCTGCCGCAGGCCAGCGATTTGCAGCTGGCCTTTGCTGGCAGCGGCGGGGCGGTCAGCCCCGGCACTGGCAAAACCATGCTGCTGATGATGCCCGAAGGTGGCAAGGTTCGCCGTGATGGTGAGATTGTCGCAGTGCCGCTGGCCTGGCAGGACAAGCAGTTTGATTTTATTGACCAGCCGAGACAGTGCATGACCATTCCCTGGGGTGATGTGGCGACGGCTTTCCACAGTACCGGTATCGGCAATATCCGCGTTTATACCGCCGTGGAGCCGGGCCAGCTGGCCTGGTTGCGCCGCCTGCGACCGTTGGCCCGGCTGCTGGGCTGGGCGCCACTGGTTGCCTGGCTGGAACGGCAGATCGGCCGGCGCCTGACCGGCCCTGACGAGCAGGCCCGCCGGCAGGAACGCATGTACCTGACCGGTATTGCCAGTGATGATACCCGGCAGGTATCGATTCGCATGCAGACGCCCGAAGGTTATCACTACACCGTGATGAGTGCGCTGCTGGCGGTGGAAAGCCTGCTCGCCCATAAGGTAATGCCGGGTGCCTATACACCGTCGCAGGCGCTGGATACCGACTTGCTGCGGAGCATGGACGGTGTGACGATTGAA
>DATCSZ010000186.1:0-12102 GCA_036568205.1 Pseudomonadales bacterium
TTTTTACGGTCTCAATTTACCAAGACCAATTATGACATAGTCAATTTGCACTATTTTATCTATCAGCCACACTAGCAACAGATAAAAACAAATAAAATTCAATAGGTTAAACTTAATCCACCAACTCTTTCTTATCCATTCAACAAACCAAAAAACAAAAAAACCGCGATCAAGTCGCGGTTTTTTTATTCAGCCTGCAGCTCAGAAATTTTCGCCTTTAGCCGCTTTTTCCAGCAACAACTTCGGTGGCTCAAACACCTTGCCGTATTTGCCGGCCAGTTCGCTGGCGCGTTCGGCGAAGGCTTTGACACCATAGGCGTTGATGAACTGGAACACACCACCGGTCTGGGCCGGGAAGCCGATACCCATGATCGAACCGATATTGCCATCAGCAACCGAGTTGACGATGCCCTCTTCCATTGCACGCACGGCTTCCAGTGACTGGCAGAAGGTCAGCCGGTCTTTTACATCCTGGAACGGAATATCCTTGTAGCCGTTCGGCGCAAACTCATCCTTCAGGCCCGGCCAGATATGTTTCTTGCCGCCTTCCGGGTACTCGTAATAACCACCGCCATAGGCCTTGCCCTTGCGGTCAAACTTGTTGACCATCAGGTCAACCAGCTGCGCTGCCGGACTGTCTTCCCAGGTTTCGCCCTTGGCCAGGGTGTCTTCCTTCAACTGCTGACCGTTTTTGTAAGCGGTGGCCTGGCTGATTTCGTCAATCGCCGCCAGCGGGCCTACCGGCGAGCCGTTAAACTTGGCGGCGTTTTCAATCAGCACCGGGTTGATGCCTTCCATCACCATGGCAGCGCCCTGGGTAACGGTGGTGCCAATTACACGAGTGGTGAAAAAGCCGGGGCCATCATTGACCACAATCGGTGTTTTGCCGAGCTGCTGGGCCAGGTCAAAGGCTTTGGCCAGCGCTTCCTTGCTGGTCTTTTCGCCACAGATGATTTCTACCAGCGGCATTTTCTCGGCCGGCGAGAAAAAATGCATGCCGATAAAATTGGCCGGGCGTGCAGAGGCTGCGGCCAGCTCCGTAATTGGCAAAGATGACGTGTTAGAGGCAAACACCGCATCGGCGCCGATCACCGCTTCACTTTCCTTCGTGACTGCTGCCTTGATCTTGCGATCTTCAAACACCGCTTCGATCACCACATCACAGCCAGCCAGATCAGCCGCATCGGCAGTTGGCTTGATAAAGGCCAGGATGCCGGGCACTTCGGCCTGGTCCTGGCGCTTGTTTTTTTCCAGCGCGGTTTTGGCATAGGCCTTGCCTTTTTCGGCGTTCTCGATGCTGATGTCCTTCAACACCACCTCAATGCCTTTTTTGGCGGCCAGCAGTGCAATACCGGCGCCCATCATGCCGGCACCGAGAATGCCGAGTTTTTTGCACTGGAATCGCTCGATTCCCTGTGGACGACTGGCACCGCCTTGCAGCGCATTCATCTGGAAGAAGAACGTGCTGATCATGTTTTTGGCGACTTGCGAGCGCATCAGGCTGACAAAGTAACGCGCCTCGATTTTTTCAGCCGTGTCAAAATCCACCCGTGCCACATCGGCAATACAGGCAAAGATGGCTTTTGGTGCTGGGAAATTGCCCCAGGTGTTGACCATGACATTGACCGGACCAAAGTACAGCAAGCCTTGCAGGCCTGGATCAAGATCCTTGTCAGCCGGCGAGCCGCCGGGGATTTTGAAGCCGGGCATATCCCAGGGTTGTTTGGCTTCCGGGTTGGCCAGAATCCAGTCCTTGGCTTTTTTGTGCATGTCGTCTTCATTGGCGGCAATGGCGTGGCAGAAACCGGCATCCACCGCTTTCTGGCCATTGAACTGCTTGCCCTGGGAGATGTAGGTAATCGCATTCTGCAGGCCATGCAGGCGCACCATACGTACCACGCCGCCAGCGCCTGGCATCAGGCCCAGCTGCGCTTCAGGCAAGCCCATTTTGGCGCTTTCCACCGCCACGCGGTAGTGACAGGCCAGCGCGATTTCATAACCACCGCCCAGCGCCGCGCCGTTCATGCCAACCGCTACCGGCACACCGAGGGTTTCCAGCTTGCGCAGCGGCGCCTTGGCTGCCAGCACACCATTGAATACGCGGGTGGCCTCTGCCTCATCCATCTCGGTAGGCATGTCCAGCAGCTTGCTCAGATCACCGCCACCAAAGAAGGTGCTTTTGCCGGAACGGATGTAGACACCCTTGATATCGGCTTTCATTGCTTCCAGCTCATCGACCGCTTTGGCCATCGCCGCAACGTACTCATCACCCATTTTGTTCACTTTTTCGCCGGGCTGGTCAAAAATCAGCTCGACAATGCCGTTGGCATCTTTTTCCAGACGGATATAACTCATGTCAGATTCCTCAATACTTGAATTCGTTGTTAGGCGTTAAACCAGCTCGACCACAGTGGCAATACCGATACCGCCACCGGCACACAGGGTGGCAACACCGCGCTTGAGGCCACGACGCTCCAGCTCATCAACCAGCACACCCAGGATCATGCCACCGGTGGCACCGATAGGATGGCCCATGGCAATAGCGCCGCCGTTGACGTTGATTTTCTCGTCAGGAATGCCCAGCTTTTTCTGGAAGCGCAGAACCACCGAGGCAAAGGCTTCGTTCAGCTCAAACAGGTCGATATCGTTAACACTCAGGCCAGCCAGTTTCAGCGCTTTTTCTGTGGCAGGTGCCGGGCCTGTCAACATGATGGTCGGCTCGGTGCCGACCAGTGCGCAACTGACAATGCGCGCACGTGGTTTCAGGCCCAGGTCTTTCTGTGCCTGCTCGTTGCCAATCAGTACCAGCGAGGCACCGTCAACAATACCGGATGAGTTGCCGGGGGTGTGTACGCAGTTGATATTCTCGACCTGCGGGTACTTGAACTTGATCAGGTCGCCGTGCCCGAAGTCATTGAACATCTGGAATGAGGGCTTCAGTGTGGCCAGTTTTTCCATCGTCGTGGCACGCACCAGCTCGTCACGGTCACACACCACCACGCCGTTCATGTCACGGACCGGAATAATGGATTTGCTGAAATAGCCGTTGGCCCAGGCCTCGGCAGCGCGGGTTTGCGACATCACCGCATAGCGGTCAACATCTTCACGGCTGAAACCGTCCAGGGTAGCCACCAGATCGGCACCGATACCCTGCGACACACCGTAGCTTTGCATCGCCACCCACGGATCACCGGCAGCGGCACCACTGGCGCCGATACCGAGGCGCGACATGGATTCCACACCGCCGGCCAGCACCAGGTTTTCAAAACCGGCTTTTACCTTGGCAGCGGCATTGTTGCAGGCATCCAGGCCACCGGCGCAGTAACGGTGCAGCTGGGCACCGGTGGTATTGTCCGACCAGTCGGCATAAACCAGTGCGGTCTTGGCGATATTCTGGCCCTGTTCGTTGACCGGCTCACCGGTCGCCAGGATCATGTCCTCCACGTAACCGGTATCCAGGTCATGACGGGCTTTCATCGCATCCAGCAGGTTCACCACCATATCGATGGGCTTGACTTCATACATGCCGCCACCGGGCTTGCCTTTGCCGCGGGGCGTACGAATTGCATCAAAAATATATGCTTCTTTGGCCATGGGAGTTCCTATATCGGGAGTGGTTGAACTGGGGTTGACTGAAAGGCCTGCCGGCCGGCCCGCAGGCTGTCAACAACAAACCCAGCAGGTTAGCCAATCGACACAAAAACGCAAGGGCAAAAAGCGGACAGCTGACTGTCATTTGTGGTCATTCTGCCACTTCGTCATCGTCGATGGCGTATTGCTGGCTGCGAAACTGGCCCGGTGTCAGGCCGGTCCATTTCTTGAAAGAACGGTGAAACGCGCT
This sequence comes from Pseudomonadales bacterium, assembly GCA_036568205.1. GTDB lineage: Bacteria > Pseudomonadota > Gammaproteobacteria > Pseudomonadales > DT-91 > DATCSZ01. The sequence continues at coordinate 3,842 of DATCSZ010000186.1, forward strand.
GGCATCGGTAAAGCCCATCAGTGCCGCCACCGCACTGACCGACAGCTCGGGACGACTGAGGTAGGCGATGGCAGCGTCCTTGCGGCAGTTATCCTTCAGCGCCTGGTAACTGATGCCCTCGCGCCGCAAATGGCGACGCAGGGTTGGCGTTGACATGTTCATTGCCGCGGCCACTTCCTCAAACGCCGGAAAACCCTTGCTGAGGTCATAACCCATAATGCGCCGCACCTGGCTGACCAGCTCGCTGGTTTCCGCCTGTTGCGGTTCCACCATCATCTGGTAGGGGGCATTGCGCAAAAAATCCCGCAGGCTGATCTCGTTCTGCGCCACCGGCATTTCCAGGTAGCGGATACTGAAGTCAAAACCATTGCGCTCGCAGCCAAAATCAACCGGCACACCAAACAGGCGCTGGTAGCTGGCCGGATTGTCCGGCCGTGCCGACAGCAGGCGCACCGCCTTCACTTCAATTGGTGTGGCAATCAGCCAGCTGAAGAAGCGGTGCCACAAGGCCAGACCATAGGCTTCACCCGCCTGGCCACGGGCAATCGCCGGCTCGCGGTAATGCGGATAGGAAATGGTCACCAGCTCCTGGCGACGGATTTTTTCCAGATGCAGTGGCGGGTCGTAAAAAACTTCCAGAAACTCGATCAGCCGGCGAATCGCCTTGCCCAGCGTTTCACAATGAATAATCGCATAACACATCATGCGGAAGGCACCGGCCGACATGCCCTTGCCAGCGTACATGCCAAAGCTGTCGTCCTGCAGCAGGTTCAGCACCTCCTGGTACAGCTTGCTGTACTGGATTGCCGACATATGTTCCGGCGCGCTGGCATCCAGCGGATTGTAGTCCAGCCCGGCACTGGCAAGAATCTGGCTGATATTGTACTGTCGCTGTTCGGCCAGCTTCAGCAGGGATTTGGCAAAACGGGTAGGCACATAGGTGGACGAGGTTTCTGACACGTTCATGGCTGCTCTGTAGACTTCATCCCGTTATGACCGACGTTTGTCGACTATTTGGCCGCCCAGGGCTTTTGCCGAACGGCTTATGCTCTATACTCTGTGGCAGATCATAGCAGCTTTATTACAGTGAGAAGAAGGATGTCCGAACCACGCTACGATATTTATTTCCGCGGCGAATGCCTGGATAACAAGCCGGTCGATCAGGTCAAGAATGCACTGACTCAACTGTTCAAGGCTTCACCCCAGACCGTGGAAACCCTGTTCAGTGGCAAGCTGGTGGCGCTGAAAAAAAACCTCGACAAGCCGGGGGCGATCAAATTCAAACAGGCACTGGAAAAGGCCGGCGCACGGGTTATTGTCAAGGCAGCCGAGTCAGCAGGCGGCACTGCAGCAGCGCCACCTGCCGCTGCTAGGCCTGCTGTTGCCACGCCATCACCGGCCAATGCCGGCCTGGACATCCTGCCAGTGGGCAGCGATGTACTGACCGAAGCGGAACGCCGCCATGTGCAGGCCGTCGAACTGGATTTGTCCCATTTGCAGCTGGAATCACCGTTTGCCACGCTTGAAATCCCGCATGAAGCACCACCACCGGCACCGGATGTCAGCCACCTGTCAACTGCCGAACCGGGCGCAGACATTCTGGAAGGTTATCGTGACGAAGGCATCCCGGTGCCGGAACCCGATACGTCCTATATCTCGCTGGCCGATGCCGGAGCCGAACTGCAAGCGCTGGCCAATGCGATGGAAGAACCCATCCCGGTACCGGATACCTCCTATATCACCGTGGCTGAGGTCGGCGCCGATATCGACCCGACTGACAAACCGGCACCGCCGCCGGCACCGGATACCAGCCATATCCGCATTGCCGAACCCTGAGCACCGTTCAGGCAGCACCTGCCAGTGGCAGGTGCACGGTAACCGTCAGGCCCGGCGTGTCACTGGCCGGAAAATAGGCCCGGCTGTCTGACAGGCTCACCCTGCCGCCATGCAACACCGCCACAGCCTGCACCAGGCTGAGACCAAGGCCATTGCCAGGCTGGATACCACGACTCTCCTCAACCCGGTAAAAGCGCTGGAAAACCTTGCCATACTTGGCCTGTGGAACACCCAGGCCATTATCGGCAAACACCATACGCAACTCGCGTTCCCCGACATACAGACCGGTAGTAATGGCGCCGCCGGATGGTGTGTACTTGATCGCGTTATCCATCAGGTTGGCCAGCATCTGGAACAATAAATCCTTGTCACCCTGGATGTGTACCGGATCGCTGCGCTCCAGGCTCAGGGCAATGTCCTTCACGCTGGCCAGTGGTTCATACAGCTCTACCACATCGGTAAAAATCCGGGTCAGGTCAACGTCGGTAAAATCGGCTTTTTTGGCACCGGATTCCACCTGGGCAATCCGCATCAGCGCTGCACAAATCGACAGCAAGTGATCGGCTTCCACCAGCATCTCCCGCACCAGGTCGCGATTTTGCGGCGACGAGCGTTTTTCCAGCATTGCCAGCTTGTTGCGCAGCCGGGTCAGCGGTGTACGCAGGTCGTGGGCAATATTGTCCGATACCTGGCGTACATCGTTCATCGAACTTTCAATGCGTTCCAGCATGATATTCAGCTGGCCGGCCAGCTGGTCAATCTCGCCACCGCTGGTGGACATCGGCAGCCGCTCGGACAGGTTGCCTTCCATGATGGTGCGGATGCTGTGGTTCAGGCTGTCAATACGGCGGATCATCGCCGCCGAGATAAACGCACCACCAATCACACCCAGCGCAATTGTCACCAGCATCGATTGCAACAGGATGGACATGGCCAGCTCCACCCTTGGATTTACCTCTTCATAGTGCCGTGCCACCAGCAGATGGTAATCGTCGCCAACCACCGTACTCTTGCCAACAAAGTGTCCCTGCGGCTGATACCCCCAGCCCAGCAGGCCAAACGCCGGCCGTGAATCACTGTTCACTGCCTCGGTAACCAAAGGCCAGTGATCAAGATTGCCTGCCACCACCTCCTGCTGCTGTCCAGCGCCACGCGCCAGCACAAAAAAGTAACGATTGCCGATTTCCGGCAAGGTGCGTCCATTAACATACTGCTCGAATGCAGCAATACCGCCCTGCTCAAAATGGCTTACCGCATAACGCAGCTCATCGGCAATGGATTGTTCAACCCGTGCGGCATAATTATCAGCTGCTGTGCGGTAAACCAGCACCGAAATCAGCGAGGACAATACGCTGATCAGCAATACGTACAGGACGGTAAAACGAAAGGTATAGGTACGGAATATACGCTTAGGAATCACTGAGCATATAGCCTTCACCACGAATGGTGGTCAACAGCGGGGTATCAAACTCCTTGTCGATTTTCTGGCGCAGACGGCTGACATGCACATCAATCACATTGGTCTGCGGGTCAAAATGGTACTCCCAGACATTTTCCAGCAGCATGGTGCGTGTCACCACCTGGCCGGCATGTTTCATCAGGTACTCCAGCAAGCGGAATTCACGCGGCTGCAGGTTCAGGTTTTTGCCGGCACGGGTGACTTTCTGGGTCAGCAAGTCCAGCTCCAGCTCACCCACCTTCAGGCGTGTGGTTGGCTGGGCCTCCTTGCGGCGCAACAACACCTCGATACGCGCAAACAGCTCCTCAATGGCAAATGGCTTGACCAGGTAGTCATCACCGCCGGCCTTGAGGCCCTTGACCCGGTCGTCAATATCGGCCAGTGCACTGAGAAACAGCACCGGCACCTTGTTGCCGCTGTCGCGAACGGCTTCAACGATTGTCAGGCCATCACAATGCGGCAACATACGATCGACAATCAGCAGGTCAAAATGCTTGTCCACCGCCAGCTGCCGGCCCTGTTGCCCGTCATAGGCGCAGGTTACCGAGTAGCCCTGCTCCTGCAAGCCGTTGCCGACATAGTCTGCGACCTGTTTGTCGTCCTCGATAAGGAGAATTTTCACTAATTCCTGCATAACGCCCCGGCTGGTGATTTATCGTTATTGATTGCCGTAGTGTAGGCGCACGGGGTGGTGTGAATCAATCCCGGCATGCGCTTGGTCCGCTGTGCCAATCAGGCTATACTCTGCGCCTTTTCAGGTGAGCCATGCAAAATCCCGCCGACTTCCCCGCTCCTTCGCTGTTGCGCCAGCTGGCCGCCATGTTCTACGACAGCTGGCTGGTACTGGCAACACTGATCTTCAGCGTTGCGCTGCTGGTTGGGCTGCGGGTACTGGTTGACGGCACACCTGCCACTGGCGAGCACGCGCTGGGTGGCGCCTGGCGCCTGCCGACCTTTGTGGTCATGCTGCTGGTCAGCTGCCATTTTTTTGTCTACTTCTGGCACAAAAGCGGACAAACCCTGGCGATGCAGACCTGGCGCATCAAGGTGGTTGCTGACAACGGTGATGCCATCAACTATCGCCAGGCCTATCTGCGTTTTCTGGCAGCCGGCCTGTCGATGGCCTGCCTGGGCCTCGGTTACCTGTGGATGCTGGTCGATAGGCAAAACAAGTCCTGGCATGACCATCTGTCCGGCACCCGGCTGGTATTACTACCAAAACCGGCCAAATCCTGATTGCTAACGCACCCGTGCCAGCATCACCGCGCCGATCAGGCCGCACAGCAGCACCGGCGCCAGCATGGCAGCCATCGCCGGAAAACCGAACACCATGCTGACAGGTCCCAGCGTATCCTGCAGGGTCTTGAAACCGATGCCCAGCAAAATACCCCAGAATACCCGGTATCCCATGGAGACCTGGCGCAACGGGCCAAACACAAAGGAAATGCCGGCAATCACCAGGGAAATCATCATCAGCGGGTAAAACACCTTTTGCCAGAAAGCCAGCTGGTATTCACTGCTGTTCAATGCCTGGCCTTTCAGGTAGGCGATATACCCGTGCAGCTGGGTTAGCGGCAAATCCACCGCATCGGCCGCGGCAATGCTTAACAGTGACGGCTGCAGGCTGCTTTGCCAGCGGTAGTAATCCAGCAGCTCACGTTCAATGCGCTCGCTGCCCTGCTCCAGCACAAAACGGGTTTCACTGACTTTTTCCAGCAGCCAGTGACTCTGGTTGAATGTCGCCCGATCGGCCTGGACAATGGCCACCAGCCGTTGCGCCTGGTCAAAACGGAACAGGCTGACGCCATACATGACCCCCGATGGCTGCACCACATTGACCAGTACAAAGTCCTGGTTGTCACGAATCCACACCCCGCGACTTTGCTCTATGCTGACCTCATGGTGACGTGCCCTGGCACGAAACACATCGGCCATTTGCTGGGTTAACGGGGCAATGTACTCACCCATCAGCGTTGCCAGCAACAGGAACAGCAAGGCCGGTCGCAAGGCTATCCACAGCAGGCGAAACGTCGAAACGCCGGCTGCACGCATGACAATCAGCTCACTGCTGCTGGCCATCGCACCGAGGCCTGCCAGGCAACCGATCAGCCCGACCAGCGGCATAAACTCATAAAAACGTGCCGGCGTCTTCAGCAACTCATGCACCATCACCGCGACAAAGGTGTAATCCCCCTCGGCTTTCGGTGCCTCATCAATAATGCGGAATACCAGGTCCAGGCCCAGAAACGCCAGCAACACAATTACCGTGGCCGCCAGCACCGTGCGCCCGACATAACGGGTCAGGATGCTCATGCCGCCACCTGCCGGCCGGCGCGGCGAAAATGCAGGGTATCCTTGTACAACAGCACAAAGCCCAGCAGCAAAAAGCCCAGGTGCGTCAGGCCAAATACCCATTCGGCACCGGGGCGACCTTTCTCCAGTTCGTTTTTGGCAAAAATCATCAGCGCCATATACGCCATGTACAGCAACAGCCCCGGCAGCAGTTTATTGTAACGTCCCTTGCGATGACTGGTTTCACTCAACGCCAGCGCGATCAGCGTGATGACCGGCACCATCAGTGGCAATCCGAGCCGCCACAACAGCGCCGCCCGCTCCCTGGCCGAGGTGGCAGCATCCAGCGCCAGCGTCGGTTTGGCGTCCACCGAATCCACCACGATCACATCATCATTACCGGTCTTGATTAGCTGCCCATAACGGCTGAACACCGACACCGAATAATCCAGCTGCCCCGGAATGCCACTGTACTCAACCCCGTCAATCAACTCGATATAACGCTGTTGCGGTGAATGATGAATGACATTGGCCTGGCGGGCACGCACCACGCTGATCCGCTGCTCATCACCCTGGCTGTTGCTGCGCACCACAAACACATCGGTCAGTTCCGTCTTGTCCTTGTTCAGCGCGGCAGTATAGATAACGGCATCACTGCCTATGCGCCGGAAACTGCCCTCAACCAGCGTGGAAAGGCCGCTGAAATTGGCCGGATTGTTCCATATTTCGTGGAACTTGGCCCAACCCAGCGGCGTGACATAACAACTCAGCAGGCCCACGACCAGCATCACCGCCAGCCCCGGCCCCTGGGCATACAACAGCAGCCGGCCCTTGCTGATACCGCAGGCCTGCAACACAATCATCTCGCTATCGACATACAAACGCCCGAAAACCAGCATCATGCCGACAAACAGGGCCAGCGGCAGAATCAACTCCAGAAAACCTGGCAAGCGGTACAACATGATTGACAACAGGATGTCGCTGGAGAAACTGCCGGCAGCGGCATCCCCCAGATATTTGACAAACCGGCTGCTGAGGAACATCAGCAACAGCACCAGCGCTACCGCCAGAAAGCTGCTGACCACCTCATTGAACAGATAGCGAAAAATCCGCACACAGAATCCTTAGAACCATTAAAGCGGGGAATTTTTGTCGCCCCATACCCCCTGCGCTGGCTTTCCACCGGCCGGCTGGGCTACCATTTGTGCGCATGATACACCATCCATCTTAACGCGCACTTTTTTCGGGGAAGCTCAATGGAATTTATCGCCAAAAACGCCGCCAACTGGCTGAAAACCCGCTGCGACAGCCTGATTATTCCGTTTTTCACCGGTGACGATATCCACACCCGCCTGCACGGGCTGGATGACAACTGCCTGGCGCAGCTGGCGCGACTGCACAAACTCGGCGATCTCGACAGCAAAAAGGACACACTGGTCACCCTGTTTCCGCAACAGGCTGCCTTCAACAGGCTGGTGATCAAGGGCTGCGGTGAACAGCCCGCCACCCTGGCCGACCTTCGCCAGCTGCTGGCCAGCCTGTACAAAACGGCTGACAAGCTGCCCGGCAGCCATATTGCCATCCGTTGTGACCTGATCCGCCAGCAAGGTGCCAGCGATCGTCAGGCACTGCAACAACTGGCCATGCTGTTCACCACCGAAAGCTATCGTTATGACGAAACACTCAGCAAAAAAGCCGACCCGCTGCGGCTGAAGAAAATCACCCTGCTCAGTGACAATGCCAATGCTGCCGGCAAAACGGCACTGCAACAGGGGCAGGCCATCGGCAATGGCATGAATACCGCACGCCAGCTCGGCAATTTGCCGCCCAACATCTGCACACCATCCTACCTGGCCCGCTTTGCCGGCCAGCTGGCCAAAGGCAACAGCAGCCTGCAGGTCAAGGTGCTGGATGAAGCACAGATGAAAAAACTGAAAATGCATGCCCTGCTGTCGGTGACTGCCGGCACCGATGAGCCGGCCAAAATGGTGGTTATCGAATACAAGGGTGGCAAACCGGGCGACCGCCCGCATGTGCTGGTTGGCAAAGGCGTTACCTTTGACAGCGGCGGAATTTCGTTAAAGCCCGGCGCCAAGATGGATGAAATGAAATATGACATGTGCGGCGCTGCCAGTGTGCTGGGAACGCTGCAGGCTGTCAGCACCATGGCACTGCCTGTCAATGTGACCGGCGTGATTGGCGCCGTGGAAAACCTGCCCAGCGGCACCGCCACCAAACCGGGCGATGTCGTCACCTCAATGTCCGGCCAGACCATCGAGATCCTCAACACCGATGCCGAGGGCCGGCTGGTCTTGTGTGACCTGCTGACCTACAGCGAACGTTTCAAGCCACAATCGGTAGTGGATATCGCCACCCTGACCGGTGCCTGCGTGGTAGCCCTGGGCAGCCATGCATCAGGTCTTTACAGCAATGACGACACACTGCAGCGTGAGCTGCAGCAGGCTGGTGAACACATGCACGACCGTGCCTGGCCAATGCCGCTGTGGGACGATTACGACAAACAGCTGAAAAGCAATTTTGCCGACATGGCCAATATCGGCGGGCCGGAAGGTGGCAGCGTCACCGCCGCCTGCTTCCTGGCACGCTTTGCCAAAAACTACCGCTGGGCACACCTCGACATTGCCGGCGCCGCCTGGAACAGCAGCCCCAAAGG
>DATCSZ010000187.1:0-1111 GCA_036568205.1 Pseudomonadales bacterium
CTGGCACTGCTGCAGGATGCTGCTGCCGGCGGCGGCCACTTTATTCCGAATGTGGATGCCGATGGCATTATCCGCTCGGTGCCACTGCTGGTGTCGTATCAGGGGCAATGCTATGAGTCGCTGTCGCTGGCGGTGCTGCGGCGCATTGTGGATGCTGCCGGGGTGCAGGTGGAAAAAGGCGCGGATCGCTGGAGCATGCACAGCCTGCGCGTGGGCGAGGTGAGCATACCGGTGCGGCGCGATGCGTCGGCCTGGGTGCCGTATCGCGGTTATCAGGGCAGCTTCCCCTATATCTCCGCGGTGGATGTGCTGGAGAAGCGGGTGGATCCTGCGCTGCTGGAAAACACCGTGGCGCTGCTCGGCACTACCGCTGCGGGTTTGCTCGATCACCGCTCCACGCCGGTAAGCAGCACCTATGCCGGGGTGGAAGTGCATGCCAATATGGTGGCGGGCATGCTGGATGGCAGCTTCAAAAAATCACCAACGGCCATCCCCGGCCTGGAAAGCTGGCTGCTGCTGATCCTGGGCGTGGCGCTGGCAGTGTTGCTGGGACGCGCGACTCCGCTGCAGGTGGTGTGGATGTCGCTGTTGCTTGGCGGCGGCGTGTTTGTGCTGAACTTCATGCTGTGGGCCGGCTTTGCGGTGGTGATGCCACTGGCCTCTTTCCTGCTGCTGATCATGACGCTGTTTGTGCTGAACATGTCCTACGGTTTCCTTGCCGAAGAGCGCACCAAGCGCTTGTACAAGGACAGGTTCGGCCAGTATGTGTCGCCGGAGGTAATCGAGGAAATGATTGCCAATCCGCAAATGCTGGAGTCAATGGAAGGCACCAGCCGCAACATGACCGTGCTGTTTTCCGATATCCGCAACTTCACCACCATCTCCGAGGGCATGGAGCCCAAACAGCTGATGCGCATGATGAACGAATATCTGACGCCGATGACGCAGCTGATTATCGACAAGAACAAATACAAGGGCACGATAGACAAATATATCGGCGATGCGATCATGGCGTTCTGGGGCGCGCCGCTATTTGACGATCTGCATGCGAAACACGGCGTGCTGGCTGCACTGGAAATGCAGAAGCTTGCGGCGGAACTGACGGAAAAAT
>DATCSZ010000188.1:0-3273 GCA_036568205.1 Pseudomonadales bacterium
GATAAGAATCCTGAGAGTAGAAACTCCTGATTCTCCGATTAGCATTTTCATTAGGCACCTTGTATTTCTTTCCTTTCAGGGATTTCCATTCCAACTGCTCAACCAACTCACCCCTTTCATTAAAATAGGTTTCATTGGTAAACGTCAGAAGCTTCTGGCAATATTCTTCACCGGCTGGTGACTCAACCATGTAAAATCGGGGTTTATCGTCACCACCATTTGAAGCATTTTTGGCATTATCATCACTACTCGAACTCGCAGGCAGCGCAGCAAATACTAGCAACAGCCCCAGAACACTATTTTTTATCTGGTGAAAAATATTCAGCATAAATTGCCCCTTCTCGTTATATCTTTTCATATCATCATCTTTCCCTAACACTCTCTTTAAAACCTTTCATCACCGGCGTCAGCAAATACTCTATAATCCGCCGCTCGCCGGTCTGCACTTCCACCGTGGTCTGCATGCCCGGTTTCAGCCGGATATCCTCACCATTCACGTTAATGGTGTTTTTATCCAGCTGCAGCAGCATGGCAAAGAACAGGCCCTTCTCCTGATCGGCCAGCGCATCATCGGTGATGTTTTTAACCGTGGCATTGATCACACCGTATTTGGTGAACGGAAAGGTTTGTATTTTGATTTCTGCCGGCAACAGGTTTTCAGAACCATAACAAACACCCATAAAAAAAGGCAGGAAATCCTGCCTCTTTTATTGATTAAACCGACAGCTTCAATCGTCGGCCTGGTCGTCTTTTTTGCTTTTCTTGTCTTTTTTGTCCTTGTCGCCTTTTTTCGGCTTGTCACCCTTGTTTTTCTGTTTGATGGCCTGCCATTGCTCACGTTGCTCCGGGGTCAACAGCTGGTACATCTGGTGCTGGATGCGCATTTTTTCCAGTTTGTGGGCGGCCTGCATTTGCTGCTGTTTGGCGATCAGGGCTTTGGCAGCGGCTTCGTCAAAGGTGTCGGCATGCACGATGGCCTGGTGTTCCTGCATGAATGGCCGGGCCTGTTTTTTGTCCGGGCGCATCGCGTGCAGTTTGTCGTGCAGGGCCTGCATTTTTTCCTTTTGTTCGCCGGTCAGTTCCAGCTTGTCGATCATTTCGCAGCGGTCGCCCTGGCCCATGCCCTGCCCCTTGCCGGCATGGGCTGCGCCCGAAACCAGCAGCACAGCGGTGAGAAAGGCCAGTACTATCGGTGATGTTTTCATGGTGTATCTCCTGTGGATTGTGAGTGGCTTCGACCCGGCCGGCGGTGCGTGGTTCCCGGCGGGCCGGCCGGTTAAAAAATACCGAGGAAGCGGCGGCGTTTTTTCAGTTCCTTTTCGCAGCCGTCCAGCTGGGTTTTGTAGCGCCATCCCTGGTCGGCCACTTTTTTGGCCACGTTTTGTAGCCACGGTTTTTGCCGGTAGCTGCCACGGGCATAACCACCGTGCCCTTCATGATAGGCCAGGTACAGCTGTTCGGTATCGTATTTGGCGATCTGGTTGCGGCGCTGGCTCTGGTCGTTATACCAGCCGATAAACATCAGTGCGTCACCAAAATCATCGCGGTCGTGGCGGTAGTTGCCGGTGGCACGCTGGTAGGCACGCCAGGTTTCCTTTTTTGCCTGCGGGTAGCCGTAGGCACTGGACAGGCGCGGGCCGGGTATAAAACCGAGGTATTTTTTGCGCGGTGGCCGGGCATCGGCAACAAAGCGTGATTCCTGGTGGATAAAGGCCATCATGGTGTGGATGCCGGAGCCCCATTCATCACGGGCTTTGGCGGCTTTTTTGTACCAGCCGCGCTTTTCGCGGAAGATGTCGCAGACATCATCGGTCTGCGATGGCGGTGCGGTGGTGCAACCCGCCAGCAGCAGAAGCAAACCGGCAAGCAACAGGCGCGGCGGTATGCGTCGTTCAGGCATTCAGCAGCTCCGTCATGGCCTGCTCATCCAGTACGGTAATGCCCAGCTGTTGTGCCTTGCTGAGTTTGGAGCCGGCAGCACGGCCGGCAATCACGATATCGGTTTTTGCCGATACCGAGCCGGTGACCCTGGCTCCCAGCTGTTGCAGGCGCTCCTTGGCTTCGCTGCGGCTCATGCTGTCCAGCTCGCCGGTCAGCACAATGATTTTGCCGGCCAGCGGCTGTTCGGCGGCATTCACTGCCTGCGGTGCCGGCCAGTGAATGCCGGCATCCAGCAGGCGCTGGATAACGGCATTGTTGTGCGGATTGGCAAAAAAACCGGTGATGTGTGCAGCGACAATCGGGCCGATATCCGGCAGTTCCAGCAGCTGTTGTTCATCGGCCTGTTGCAGTGCCGGCAAATCGGCAAACGAGGCCGCCAGTGTCTGCGCGGTGGCCTCGCCCACTTCCCGGATGCCTAACGCATACAAAAAGCGGGCAAAGCGCGTGTGCTTGCTTTTTTCTATCGCCTCAACCAGGTTGGCCGCTGATTTGTCGCCCATGCGTTCCAGGCCGGCCAGTTGCGCAGCCTGCAGCTGGTAAATATCGGCAATCGTGTGCAGCAGGCCGTTATCCACCAGCTGTTCCACCAGCTTGTCGCCAAGGCCTTCGATATCCATCGCCTTGCGGCTGGCAAAATGCTGGATGGCGCGCTTGCTTTGTGCCGGGCAGCTGATACCGCCGGTACAGCGCGCCACCGCTTCGCCGTCCACCCGTTCAACAGCGGCATCACAAATCGGGCAATGCCGGGGAAAGGTTATTGGCTGGCTGTCGGCCGGGCGTTTTTCCGTGATCACCGAGACAATCTGCGGAATCACATCGCCGGCCCGGCGCACAATCACGGTATCGCCGATATGCACGCCAAGGCGCTCGATTTCATCGGCATTGTGCAAGGTGGCATTGCTGACGGTAACACCGCCAACCAGCACCGGCTGCAGACGTGCCACCGGGGTAATCGCACCGGTGCGGCCGACCTGGAATTCCACATCGCGCAGCACGGTCATTTCTTCCTGGGCCGGGAATTTATAGGCAATGGCCCAGCGCGGCGCGCGCGAGACAAAACCCAGCCGTTCCTGCAGGCTGCGTTCGTTGACCTTGAAGACAATGCCGTCGATGTCATACGGCAGGCTGTCACGCTGTTGCGCCAGTTGCTGCTGGTAGGCAATGCAGGCATCAATGCCATCGACCACCTGCATTGCCGGGTTGATACGAAAGCCCCAGCGGTTGAGCTGTTTCAGCACCGCATCGTGGCGATCCGGCAGCTCGCCGCCTGCAACAATGCCCACGCTGTAGCAGCACATTTCCAGCGGCCGTTGTGCGGTGATGGCCGGGTCC
>DATCSZ010000189.1:0-1072 GCA_036568205.1 Pseudomonadales bacterium
CCACATTACAAACGACAAACCTGCCTACAACACAAACGGAATTATCGCCTTGCGCTCTTTCGGGTAATCGGCAAATGTTTTTTTGTACCAGCGGTGATGCGCCAGTGCACGCGGGAACAGGTTGGCTATTGTGAACAATAAAAACGACAGCGCCGCCGGTGTGCAGGCGGCCAGCGCCAGCCCCGCCCATTCGATGATTTCACCCAGGTAATTGGGCACCGAGATATACCGGTACAGGCCGCCTTGCGGGATTTTGTAGCCGGTCTCGCCGGGTTTGCGCAGATTGCGCAATACGTTGTCGGCGTGGATGTTGATTGATACGCCAATCACCATCAGCGCAATACCGACGATGAAATACGGTGTTGTCAGCCATGCCGGGTTCAGCAAGTGTTCTGCGTGGGCGAATGCATAGCCATTCAGAAAACCATTCAGGCTGTTGAATACCACGCCGAAGGCAATGCCGCTGAGTGCAACCGGTTTGCTGCCCTTGCTGATCCGCAGCGGAAAAATCACCGAGCGGTAGAAATAATGCGTTTGCCAGATGCAGATAAAAATCAGCGGAACCAGCGCGGTGCTGTTACCGCCAGACAGGAAAAACGTCAGCGAGGCGGCAAACAGGCAGGGCGATTCCAGCAGCAGCCAGCCGATAACCGGTGGAAATTCAAAGCGGCTTTGAGTGGTTTTGAAACGACCGTAGGGGGTTGTGTAGAAAAACGAGGCGATAAATGTCAGTGCCGAGAAGCCGAACAAAAAATACAGCAGGCCGGTATACAGTTGATCCAGTGTCATTGGCAGTGTTCCACGAAGAGGGGCGGGCTTGCATTTTACACGGGCGGCGGCTTGCCTCCCAGCCATACACATGCCCGGTCTGTACACTGCCGGGCTGTGCCCGGTTCATTTTTCCAGCCGGCTGCGCTGGTGGCCTGGTCCCATGTCCCGTAAAGCGCGCCGGGCGAATGCGGGTGGCTTGTGGTGCCAGGCCATGGATGGCCTGGCAAGGCAATCCGCGACAGGAGGTCGCGTATTGCCGGCCGCGTAAGCCAGCGGCGTTTGGCCGGGGACTCCCGCAGGG
>DATCSZ010000190.1:0-2567 GCA_036568205.1 Pseudomonadales bacterium
CCATGGTCAGGCCCGGCCTGCGCCTGGGTGATATCGGCGCACATATCCAGAAACTGGCCGAAAGCCACCACTACTCGGTAGTGCGTGAATACTGCGGCCACGGCATCGGCAAGGTATTCCATGAAGAGCCACAGGTGCTGCATTACGGCAAGGCCGGCACCGGCCTGGAACTGCAGGCCGGCATGACCTTCACCATTGAGCCGATGATCAATCTCGGTGCCCGTCACACCAAGCTGAACAAAAAGGACGGCTGGACCGTCACAACCCGTGACCGCCGCGCATCGGCCCAGTGGGAGCACACCATCGGTGTCACCGACACCGGCGTTGAAGTATTTACCGCACGGCCTGACGAACCGTTCTACCGGAGCTGAACATGGCCGATGTGCTGGCGCAACACCCGTCCTGGCAACAGCCGTTTGCCGACAGCCGCAGCCTGCTTGATGCCTTCAAGCAAACACTGGAAAGCGAAACCTGCGCCATGTACCAGGCGTTTGAGCAGGGCACCGCCGTTGAGACACTGATCCAGCAGCGCTCCGACCTGGTCGATGCGCTGCTGATCCGCAGTTTCCGCCATTTTTTTGCTGGCGCCGCCGATGCCCTGTGCCTGGTTGCCGTCGGCGGTTATGGCCGGCGCGAACTGCTGCCCCACTCCGATATTGATGTACTGCTGCTGTGCCAGGCCGACACCCTGGAGCAACAAAAAACCGCACTGGAGGCGTTTATCACCTTCCTGTGGGACACCAACCTGAACATTGGCCACAGCGTCAGAAGCATCGACGAATGCCAGCTGCAGGCCGAGGCCGATATCACCGTGGTGACCAACCTGATGGAATCCCGGTCGATCACCGGCAATGGCGATTTCCACCAGCAGCTGATGCAGCGCATAGGCCCTCAGCAGATCTGGCCCAGCAAGGCGTTTTTCCGCGCCAAATGGGATGAGCAGCTGGCCCGCCACCGCCGCTTCAACAACACCGAGTACAACCTCGAACCGAATATCAAATCCTGCCAGGGCGGCCTGCGTGATATCCAGATGATCGGCTGGATCGCCAAGCGCCATTTTGGTGTCGACAATATCGAGGCACTGGTCAATCGTGGATTCCTCACCGCCGAGGAATACGAGATCATGATCAATGGCCAGTCCTTCCTGCTGAAGGTGCGATTTGCCCTGCACATGATCAACCAGCGCGAGGAAGACCGGCTGCTGTTTGAACACCAGACCAAAATCCTGCGCTATTTCGGTTACCAGGATAACGACCGCAACCTGGCCGTTGAGCAGATGATGAAGCAGTACTATCGCTGGGCACTGGCGCTGAGCGAACTGAATGACCTGATCATGCAGCTGTTTGACGAAACCATCCTGCGTGCCTGCGAGGCCGAGGATGTGATGGAGCTGAACCCGCGTTTTCGTATCCGCAACAACCATATCGAGGCTGCCAACGACAAGGTATTCTCGCAATACCCGTATGCGCTGCTGGAAATTTTTGTGCTGATGGCGCGCCACAGCAATATTGTTGGCGTGCGTGCCTCCACCATCCGCCAGCTGCGTGAAAACCGCCACCTGATTGACGATGAATTCCGCAACGACCCGAAAAACAAACAACTGTTTATCGAGCTGATCCGCTCGCCCGATTATGTCACCACCCAGCTCAAGCTGATGAAACGCTACGGCATTCTCGGCATGTACATCCCCGCCTTTGGTGAAATCATCGGCCAGACCCAGCACGACCTGTTCCATATCTATACTGTGGATGCCCATACCCTGCAGGTGCTGAAAAACGCCCGCCGCTTCAGCTACGAAGACATGCGCGAACAATTCCCGATTGTCTCGCAGGTGATGAAGCGCATGGAAAAAAAAGACCTGCTGTACCTGGCCTGCCTGTTTCACGATATTGCCAAGGGGCGCGGCGGCAACCATTCCGTGCTCGGCGCGCAGGATGCATTCACCTTCTGCCGCCAGCACGGCTACAGCTACCGCGACAGCAACCTGGTATCCTGGCTGGTCAAACAACACCTGCTGATGTCCTATACCTCGCAGAAAAAAGACCTGTCTGATCCCGATGTCATCCGCCAGTTTGCCCTGTCGGTTGGTGACATCCAGCATCTCGACTACCTGTTTGCGCTGACCGTGGCCGACATCAACGGCACCAACCCGAAACTGTGGAACGCCTGGCGCGCCTCGCTGCTGCGCCAGCTGTATTACGAAACCAAGCTGGCGCTGCGGCGCGGGCTGGAAAACATTGTCGACAAGCATGAGCTGATCGAGGAAAAGCAGCAGGCAGCCCTGACCCGCCTGCAGGAAATCGGCATAGAACACAATCTTGTCGAACTGATCTGGTCCAGCGCCGGTGACGACTACTTCCTGCGCGAAAGCACCAACGATATTGCCTGGCAGACCGAAGCCATTGCCGCCCAGATGGACAACAGCAAACCGCTGATCCTGATCCGCAAATCGCCGGACCTGCTGTTCAATGGTGCCACCCAGATTTTTATCCACGCGCGCGGCAATACCCACACCTTCGCCACTGTTGCCGCGGTGCTGGAACAGCAGCAGCTGTCGATTGTCGATG
>DATCSZ010000191.1:0-19935 GCA_036568205.1 Pseudomonadales bacterium
GACCGTTTCTGACGCCGGCTATTTGGCCGCGCTGGATTCACTGGCCAGCTGGTTGCGCCAGCAGCCGGAGGTGCGGCATGTGTTTGCCTACAGCGATGTGCTGCGTCAGCTGAACCGCAGCATGCACAACGACGAAGCTGCAGCCGACCGGGTGCCCGCCAGCAATGCACTGGCAGCCCAATATTTGCTGTTACTGGAGGTATCGCAGGCGGCTGAGGATATGCAGCATTATCTCAGCACCGAACGCGACGCCAGCAAGCTGCTGGTATCCCTGGCCAGCCTTGATTCGCGCCAGCTGATTGCACTGGAGCAGCGCACCGCCGACTATATGCGGCAGAACCTGCCTGTCAGCATGCGGGCGGAAGCCACCAGCCTGGCATTGATGTGGGCCTATCTGGGCGAATCGGTATTGCTGGGCAGCCTGTACAGTGCACTGTTTGCCCTGCTGCTGATTTCACTGGTGTTGCTGCTGCTGTTCCGCTCGTGGAAGTATGGCCTGTTGAGCCTGGTGCCCAATCTGCTGCCAGCGGTTGTCGGTTACGGATTCTGGGGCTTGTACAGCGGCGCACTCGATCTTGGCCAGATGATGGTGCTGACGCTGACTACCGGTATTGTGGTGGATGACACCGTGCACCTGCTGAGCAAATACCTGGATGCCCGCCAGTCCGGGCATGATGCCCCGGCAGCCCTTAAGCAGATGTTTGTTAACAGCGGCGCAGCCCTGCTGATCACCACCGTGGTACTGGTCACCGGTTTTGCCCTGCTGACCTTGTCCGGCTTTGCGCCGACAGCCCATCTGGGCCTGCTGACAGCGATTATCCTGGCTGCTGCACTGGCCTTTGACCTGTTGCTGCTGCCGGCCCTGCTGTGGTGGCTGGATTGCCGCAGGCCAGCGCAAAAGACATGAGGTACAGGCAGACACACAGCAACCGCGTTACAGCTATACTGCGTTAGCAATTACCGCCGGCGGTAGCTGCACTCACCCAAACAGGTGGATACTGCAGCCACCCGTTCACCAATAATAACAAGCGTGATACCTGCAACGGAGCTTCCATGAGCCAGACAGAGACGGCGATCGACCTTTCCTACAAACACCAGCCGGTATGTGATGACCTGGACCATATCCCGGGCAAGGACGGCCTGCCGTGGGTGGGACGCACCTTTGCGCTGGTGAAGGATTTTTATGGCCTGGTGGATGAGTATTACCGTAACTACGGGCCGGTATCGCGGATTCGCCTGATTGGCCACCGCTCGGTGCTGTGTGTCGGCGCCGATATCAACCGGCTGATTTACCTCGACCCGGACAAAAACTTTTCGGCCGAGATGGGTTATCACGAAAACCTGTCCGAGTTTTACAGCGGCGGCCTGCTGATGCGTGATTTTGATGATCATCGCCTGCATCGCCGGCTGTTCCAGACCGCGTTCAAGACCGAGTCGATGCGACACTATACCGATGTCATGAACCCGATCATGCATGACAACCTGCAGCAGTGGGACAGGCTGGACAATTTCCGCTTTTTCCCGAATATCAAGACCACGCTGCTGGATGTGGCTGCCGAGGTGTTTCTGGGCATTGATGACTTCAAGGGGGCGCAGGCGCAAAACATTTCCCGCACCTTTATCGAAACGGCAGAGGGCATGCTGGGCATTATCCGTCTGGACAGCCCGCTGCTGCCATTCACCAAATGGCGTAAAGGCAAACAGGGCCGCCGTTATATGGAAGGTTTTTTACGCCAGCAAATTGATCAGCGCCGGCACAGCAACAAACAGGACATGTTTTCCATGTTCACCCGTGAAACTGACCCGGACGGCCAGTATTTCAGCGATGATGACATTGCTGCACATATCAACTTCCTGCTGTTTGCAGCCCATGACACCACCACGTCCAACCTGAGCTACATCATGCAACACCTCGGTGAAAACCCGGCATTGCAACAGCGCGCACGTGAGCAGTCACTGGCACTGGGCAAGGAGGTACTGGAATACGATGACCTGGCCGGCATGACCGAGATTGACAATATTCACCACGAGGCACTGCGCCTGCACCCGTCGGTGATGATGATGAACCGGCGCACTATCCGTGACTGTGAAATTGGTGGCCTGCACATTCCGGCACATACCATCCTGAGTATTCCGCCACAGTATACCCACCGCATGCCGGAATACTGGAGCAACCCGGAACAGTTCGACCCGGATCGCTTTGCCCCGCATCGCGCCGAGCATAAACAGCATCCGTTCCAGTTCATCGCTTTTGGCGGCGGCGCGCACAAATGTATCGGCATGCATTTTGCCGGCATGATTGTAAAAACTTTCCTGCACCAGATGCTGCTGACCTACGAATGGCAGACCGTGCCCGGCTATCGCCCGCAACACCAGTCGGTGCCGCTGCCCAAGCAGGCGGATGACCTGCCATTGCTGCTGAGGCGCCGCCGATGAACAAACTGGCCATTATTACCGGTGCCAGCAGCGGCATTGGCCTGGCATGCGCCCGGCAGTTTTTGCAGCTTGGCTATACCGTTATCAATATTTCGCGCCGGCCAGCCGGCCAGCCCGGCATTGTTGATCTTTGCTGCAACCTGGCCTGGGAATCTGCACTGGCGGATGTACTGGACACCCTGCAGGCACGGTTTTTATCACAGCCTGCCGAAGTCTGCCTGCTGCACAATGCCGCACGTATGGTCAGCGACCGGGTGGATGATTACGATACCGATGACCTGAAGCTGGCGCTGGCAGTGCAGGTGATGGCGCCGGCTGCAATCAACCGCGCGCTACTGCCGTTAATGGCGACCGGCTCCAGCATTCTGTACATCGGTTCCACCCTGTCGGAACAAGGTGTCGCCAATGCGTTCAGCTACACCAGCTGCAAACATGCGGTGCTTGGCATGATGCGTGCGAGCTGCCAGGACCTGCTCGGCAGCGGCATTCACACCGCCTGCATCTGCCCCGGCTTTACCGATACACCCATGCTGCAACAGCGGCTGGCGGAACTGCCGGCACTGGCTGAGGTGGCTTGTGACAATGGCGCTGCCCGCCTGGCCAGCGCCGATGAGATTGCCGAACTGGTGGTTTGGGCGCACCAACATGCGCTGATCAATGGCAGTGTGCTGCACGGCAATTTTGGCCAGCGCCAGCGTTGATCAGATCCAGCGGCGCACACGCCGGCAATAACGCAGGTAGGTTTCACCAAAGGCCTGGCGCAGTGCCTTTTCTTCCGGCTCAATCTGGAACACATTGAGATACAGGACAAAAAACACCAGCCACAGGATATTCGGCCAGTAACCCAGCCACAGCCACCATGCTGACAGCAACAGCAGATCGGCCAGGTAAATCGGGTTACGTGACAGGCCAAACACCCCGCGGGTAACCAGTGCCGAGCATTGATCCGGGTGCATCGGGTTGATCGTGGTTCTGGCCCGCAGCATCACCGCAACGGCGCCGACAAACAAGACCATGCCGGCAGCCAGCAGCAGCAAAGCCATCGGTTTTTGCCAGCTGCCGGCAAACTGGCCCCAGCTGCCCAGCAACGGCGTCAGCCACATCATCAATGCGGCAAACAGGACGATCAGCGGGGGCGGTATTTTCAGTGCCATTATTGCCCCTGTTGCTGTCGGTGAAAAAGAAACTGCCGGCCGGCCAGCTCGGCACCGGCCGAGGAAAGCTCCAGCACCGGTGGATACACATTGCTGCGCAGGCTGTTGTTATCCTTGCCGATCAGCACCTGCTGGGAAAAACGCTGTGAGTTGCTGGGTACATAACGGCCTGACAGGCTTTTAATGGCAGAGCCCTTCAGCACGGCACGATCATCGCCGGCAACATCCACCAGCTCTGCCAGGTGAATATCCGTGACGGTAAACGTCATCTGGCGGTCATCACTGTTGCGCTTGATGGCAACTGTCTCCAGCACACCATCGTAAAGCACCTCAAGAAACGGCTGGTTGCACTCAAAGGTGGAATGCACAATGGCGCGCAGCTGCCACTGTTTTCTGTCGATAAACAGATGTTCATCAATGCAGCGCCCCTGTCTGCCTGGCACTGGCAAGGTGCGTTGCCAGTGTCCTTCCCAGGCCAGCGACGACTTGATGCTGTCGCTGTCGTTGCCGGAACATGCTGACAAGCCAGCCAACAGGGACAATACAAGCACCCGGCAGCGCATCGATAGATGAAAAAAACGACTCATAGCACCTCAAATCGGGATAACACACCAGTCGGCACGCAGATTGGGCATGCACCGAAACAGCAATTCAAACATGATATACCGCTATCGGTTTTATTCAATGTATACCGTGCTATGATTGCCGTACAAAGTTCTGCCTGCCACAGATACCGCACAGAACACCCATAACAACACACACTTATCTTTATGAAACTGGCTCGGGACAAAAAACGGCAATTTTCGCTGGCGTTGCAATATGCCGCAACGATGACCGTTTTGATCACCATTGGCATGTCGCTGCTGGCTGCCATCATGGTGATCAGCCAGCTGGAACAGAACAACCGCTACATCCAGGATTTCGGTGCAGTGATCACCGACCAGCTGGCCAGCTCCGCCGCCGACCCCTTGTTTACCCGTCGTTACAGTGAACTGAACGCGCTGGTGGAGAGTTTTTCTACCGGCGACCACATTACCAGCATTGGCATTATTAACCATGACAAGGCTCGCCTGGCCGAAAAAGGTGTACTGCCAGACTATGATGACATCCATCTGGACAAGACCCATTACCGTATTGGCGGCGAATGGCGCTACCACTACCCGATCAAGCTGCACCAGGTGGTGCATATCAAGCCGATTGTTCGCAACGGGATCACTGCCGGCTATGCCATTGTGGTGTTCTCGCAGGATTTTTTTGATGCGCAGATGAAAGAGCAGCTGACCGTCATGCTGATCATGTTTATTGCGGTACTGGTCATTGCCATTGCTGCCAGCGTCTACCTGGGCCGCCGCCTGTCCAGCCCGATCCGTCACCTGATCAGCGCCACCGAAAGCATCCGCGAGGGCAAGATGGATATTATTTATGATCGCCGCAATGATGAGCTGGGCGCCTTGATCAATGCCATCAACAACATGAGCCAGGGCCTGATTCGCAAGGCCCAGGTGGAAAACATGCTGGACCGGGTGCTGTCCAAGGACGTCAAACACAAGGTCATGGAACAGCTGGATACCGTGCAGATGGCCGGCGAGCGGGTTGAGGCCACGGTACTGTTTGCCGACATGGTCGGCTTTACCCGTATTTCGGAAAAAATCTCGCCGGAAGAAGTGCAGGATCTGCTGAACGAATACTATGGCTATTTCAATGCCTGCGCCCGCTTCTATTTTGGTACCGTTGACAAATACATTGGCGACTGCGTCATGGTGGTTTTTGGTGCCACCCGTGCTGACCCGCAGCACCAATATCACGCCATTGCCTGCGCCAGCCTGATGCAAAAACTGGCCGAGCAACTGAACCAGCGGCGCCATGAACAGGGCATCTACCCTATCGAGCTGCGCATCGGCATCAACAGTGGCCGTATGGTGGCCGGCCTTATCGGCTCCAGCGACCGCATGGAATATACCGTGGTGGGCGATGCCGTGAACCTGGCCTCACGGCTGTGTAGCGAAGCCACCGGCTCACAAATCATTATTGAGGAATCGCTGTATCACGCGGTTAACCCGGAGCATCCGCTGGCGGTTGAGGCACACAAACAAATCCGCGTGCGCGGCAAGGAAGAGCCAGTGACGATCTACAGTGTGGTCAATATTGAGCAGAACTACCGGGTAGTCAGCAGTGACCTGATTGAAGACATCATGAGTGCCAAGTACCGGCACTGATGGCAGTTGGCATAAACAATCTCTGCGTCAACCAGGATCAGGCAAGCGATACGCTGGCCGGCCTGCAAACCCGGCCCGCACATGACTTGCTGATGCATCAGCTATTGCCAAGCAATTCGTCCAGCGTTACCCCGGCTGCCTGTGCGAGGTCCTTTGGCAACTTGAACGAACCGCTGGCCCGCATAAGCGCAGTACCGTCCTGGCGACGAACAATGCCCTGGGCAAAACCCATGGTATTGGTCAGCTTCAGCACCTCCACATCGGCATAAATCCAGTCACCAATGACGGCCTTTTCCAGGAAATCAAAGCTCATGGATATCGTCGGTGTACCGGTGAACTTGCCCAGCCGGTGACAGACTTCGGCACTTAATGCATAGTCCATCAGTGTCATCAGCACGCCACCGTGACACATACCCATCATGTTGCTGTGTTTCTGCTCCACCAGCAGCCCCCAGCGGGTTCCGTCACCGTCGATACAGTAATACATCGGCGCCATCGCATCACTGAACGTGCCATCAGGAGGAAACAGGGAAAAGCCTTCGGGAGGAGATAAAGCAGACATAACAAGTTTACCGGAAAATCAAAGACAGAAATGGTCGGCACGCACCGTTTCACTGCATACCGATGCCTCGATGCCCTCTTCCAGCAAGGATTTCAGCACCGACGGACGAAACAGGGGACGCTCCAGCTCACGCTGTGCCAGCAAATCGAGACCTGTCTGGCTGGCAAATATCGTGGTGACGATAGCCAGGCGGGTCACCCCCTGCTCAGTATGCAATTGCAGGCGAATGCGAAAAAACGCTTCGTCGAGCTGCCAGACATCCAGCGACAACAGATGACTGTCGGCATGGGCATGCAACACACCGAAATACAGATCCTCGATGACAAAATGACCGGCCCGTCGTTCACGCCGGGCGGTAAACTCACTGATCATCTCATCCTGGCGGTAGTACTGCTGGTGAATGTCCAGTTGCTGGAACAGTGAATAAAACGACGGGTACTGATGCAGGTCAGACAATACCTGCCACACCTCCGCCAGCGGCGCATCAATCGTAACCGATTGTTCGATACGTAATTCCTGGTAATCCTGGGTCAGGATGCGCTCGGCAGACAATGCGATACCTTGCTGCCAGCGAGACAATGGCGTGGATTCGGCGGCTGCCTGGCCTGGCGCCAGGCACAGCACGATCAACAAAAGCAGGAATTGGCGCATAGCTGTCTTTTTTTATTCAGGGCTGCCAGTGTAGGCGATGATGCCATTTTTCTCAATTCACGTCCCGGCAGGCAGGGTGACCCGGCTGCGGGCAATAAATACCAGCAATGGCAGCAACAGGCTCCACACCACCGCCATCATCAGCAGCAATGGCAATTGTTGCCAGTCACTGTCGACCCGTGTGGCCTGAATCAGCAATTGTGACAGCAGCGGCCCGGCCACCGCCCCCAGCAATAACGCCAGCCACAAACGCTGGTGGACAAAACGCAAGGCATGGCACAACAGTGTGCCGAGCAATGGCCAGATACACAATTGCCAAAGCGCCGGCATTTCCACACCGGTCAACACCCCTGAGCGCAGCAGGATGGCATCATGCAGCCAGCCCAATACACTGACCTGCAGCAGCAGGTGCCACTCACCGGCCAGGCTGATGCGCTCATGCAGCAGCAGCACGGTGACCAGTGCCAGCAAGGCCAGCCAGTTGACCTGCAGCAGGCACAGGCCCACACCGGCAGTGGCCAGCAGACCGTTGATTAACCTATCTCGCGATGCTGGGGATGGCATAAAGGAAAAATCTGTTGTTGCAGCGACGGATACGCTGTTGCCAGCTCGGCATACCCGGCCAGCTGAAAACGGGAAAAATCAAATCCGGGTGCTACCGTGCAGTAGAGCTGCGCATAGGCATTATCATCCGGCTCTGCCAGACAGGCCGCAAACCAGGTGTTGGCTGCGATGCAATGCACCGGGTTGCAAGCATCAAGCAGCGTTTCACGCCAGCCATTGTCCAGTTCAATCAGCCGCACGGCACTGCTGTGCCGGCCCAGCTGCCACAATTCATCAGCGTCAATCCGGTGAAACGCCGAATAGTCCCGTCCCGCCAGCAGGTAAATAATCGCCGTACAGATGTCTCGATGACAGCCATCGGCATCAACAAACTGCCGTGAACTCTGAAAAATGCGCCGATACCAGCCACCCTCGGGGTGGGCAGCCAGGCCCAGTTCTTTTATCATGCTGCTGACGTCAGACATCAATTATCCCCTGCACCACAGCGGCCCATGGTAACAGACTATGCGATACACCGGCATCAGCGATATTGAGCATCTCGACAATGAGCAGGCCTTTATCCAGGCCTCAATCCAGCTGCTGCAACAGGCCAGCCGTTACCTGCGCATCCGCTCGGCCGCACTCGACCCTTTACTGTTCGATACCCCGGCATTCAATGAGGCGCTGTCAGCGTTTGCCCGAAAATCACGCTACAGCGAGGTAATGATTTTGGTGGATGATGCCGACCGCCTGCTCAAACGAGGCCATCGTACCGTTGAGCTGATGCGGCGGCTGAGCCAGAAAATCTATATCCGTCAATATCATGACGACGTGGATGACCAGCGCGACAGCATCATTATGGCTGACCTGCGTGGCCTGCTGGTCAAGCCGGTCGATCCGCAGGCCAGTGGTTTTTGCTCCCTCACTGACAGTGTCTATACCCGCCAGCTGGTCGACAGCTTTGACCAGGACTGGGAGCGCTCACCACTGGCGCGCCAGTTACGCCAGCTGATGATCTGAGTCACGTCAGCAGCAGCTTTTTTTCACTGTCAATGGCTGCCTGTACCGCCTGCTGAACCGTCTCGCCTCGTGCCAGCACCACCCCCATCCGCCGTTTACCGTTCACATCAGGTTTGCCAAACAGGCGCAAATCGGTATCCGGCCTGGCCAGTACCTGCTGCAGATTGCCAAACTGCAGCTGGCTGGACTGGCCTTCCGCCAGGATAACCCGTGAGGCTGATGGGCCCAGCTGGCGGATCAGCGGAATCGGCAAGCCAAGAAAGGCACGCACGTGCAGGGCAAATTCAGACAAATCCTGCGAAATCAGCGTCACCAGGCCGGTATCGTGTGGCCGGGGTGACACTTCACTGAACCAGACCGTATCACCCTTGATAAACAGCTCCACACCAAACAGGCCAAAACCGCCCAGGGCATCGGTCACCGTGGCTGCCATGGCCTGGGCGCTGGCCATCGCCTTGTCTGACATCGGCTGTGGTTGCCAGGATTCCTGGTAATCTCCGTCCTGCTGTCGATGCCCGATCGGCTGGCAGAAACTGGTGCCATCACGATGGCGAACAGTCAGCAGCGTGATTTCGTAATCAAATTCAACCAGACTTTCAACAATCACCCGGCCGGCACCGGCACGCCCGCCCTGCTGGGCATAATCCCAGGCGGCACTGATTTCCGCCTGGTCGCGAACCAGGCTTTGCCCCTTGCCGGATGAACTCATGACCGGCTTGACCAGGCACGGCAGGCCAATCGCGGCAACTGCAGCGGCAAAACTGTCACGGTCATCGGCAAACCGGTAGCGGGATGTCGGCAGGCCCAGCTCTTCAGCTGCCAGCCGGCGTATGCCTTCGCGGTTCATGGTCAGGTGTACTGCACGTGCCGATGGCACCACACAAAAGCCCTGCTGTTCCAGTTCCAGCAGGGTGGCGGTGGCGATCGCCTCGATTTCCGGCACGATGTAGTGCGGCTGCTCCTGCTCAATCACCTGCTGCAATTGCTGGCCATCCAGCATCGACAATACATGGGCTCGATCCGCTACCTGCATGGCAGGCGCATGGGCATAGCGGTCACAGGCAATCACCTCACAGCCGAGGCGCTGCAGCTCAATGGCAACTTCCTTGCCGAGCTCGCCGGCACCACACAGCAGTACACGGGTGGCTGTCGGTGAAAACGGGGTGCCGATGGTGGTCATTGTCAGGTCTCCTCAACACGGGTAATGGCGGTCACCAGCGCCTTGTCATCGCTGACCTGCCAGTGGATATCCAGGCCAGACAGCTGCATGGTGTAATCGCCCTGCGCTTCTGTATGGCGGTAGGCAGGCCGTGGATCAAGGCCGATCAGGCCGTTTATCCAGTGCTGCAGGCGGCCGGCCTGGTCGCCGGCCAGCTGCTGCAACTGCCGCTGAGCCTGTGTTTGCCAGCTTACCGACAGACTGTCCAGGGCCGGCGCAGTGCCGGCAATGCCGTTGCTGGCCTGTGGCAGGCTGTCGGCATAAGGCAGATAGGGCTTGATATCCAGCACCGGTGTGCCATCCAGCAAATCAATACCGCGCACATGCAACAGCAACTGCTGGCCTTGTTGTTCTATCCGCTCCAGCGCAACAACCGACTGACCGATATGATTCGGGCGAAAGCTGGAGCGGCTGGCAAACACACCGAGCTTTTTGTTACCACCGAGGCGCGGTGGCCGTACCTGCAAGGCTGCCGGCCTGTCCAGGTGCTGATGGAAAAGAAACAACAGCCAGATATGGCTGACCTGCTCCAGGCCGCTGACCGCCACCGGATCATTGTATGGTGGCAGCAATTCAATCACTGCCGGCACATCCAGCAGGCCAGCCTGGCGCGGAATGGCAAATTTCTGCCGAAACGGTGTATGGGCAATGGCGACCGGTGTGAGACTGGCTGTCATTCACTGGCAGCCATGCGCTTGAGCCGGATATCCAGCACAACAAACGCAAACGGTATCACCGAACACAGCACCGTCAGCAGCCAGAACAGCACCGACCAGCGTTGCCGATGGGAAGTCAACAGTGACAGCACGATATAAGCCAGAAACAGCAACCCGTGTGTCATGCCCACCCAGGGCACAAACTGTGGCTGGTGAAACCAGTACTTGAGCGGTACTGCCACGCCCAGCAACAACAGCAGCGACAGGCCCTCAACCAGGCTCATCCAGCGAAAAACAGTCAACATCACATGCACTCCGGGTTCAGCAGGATACCAATGGTATTGTCCTGATAGGCAATGGGGTAGACAGGCAGCCGGCAATCAGCCAGCGGGTGGGTCGGCCGGCCGCTGGCCAGGTCAAAGCTCCAGCCATGCTTGCTGCAGACAATCTCACCGCCCTGGATCACACCGTGCTGCAACGGCCAGTCACGATGCGGACAAGCGGCCTGCACGGCATAACGGCGGCCCTGCTCCTGCACCAGCAACACCTGCAATGTCCCAACACGGAACACCTCGCGGTAGCCATCAAACAGGTTGATCAGTCGATCCAGGGCCACGTAGCGCATGGCATCAGGCGGCGTTGTCTTCCGCCAGGTAAATCCAGGTGTCCAGCACCGAATCCGGACTCAGCGACACGGTATGAATGCCCTGCTGCATCAACCACTTGGCCAGATCCGGGTGATCCGATGGCCCCTGGCCACAAATGCCGACATACTTGCCGGCCCGGTTGCAGGCATCAATCGCCATCTTCAACAACACCTTGACCGCCTCATTGCGCTCATCAAACAGGTGTGCCACCAGGCCAGAATCCCGATCCAGCCCCAGCGTCAGCTGGGTCAGGTCGTTGGAACCAATGGAAAAGCCGTCAAAGTACTCAAGAAACTGGTCCGCCAGCAAGGCATTGGCAGGAATCTCGCACATCATGATGATCCGCAGGCCGTTCTCGCCGCGCCGCAGGCCGTTTTTTGCCAGCAGCTCTATGACCTGCCTGGCTTCGCCCGGGGTACGGCAAAACGGCACCATCAGCTCGACGTTGGTCAATCCCATCTCGTCACGCACATACCGCATGGCCTCACATTCCAGCTGGAAGCAGGCCTGGAAATCATCAGAAATATAACGTGAGGCGCCACGGAAACCGAGCATCGGGTTTTCTTCCTGCGGCTCGTACATCTCGCCGCCAATCAGGTGGGCATACTCGTTGGATTTGAAATCGGACAGCCGCACAATCACTTTTTTGCCGGCAAATGCCGAGGCGATGGTGGATACACCTTCGGCAATCTTGGCCTTGTAGAAGGTCAACGGATCCGCATAACCGGCCATGCGGCGGCGGATGGTGTCCTGCAGCTCACTGCCCAGCTTGTCAAAATTCAGCAAGGCCTTCGGGTGAATGCCAATCATGCGGTTGATGATAAACTCCAGACGCGCCAGGCCAACTCCCTCGTTAGGCAGTGCCTGGAAAGAAAACGCCCGGTCCGGGTTGCCAACATTCATCATCAGCTTGAACGACAGTTCGGGCATTTTGTCGAGGTCGCTGGTGCTGATATTAAAATCCAGCAGGCCGCGATAGACATGGCCGGTATCACCTTCGGCACAGGACACGGTCACAGCGTCAATATCCTGCAATACCTCGGTGGCATCACCGCAACCGACCACGGCCGGTATACCCAGCTCACGGGCGATAATGGCCGCATGACAGGTACGCCCGCCGCGGTTGGTAACAATCGCGGCCGCCCGCTTCATGACCGGCTCCCAGTCCGGGTCGGTCATGTCGGCAACCAGCACATCACCTGGCTGCACCTTATCCATGTCATCCACATGATCAACAATACAGACCCGGCCACGACCGATACGGTGGCCGATCGAGCGGCCTTCACACAGGGTCTCACTGTGTTCATTCAACAGGTAACGCTCGACACTGTTCAGCTTGCGCTGGCTGTTAACGGTTTCCGGCCGTGCCTGGACGATATACAGGCGATGGTCATCGCCGTCCTTGGCCCATTCGATATCCATTGGCCGGCCATAATGTTGCTCGATAATCAGTGCCTGGCGGGCCAGTTCTTCCACTTCCTGGTCGGTTAATGAAAATTGCAGGCGCTGCGCCTCGTCCACCGGGATCGTCTTCACCGATTTGCCGGCACTGGTGTGCTCGTCATAAACCATCTGGATTAATTTGCTGCCCAGGTTACGACGCAATACCGCCGGACGGCCGGCTGCCAGGCACTGTTTGTCGACATAAAACTCATCCGGGTTCACCGCACCCTGCACCACGGTTTCACCCAGGCCATAGGAGGCGGTAACAAACACCACGCCGTTGTAGCCGGATTCGGTATCCAGTGTAAACATCACGCCGGATACCGCATTCTCGCTGCGCACCATGCGTTGCACGGTAACGGAAATGGCAATTTCCTCATGACGGAAATTCTTGTGTACCCGGTAGGCAATGGCGCGATTGTTATACAGCGACGCAAATACCTCACGTACGGCATCGAGTACATGTTCAAGGCCACGGATATTAAGGAAGGTTTCCTGCTGGCCGGCAAACGAGGCATCCGGCAAATCCTCGGCGGTAGCCGAGGAGCGCACCGCCACCCGCAAATCGGGGTTGTCTGCTGTCAGCTGCTGATAGGCGCTGGTAATATCCTGCGACAACTGCGGTGGAAACGGCGCATCCATAATCCACTGGCGCACTTGCTGGCCGGCATCCGCCAGTGCCGACACATCATCCACATCCAGGTGCTCCAGACGCTGACGAATGCGCTCGGCAAGGTTTTCATGCCGGAGGAAAGTCTGGTAGGCGCTGGCGGTCGTGGCAAAACCGTCCGGCACAGTAACGCCCTTGCGGGACAACTGGCTGATCATTTCACCCAGCGAGGCATTTTTGCCTCCCACACTGCCGACATCACCCATACCCAGCTCGGACAGCCATAAAACCATTGCAGACATCAGCGTAGCTCCTGTTTGTCGGGAATCACGAAAGCGCGTATTCTAGTGCAAAAAGCAGGGAAAATCCCCGCTTGCCACTAAAATATGCCGCACGGCTGACAGCACCGTTGATGACCATACAAAAACGCACCGTATTTTTTATTTCCGACAGCACCGGCATTACCGCCAAGACGCTTGGGCAGAGCGTGCTGTCACAGTTCGATAACGTCCGCTTTGACCAGGTGGTCATTCCTTATGTCGACAACCCGGACAAGGCCCGTGCCGCCGTTGCCCGCATCCGCGAAGCCAGCCAGACTGACAGCTGCAACCCGATCATCTTTGATACCGTGATTGACCCGGCGCTGAATGCCATCCTGACCCAGGCACCGGGCCGCCGTTTTGATATCCTGCACACCTACCTGAAACCGCTGGAAGACGAGCTGCAGCAAATATCAACCGAGCAGGTCGGCAAGGCGCACGGGCGTACCGGCGACCAGCAATACAAGGATCGTATCAATGCCGTGCATTATGCGATGGAAAACGATGATGGCAGCAATACCCGTCATTATGATCGTGCCGAGCTGATCCTGATCGGTGTGTCGCGCTGTGGCAAAACCCCGACATCACTGTACATGGCATTGCAGTACGGGATATTCACCGCCAACTACCCGCTAACCGAGGACGACATCGACGAAATCAGCCTGCCCAAGGTATTAAAACCCCACAAGGACAAGCTGTTTGGCCTGACTATCGACCCCGAGCGCCTGTCACTGATCCGGCGCGAGCGACGCGCCGACAGTCGTTATGCCTCATTACGCCAGTGCGAGTATGAAGTCAGTGCCGTTGAAGCGATTTATCGCCGTTTTGCCATTCCCTTTATCAACACCACGGATTTTTCGGTTGAGGAAATTGCCGCCAAGGTACTGGATATCACCGGCATCCTGCACAAATAAAAAAACCGGCTCAAGGCCGGTTGATTGACAAGGCCAACAGGCATCAGTCCGGCAGGCCCAATACTCGTTTGGCAATAATGTTCAGCTGGATTTCCGACGTGCCGCCAGCAATCGTGTGGGCATAGGTCTGCAGGAACTGGCGGTTGATACGCATCGCCTCATCAGAGAATGCCTCACCTTCCCAGCCCAGGCCCTGGTTGCCCAGAATATCCATGATCAGCTGGTACTTGCGTTTGTCTTCCTCAGTACCCTGATACTTGGCAATCATGGCCGCCATGCCGGCCAGCGGATCGGCCTCGGCAAACTCCTGGATCACCCGCTGCATGGTAATATCCATCGCCTCGGTATTGATGGCATTTTGCACAATACGATCGCGGATAACGGCGTCACTGATGCGACCCTGACTGTCAGTGCCGATATAACGGCGAGCCAGGTCAGCCGGATCGTCTTCATGGCGTGCGGCACTCTCCTCCAGCTCGGCCATCATCGCACGCTCAAGCTCCAGCACGCGTTTGGCCACTGTCCAGCCCTTGTCTATCTCGCCAATAACATTGGCCACCGGCACACGGACATTATCAAAAAAGGTCTGGCAAAAATGGGCATCACCGTTGATCAGCTCGATCGGCTTGGTGCTGACGCCTTCGGTCTGCATGTCAAACACCAGGAAGGTAATGCCTTCGCGCTTGGATGCTTCAGGATTGGTACGCACCAGGCAGTAAATGTAATCCGATTTATCCGCGTAAGAGGTCCAGATTTTCGAGCCGTTAATGATGAAATGGTCACCATCACGCACTGCACGGGTCTGCAGGCCCGCCAGGTCTGAACCGGCACCCGGTTCGCTGTAGCCCTGGCACCAGCGGATTTCACCGCGGGCAATCGGCGGCAAGTGTTGCAGTTTCTGCTCCTCGGTACCAAATTCCATGATCGCGGGGCCCGCCATCCAGATGCCCAGATTGATATGTGCTGGACGGGCATTGATACGCTTGAGCTCCTGCTTGAGCACACTCACCTGCTCCGGTGACAGCCCGCCACCGCCGTATTCTTTTGGCCAGCCGGGGCAGAACCAGCCCTTGTCACGCATGCGCTCAAACCAGCGCTGCTGGTCTTCGGATGCAAATCGGGCATTGCGACCGCCCCAGGAATGCTCATCCATACCAGGCACAGGGCCACGCATGGACTGGGGACAGTTTTCCTCAAGCCATTGGCGGGTTTCCTGACGAAATTGTTCTAGGGTATCCAAGCATTCGCTCCTGTCTGAAGTTGATGTCTGCAAAACAAAAACCGCCCTTCAAGGCGGCGCTATCATGCAATAAAACGCCTGCATTTTCCATCGCAACGACAAGCAAAAAATAATAACAATCAATTTAATTATTTATTTTTCAGTAAATTAAATAAAAAACTTAATGTTATTTGTAAAAACAAATGCGGCGAACAGGCATAAAAAAACCGCCTGTCAGGGCGGTTCTGCCAGACAGGAGTCCTGTCAGTCATCAGCCGAGGCGGTTTTTTTGCTGCTTTTTTTCTCGTCAGCCTGGGTCGAATAGACCAGCAATGGCTCCGACTCGCCACGTACCATCGCCTCGTCGATTACCACTTTCTCGACATTCTCCATCGACGGTATTTCGTACATCGTCTCCAGCAGTACATTCTCGAGGATTGAACGCAGGCCACGGGCACCGGTCTTGCGCTCCATCGCCTTGCTGGCAATGGCACGCAACGCATCTTCACGAAAATCCAGCTCAACGCCTTCCATCTCGAACAGGCGGGCATATTGTTTGGTCAGCGCGTTTTTCGGCTCAGTAAGAATATTCACCAGCGCATCAACATCCAGCTCTTCCAGCGTGGCAATCACCGGCAGACGGCCGACAAATTCAGGAATCAGCCCATAACGTACCAGGTCTTCAGGCGCCAGTTTCTGCAGCAGGTCTCCACTGCCCTGCTCATCCGATTTGCTCTTGATGGATGCACTGAAACCGATACCGCCTTTTTCCGAACGCTCGCGAATCACCTTGTCAAGGCCGGCAAATGCACCGCCACAGATAAACAGGATGTTGGCTGTGTTAACCTGCAAAAACTCCTGCTGCGGATGCTTGCGCCCTCCCTGCGGCGGCACCGAGGCTACCGTACCCTCAATCAGTTTCAGCAGCGCCTGCTGCACACCCTCACCGGACACATCACGGGTAATCGACGGATTGTCCGACTTGCGGGAGATCTTGTCGATCTCATCAATGTAAACAATGCCGCGCTGGGCCTTTTCAACATCATAGTCACACTTTTGTAACAGCTTCTGGATGATATTCTCGACATCCTCACCCACATAGCCAGCCTCGGTCAGCGTGGTGGCATCGGCAATGGTGAATGGCACATCCAGCAAACGCGCCAGCGTTTCAGCCAGCAGGGTTTTGCCGCTGCCGGTAGGGCCGACCAGCAGGATATTGCTTTTGCCCAGCTCCACCTCTGCCTTGCGGCCTTTGCTTTCGTTGTTAAGACGCTTGTAATGGTTGTAAACGGCCACGGCCAGAATCTTTTTGGCAGCCGTCTGGCCAATCACGTACTGGTCGAGAATTTCCTTGATTTCCTTTGGCGTTGGCAGCCTGCTCATGCCTTCAGCAGAAGCCGTCTCCTGGATTTCCTCACGGATGATGTCATTACACAGGTCAACACATTCATCACAGATAAAAACGGACGGTCCGGCAATCAGTTTCCTGACTTCATGCTGGCTCTTGCCGCAGAATGAGCAGTACAACAGTTTGCCGTTATCGTCACTGGTCTTGTCGGTCATAATAAAATCTCTTTCAGCTTGGCATTGCTGCCAGTTCGTGTTTCATGCTGCCAGCGGATGATCAGGCTGGCAACTGACGGCGTTCCAGCACCTCGTCAACCAGGCCATACTCTCTGGATGTCACGGCCGACATGAAATTATCGCGTTCGGTATCACGCTCAATGGTGTCAACAGACTGGCCGGTATGGTGAGCCAAAATCTGGTTAAGACGCTCGCGGATCAACAGGATTTCGCGTGCCTGGATCTGGATATCAGAGGCCTGCCCCTGCGCGCCACCGAGTGGCTGGTGAATCATGGTACGGGCGTTCGGCAGGCAGTAACGCTTGCCCTTGGCTCCTGCGGCCAGCAACACGGCACCCATGCTGGCTGCCTGCCCCAGACAGATGGTACTGACATCCGGCTTGATGAACTGCATGGTGTCATAGATAGACAACCCGGCGGTCACCGAGCCGCCCGGCGAATTGATATACAGGTGAATATCCTTGTCCGGGTTCTCGGCTTCCAGAAACAGCAACTGGGCAACAATCAGGTTGGCCATGTAATCCTCAACCTGGCCAACACAAAAAATGACCCGCTCCTTGAGCAGACGCGAATAGATATCATAGGCACGCTCGCCCCTGCCGGTCTGTTCAACGACCATTGGCACCAGGCCAACATTCTGGATCTCCATGGAGTTTTCAAACATGGTGGATTGATTCCTGTTTTTTGTATGATGGTTACGACAATAAAACCAAAAACGGCCACACCGAGTGTAGCCGTTTTCGATTTTTTTTGGCAATGTTTTTATCGAGACGACCGGGCTTACTGGGCAGAAACCGCCTTCATCAGCTCGTCATAGCTCATTTTCTGATCATTGACATCCGCTGAAGCCAGCAAGGCGTCAACCGCCTCATCCTCGATGACCAGTGATTGTACCTGGGCCAGCTGCTGGCGGTTGTTGTAGTAATAATTAATCACCTCTTCTGCTGCCTCGTAGGCAGAAGCGATTTCCTCAACAACGGCACGCACCTTGTCATCTGTCGCTTCAATTGACCGGTCCTCAATCAACTGGGCCAACAGCAGGCCAAGCTTGACCCGCCGTCCGGCCTGCTCGGAAAACATCTCGGCCGGCAGCAGACTGGCCAGATCCAGGTTCTCGGCACCGGCACCAAACTGCTGCACCATCTGCCGGCGCATGGCGTTGATTTCCTGCTCAATCAGCGCAGCGGGCACATCAAAGCTGTTTTTCTCCAGCAATGCATCCATTACCTGCTTCTTGACATGGTTTTTCACTGCCTGCTTCAGTTCACGTGCCATGTTTTTTCGCACTTCCGCTTTCAGTGCATCAATGCCACCTTCACTGACACCGAATTTTTTCATGAACTCTTCATCAATCTCTGGCAGCTGCTGCGCCTTGACAGCCTTCACCTTGACCTTGAACTGCACAGCAGCACCTTTCAGGTGCTCGGCATGGTAATCTTCCGGGAATGTCAGGTCCAGCGTGCGCTCTTCGCCGGCTTTGGCGCCGACCAGGCCCGCTTCAAAACCGGGAATCATGGAATTCGAACCCAGCACCAGCGTGTGGTCTTCACCCTTGCCGCCGTCGAATGGCTCGCCATCCTTGAAGCCGTCAAAGTCAATCACCACCTGGTCACCGTCTTCGGCAGCCTTGTCGCTGTCAACAAAGCTGGCCTGCTGCTTGCGCAGGGTTTCCAGCATGCCATCCACATCGGCATCGGTAATCTCGGTGACCGGACGAATCACTTCCACACCGGCCAGATCCTTGACGGCAATATCCGGGTAAACCTCAAACGTGGCAACAAAGGAAAAATCCTTGCCGGCTTCGTTCTGCTTGGTTTCCACCTGCGGCTGGCCAGCCGGCTTGAGTTTTTCTTCAATCACGGCCTGCTGGAACGACTCTGACATCAGCTCGCCCAGCACTTCCTGGCGAATGCTTTCACCAAAACGCTGGCGCACCACACGCACCGGCACCTTGCCCGGACGGAAACCGTCCAGCTTGACCTGTGGTGCGACTTTCTGAACACGGGAATCCACTTCTGACTGGATCTTGCCGGCCGGAATGGCAATCGTCAGACGACGCTCCAGGCCGGACGTGGTTTCGATTGAAACTTGCATCGATAAACCTCTGGAAATGTTATATCTGTTAGGGTCGGCGGCAGGAAACTATGCCACGAATATTACGCACCGATAATCAGCTGGTGCGAGAGGAGAGACTCGAACTCTCACGCCTTGCGACACTGGAACCTAAATCCAGCGCGTCTACCAATTCCGCCACTCTCGCCTGCCTGTTGACGGCCTCTGCCGTTCAAGGCTGCGCATTCTGTCACAAGGCCCAGGGCCTTGCAAGCCAAAAGCTGCGGGGCGCCCGCACTGCACTGAAAATCCCGCGGGCAGCATTTGGCAGGGATTTTTGCCGGCAGGGCGTCACTATATTTCGATACATACCGTTTCGTTTTAAAAAAAGATCTGCTACCCTTGTCAGCACGTACCATCGTCAATAACAGAGGAATACAACAATGCGCTTTGCCTACCATGCCTGCATGTGCCCTGCCGACCAGTATCTTGAACTGGCCAGATCCGCAGAAGAGTTCGGCTTTGCCGGCTTCACCATGCCCGACAGCATCTGCTATCCGCAAATTGCTGACACCAAATACCCCTATAACTCCGACGGCAGTCGCAACTTCCTCGAAGGCACACCCTTTATTGAGCCATTTATTGCCATTCCTTACATGGCCGCTGTTACCAGCACCATCCGTTTCACC
>DATCSZ010000192.1:0-8252 GCA_036568205.1 Pseudomonadales bacterium
TTGCGCCGCGCCACATTGTCCATGCAAGTGGCTCGGGCGGTACCCAGGCCGGCCTGATGCTGGGTGCCTGGCTGCACGGCCTGGATGCCGGTATTGTCGGTATCAATGTCTGCGATGATTATGACTATTTTGCCGCCAAGACCCGCCAGGATATTGACGACTGGCAGCAGCGTTATGGTGCCGCCGTTGACTGGCAGCAGCTGCCATTTTCACTGATCGACGGTTATGTGGGTGACGGCTATGGCCAGGCCGGCCAGCCCGTGCTGGAATGTATCGCTGAGCTGGCGCGCACGGAAGGGGTGATTCTGGATCCTGTGTATACCGGCAAGGCATTTTTCGGCCTGTGCCAGGAGATTCGCAACGGCCGCTTTGCCGGTGAATCCGATCTTGTTTTTATTCATACCGGTGGCATATATGGGCTTTATGCTTTCCGTGACTCGATTCAGGCGGTGTTATGACAGACAACAAACCCGAACTGCTGGCACCTGCCGGCAGTCTGCGCCATCTGCAGTATGCCTTTGCCTACGGCGCCGATGCGGTGTATGCCGGCCAGCCACGCTACAGTCTGCGGGTGCGCAATAACGAATTCAGCCGGCTGGAAACCCTGCAGGAAGGCATCGATTACGCCCATGCGCTGGGCAAAAAATTCTATGTGGTTTCCAATATCTCACCGCACAACAGCAAGCTGAAAACCTATCTGGATGACATGCGGCCGCTGGTTGAGATGGGGCCGGATGCATTGATCATGTCCGATCCCGGCCTGATCATGATGGTGCGTGACAACTGGCCTGACATGCCGGTGCATCTGTCGGTGCAGGCCAATGCAGTCAATTACCAGACGGTCGAGTTCTGGCGCCGCCAGGGACTGGAGCGGGTAATCCTGTCACGTGAGCTGTCGCTGGAGGAAATTGACGAGATCCGTCACCAGGTGCCGGGCATCGAACTGGAAGTGTTTGTCCATGGTGCCTTGTGTATTGCCTATTCCGGCCGCTGCCTGTTGTCCGGCTACATGAACCACCGTGACCCCAACCAGGGTACCTGCACCAATGCCTGTCGCTGGACTTACCAGGCACACGAGGCGAAAGAGACCGCCGAAGGGGATGTGATTGCCGTTGCGCCAGCCGATCTGCCGCAGCCGGTTGATGATATCGTGCTGCTGCAGGAGAAGGCCCGTCCCGGCGAATACATGCCGGCATTTGAAGACGAGCATGGTACCTACATCATGAACTCAAAGGATTTGCGTGCGATTGAGCATGTCGAGCGGCTGACGCAGATGGGGGTGCATTCCCTGAAAATCGAGGGTCGAACCAAATCCCACTTTTATGTGGCGCGTACCGTACAGGCCTATCGCAAGGCGATTGATCTGGCCGCCAGCGGCCAGTCGTTTGATCCTGACCTGCTGGGCATGCTCGACAGTCTGGCGCACCGCGGTTACACGGAAGGATTTTACCGGCGCCACAAGCCGCAATATCACCAGAATTACGAGCAGGGCAGTTCCAAAGCCTGGCAACAGCAGTTTGTCGCCGAGGTGTATGACTACCGGCCAGGGGATGTCATGCTCAAGCTGGATGTCAAAAACCGCTTTGCCGTCGGCGATCGCATTGAGTTGATGACGCCCGCCGGCAACCTGCATTTTGAGCTGGCCGAGCTGTTTGATGACAAGGGTAACGCCATTGATTGTGCGCCCGGTTCCGGCCACAAGGTGCAGATTGCCGTACCGGCGGAAGGCGATTACCGTTTTGGCTTGCTGATGCGCAGCTTGTAGGTTTCAGTTGTCCTGGTAGATGCGCGGCACCCGCTGCGTGACGCCGGTGAACAGTGCATAGCTGATGGTGCCGGCCATGCCGGCCACGGTAGTGGCAGCGATATGTTCTCCCCATAACTCCACACTATCGCCTTCGCGTACTGCGCCGTCAGTCACGTCGACGGTAATCAGGTCCATTGATACCCGGCCGGCCAGCGGATACTGCCTGCCATTGATCCATACCGGTGTGCCGGCTGGCGCATGGCGTGGATAGCCGTCGGCATAACCGATGGCCACCGTGGCAATGCGACTGTCGCGGCTGGCCTGCCAGAGGCCGTTATAACCCACCCGTTCACCGGCGGTTACCGGCCGTGTTGCGATCACGGTTGACTGCAGGCGCATGGCTGCCTGCAATTGATCAGTGGCAGGGGTGTTGATGCTGCCGGGGTTGGCGCCATACAACATGATGCCCGGTCGTACCCATTGATGCTGCAGGGCAGGGTGCAGCAGCAGCGTGGCTGAGTTGGCCAGGCTTTTGGCCAGCTGTGGCCAGCGGCTGCACATCTGCAAAAACTGTTGCGCCTGCTGCCGGTTGCCGGGGTGGTCCGGCAGTTCGGCATCGGCCATATGCGACATGATGCCGATACAGCCCGGCGGCAGCGTTGCCAGTTGCGCCAGCTCATCCATGGCAAGCCCCAGCCGGTGCATGCCGGTGTCGACTTTCAGCCAGTAGGGCACGGCAGCGGGCAAACTGGCCAGTGCCTTCAGCATGGAAAGCCGGTGGATCACCGGCTGCAGCCGGAATTGCCGGCAGGCAGCCAGTGCCTCGGTGTTATGGATGCCGCTGAGTATGACCAGGGGCAGCTCAATGCCATGTTCGCGCAGTGTGATCGCTTCCTCGATGCGGGCAACAGCCAGCGCATCACTGTGCGCCATCAGTGCATCCGCCACCGGGCACAGGCCGTGACCATAGGCATCGGCCTTGATGACGGCCATGATGTTACTGGCAGGCGCGGCGCGGCGCGCCACGGCAAGATTGTTGCGCAGCGCCGGCAGGGAGATGGTGGCAGTGGTCAGGGAATGTCTCATGGCTGGCGCCAGTTTATACAGGTTAGGTTCTAAAAAACAGTTGTGATCTTGTCACTAAGGTATATGATTGACGGCGATGTGACGGTCTCTTGCGCGCAGCAGGCAGGCGGTGACGGCGCAGGCATAAAAAGCCAATAACAATAAGCAGCGTGCGTGGAATGCTAACGGAGGTCGCATGAAGCTTCAACAGCTGAGATACATTTGGGAAGTGGCCCGTCATGACCTGAATGTGTCGGCAACGGCGCAGAGCCTTTACACCTCACAGCCCGGTATCAGCAAGCAGATCCGTTTGCTTGAAGACGAGCTGGGGGTGGAGATTTTTGCCCGCAGTGGCAAGCACCTGACGCGAGTGACGCCGGCCGGTGAGGCTATTCTCAATACCGTGGGTGAGATTCTGCGCAAGGTGGAAAGTATCCGCCAGGTTGCCCAGGAGTTCAGCAATGACAAAAAAGGCAGTCTGTCGATTGCCACTACCCATACCCAGGCCCGTTATGCCTTGCCGCCGGTGATCAGTGCGTTTATCGAAAAATACCCGGATGTGTCACTGCATATGCATCAGGGCACACCGATGCAGATTTCCGAACTGGCAGCTGATGGTACCGTGGATTTTGCCATTGCCACCGAGGCGCTGGAGTTGTTCAGTGACCTGGTGATGATGCCCTGTTACAAGTGGAACCGCTCCATCATTGTGCCGAAGGATCACCCGCTAACCCGTGTTGCTGAGCTGACGCTGGAAGATGTGGCGCGTTATCCGATTGTGACGTATGTGTTTGGTTTTACCGGTCGTTCCAGGCTGGATGAAGCGTTCCTCAACCGTGGCCTGGCGCCGAAAGTGGTGTTCACTGCCGCTGACGCTGATGTTATCAAGACCTATGTGCGCCTGAACCTGGGCATTGGCATTATTGCCAGTATGGCGTACAGCCCCGAGCTTGACAGTGATCTGGTTGCACTCAGCGCTGCCCACCTGTTCAGCCCCAGTATTACCAAGATCGGCTTTCGCCGTGGCACCTTTCTGCGCGGTTTCATGTACGAGTTTATCCACCTGTTTGCACCGCACCTGGATAGGGAGCTGATCGACAAGGCTTACCAGTGCAGTTCCAAAATGGAGCTGGATGAGCTGTTTGCGCCAATCGAGATACCTGTCTGGTAGGTGGCGTTGGCGGCAAATTCAGTTGAAATTTTGCCGTCAAATAGGTAGTCTCAGCAGCATTTTTTAACCTGTGGAGTTGCCCGTGGAGATTGCCTGTCTGGACCTTGAAGGGGTGTTGGTGCCCGAAATCTGGATCGCGTTTGCTGAATTGACAGGGATTGATGAACTGCGCGCAACCACCCGTGATATTCCCGATTACGATGTGTTGATGAAGCAGCGCCTGGCGATTCTGGATGCCAATAAGCTGGGCCTGCCGGACATCCAGAAAGTGATTGCCGAACTGAAACCGCTGGAGGGCGCTGCCCAATTCGTCGACTGGCTGCGCGAGCGTTTCCAGGTGGTGATCCTGTCGGACACCTTTTATGAGTTCTCTGCGCCGCTGATGAAACAGCTGGGCTGGCCGACCCTGTTGTGCCACAAGCTGGATGTCGACAGCAATGGCAAGGTGGTTGATTACCGGTTGCGCCAGACAGATCCCAAGCGTCAGGCAGTCAAGGCATTTCATGGCCTGAATTACCGGGTGCTGGCGGCCGGCGATTCTTATAACGATACCACCATGCTGGCGGAGGCAGATGCCGGCATCCTGTTCAAGGCGCCGGATAACGTAATTGCCGAGTTTCCGCAATTTCCGGCGGTGCACACCTA
Organism: Pseudomonadales bacterium; assembly: GCA_036568205.1. GTDB lineage: Bacteria > Pseudomonadota > Gammaproteobacteria > Pseudomonadales > DT-91 > DATCSZ01. Next base: position 4,629 of record DATCSZ010000192.1, read on the forward strand.
TGAAGAGCTGCGCCAGGAGTTTCTGAAAGCCAGTAACCGTAACCTCAGCCTGTAGGTAATCCCATGTACCCTTGCACCCGAGTTGGTATCGACTATTTTGACAATGCACCGAGTCTTTTTCGTGCCGTTGTCGAAATCAAGGCAACGCCGGCACAGATTTTCAGTTGCTTTGAGGATGCTGACAGCTGGCCGCAATGGGCGCCACCGATACAGAAAGTTGAATGGACGTCGGAAAAGCCCTATGACGTTGGCACAACGCGGCGTGTGTCAATGACCGGGCGCCTGGTTGGTGATGAGGTATTTATTGCATGGGATTACCCGCAACGCATGGCGTTTTGTTTTACTCATAGCTCGCAGGGCCTGATTGACAGTTTTGCCGAGGATTACCAGGTGACGCCGCTGGATAACGGACTGACCAGGGTGCAATGGACAATGGGTATGACACCGAAAGGGATTGGCAGGCTGACCATGAAGTTAAGCGGGCCGATGATGCGTTTTGGCCTGCAGTGGATGCTGAACCGCTTTAAAAAACATGTCGAGCAGCGCTTCCCTGGCTAGGCTGCCGAAACACGACCAGCCGGAATGTCTGGCTGTGCTGCTGGCAATAAGCGCGTTTATTGTGTGCGGCGAACGCGGATAAATACCCGCTTTCCCTTCTTGCCGGCAATGGCGGACAGCATATCGAGAATCCGTAACTGCCAGCCGTATTTTTTCAGCAGGGCCTTGTGGGCCGCACGAATTTCTGCCGGCTGTTGCAGGATTTCTGCTTCGCCGGTCTCTTCGCTACCGGTGATTTTGCCAGTGACGGTGCAGGGTGCCATCAGCACATCGGTGAAATTGCGTATGCGCTTGACCTTGCCAGCCTTGCCTTCGGAAAACAGGTAAAAATCATCCCCGTCAGGGGCAAACCAAACCGGTGTGTAAACCCGGCTGCCATCGCGTTTGCGGGTGGCCAGGCTCAAATAACCGGCCTTTTGCCAATCGTTCATTGTGTGTCCGCCAGCTTCAGTTTGATGCTGCGTTGTGCAACATCGACATGGTCAATGGTCACACGCACGGGCTGCTTGAGCTGGAACGTGCGGCTGTCAGACAGCAGTTGCAGGGTGTCCTGCCGGAAGGTGAACGCTTCGCCCAGCGATTGCACGTCAATCTGGCCATGTACGTCGAATGGCGCCAGGTAAACGCCAATAACGCGGTGGTTGATCATGGAGATTTCGCCGTCAAATGCCTGGTTACGGAATGCCTGCAGGTACTGGCACTTCAGTGACATTTCGCAATCGCGCTGGGCTCGACGCACGGCCAGCAGTGCATCATTGAGCTGTGCCATGGTGCTGTCGTCAGGCGCACTGGCATCATTGCCGGCCAGCCAGGCCTTGATTATGCGATGAACGATCAGGTCGCTGTACTTGCGCATGGGCGACGTGAAGGTGGTGTAGGCCGGCAAACCCAGGCCGTAATGCGGCCGTGGCTGGCAGCTCCACTCGCTGCGCACCAGTTTTTTGCGCAGGATGTCGTAAAAGGGCAGTTCATTGTGGCCGTCAAGGTTTTTGACAAAGGCCAGGTAGCCGTCCAGTGTTGTCAGTTCCCGGGCGGTGTGGCCAGGAAAATATTGCCCCAGTAACTTGTCGATACCGGTCAGCTGATCCTGTTTGAAGCCGTCATGGTTTAAAAAGATACCTTTGCCAACCTGCTGTTGCAGGAAACGGGCGGTGGCTTCATTGCAGCTTAACATGCACTCCTCGACCAGCGACTGCGCGCAGTTACGCTCCAGTCGATCAATCTGGGTGATCTTGCCTTTGTCATTCAGCTGCAGGCGGTAGTCGGGGTATTCCTCCATGACCTGGGCGTGTTGCTTGCGCCATGCACGCCGGGCAAGTCCTGCCGCCTGCAATGCGGACAGCGTAGCGCGGATCTCGTCGCTGTAATCACCTGCGCCACTGTCGAGAAAGGCGGCAACCTCGTCATAACTGAGTTTGGCCTTGCTGTTGATCACGGCATCCAGGTAGCGGGTATTGCGGATTTCCCCTTGCTGGCTGATGTCCAGCTCGCAGACCAGTGCCAGCCGGTCCTGTTGCGGGCGCAACGAGCACAGGTCGGACGTCAGTATCTCAGGCAGCATCGGCACTTTCTGGCCAGGCATATAGATGGTGGAAGCCTGGCGGGCAGCGATGCGATCCAGTGGTGAGCCCGGTGTAACAAAGATGCTGGCATCGGCAATGGCTACTGACAGGCGCCAGCCGTCATCCAGTGACTGGATAGCCAGCGCATCATCCATATCCTGGGTGGCTGCGCCGTCGATGGTGACAAACAGCTGGTCACGACAGTCGGTTTTGCCGGCGATGGCTTCCTCAAACAGGCGTTCGGAGGTCTGGCGAATGGCTTCGATATCGTCGGCTTGCCAGATTTTTTCGCTGATGCCTTCGCGGGCGATGGCATAGCGGTGCTCAATGAACGGGTCATCGGGTCGACCGAGAATGTCGATGATGTCCGCCTGGACACGCCCCTGTTTCCTGAACGGATGCTGGCTGATACGGGCGCTGACCAGAAAGCCTTCCTGCAGGTTCTTGCGCTGTTTGGGGGGGATGAATATCCAGCGTTTCAGCTGGGCATGGTCGGGCGCTACAAACAGCTGGCCATTTTTTGCCTTTACCTGGCCGATAAAGTAACTGAAGCTGCTGTGGAGCAGTTTTTCAACACGGGCGATCGGTTTCTGGTCTGCCTGGTCAGTTTTCTCCAGTACAAACTCAATTTCATCGCCTGGCAGTAGCAGGTCCATGGTCGCCTGTGGCAACAGGTATTGCTGGCCGTCTTTTTCATCGGTGACAAAACCGAAGCGTTTGCTGGTTCCCTTGACGATGCCGCGGCTGCGTATGGTGGAATCCTGGATGTGTTGCTTCAGCGTTTTCAGCTGGTTTAGCGCGGTGATATCAAGCATCGGTCTGTCTCTGGCAAAATCGCGCCAAGGTTAACAGAAAACCGCATGGCGTAGAATGCACCGCAACGGCTTTTTCTGGTGCTTGCCGGTATGGTACGCAGGATATGCAGCCATTGCTGATCGGGATACAATGCTGTCGTCATTCAGCAATAGTGTGGGTTGGTTTATGGCCGATGACGATTTCCGCCAGTTTGTCCGTGATGTGACGCCGTTGCATGATGACCGCGCCGATGCGGGCAAAAAGCCGGCAACAGTGGATTATGCGCTGCGCCGGGCTGCAGCAGTCAGCGAGCAGCAAGCTGACAATCCACTGGCCGATGCGATTGAATTGCTGGATCCGCATGCGCTGGTCGGTTTCAAGCGTCCCGGCATTCAGGAAGGGGTATACAAGAAGTTGCGTCTGGGGCGTTATGAAAGCCAGGCCAGGCTGGACTTGCATGGCATGACGGTCGACCAGGCTCGCCAGGCAGTGCAATGTTTTGTTGAAGACTGTCTGCGCTATGAGTTGAGGGTGGTGATAATTGTGCATGGCAAGGGCGATCGTGGTGGCCAGCAAGCTGTGCTGAAAAGTCATGTGGTGCACTGGCTGGTGCAATTGCCGCAGGTATCTGCCTTTCATAGCGCCCAGCCGCAACATGGTGGTGCCGGGGCCTTGTACCTGCTGTTGCGCAAAAGTGATGAAGCCAAAC
>DATCSZ010000193.1:0-13374 GCA_036568205.1 Pseudomonadales bacterium
TGGGTTCAGGCAGGCAAGCGCTCAGCAGGAGTGAGGAGGCAACTAATAGCAGGCAGTGTTTCATGGGGTTTCTCGCTACGGGCAAGCAAATAGGGATGGTGACAACCATTGTAGTGTATCTTTAATCACAAGAATCCCGAATGTGCCGGCAGAATAGTTACACCACACCCTGGGCCAGCATGGCATCAGCCACCCGTACAAAGCCGGCGATATTGGCACCATCGGCATAGCTGATGCTGCCGTCGTCCTTGCGGCCGTATTTCAGGCACAGCGCGTGGATGTTTTGCATGGTTTCCTGCAGGCGGTTATCCACTTCGGCGGTGGTCCACGACAGGCGCATCGCGTTCTGGCTCATTTCCAGGCCGGAGGTGGCCACCCCGCCGGCATTGGCGGCCTTGCCCGGTGCATACAGCACACGGTTTTGTTCAAACAGTTTTACTGCAGCGGCAGTACACGGCATGTTGGCACCTTCGGCGACACACACCACATTGTTTTTGATCAGTGCCCGCGCATCGTCGATATTCAGCTCGTTTTGCGTTGCGCAGGGCAAGGCGATATCCATTGGCACATGCCATGGCCGGGTGCCGGCTTCATACGGCAGGTTGAAATGCGTGGCATAATCGCTGGCGCGGCCGTATTCAACATTCTTGATGCGTTTCAGCACCGCCAGTTTTTCCGGGGTAAAGCCCTGCTCGTCAATCACGGTGCCGCCGGAATCGGAAATGGTGATGACCTTGGCGCCCAGTGCCATCGCTTTTTCGATGGCGTACTGGGCAACATTGCCGGCGCCGGACACACCCACGCGCATGCCTTCCATGGTGCGGCTGGCGTTTTTCAGCACGCAATCGGTGAAATACACCAGGCCATAACCGGTGGCTTCGGGGCGGATCAGCGAGCCGCCGATATTGACATCCTTGCCGGTAAATACGCAGTCGGTACGGTTGGACAGTTTTTTCATCATGCCGACCATATAGCCGATCTCGCGGTTGCCGACGCCGATATCGCCGGCCGGCACATCGGTGTGGGCGCCGACATGGCGGTACAGTTCAGTCATGAAGGACTGGCAAAAGCGCATGATCTCGCTGTTGCTGCGGCCACGCGGGTTAAAATCGGAGCCACCCTTGCCGCCACCCATCGGCATGGTGGTCAGTGCATTTTTCAGGGTTTGCTCCAGCGCCAGGAATTTCAGCACCGACAGGTTGACCGACGGGTGAAAACGGATGCCGCCCTTGTACGGACCGATCGATGCGCTGTGCTGTACCCGGAAACCGCGGTTAACGTGTACGTCGCCATTGTCATCCATCCACGACACACGGAACTGGATAATGCGTTCGGCTTCCAGCAGGCGGTCCAGCAGGCCCTGCTCGGCATAATGCGGATTGGCGGCAATAAATGGCCACAGACTTTCCATGATTTCGCTGACGGCCTGCACGTATTCCGGCTGGCAGGGATTGTACTGTTCAGTGTGCTGGATCAGTTCGGCAAGGGATTTATAACGCATGGTGGCTCACGATTGACGGTAAAGGCAGCGATTGTCGGCGATTTTACCGATGAATGCACCTTTACAAATGGTCATCCGCAGCCTGGCGATAGGGCAGCAAGCCGGCAGCCTGCTGCCGGTAGGCGTCAATATGCACGGCTTCGTCGGCCACAAACTGGCCGATGGCCTGGTGCAGGCCGGCATGGGCCAGCCAGTGCCAGGAGCAGGTTTCCACCGGTTCAAAACCGCGCTGGATCTTGTGCTCACCCTGGGCGCCGGGATCAAAGCGCTGCAGGCCGCGTTCAATGCAGAATTCAATGCCCTGGTAATAACAGGCCTCGAAATGCAGCTGGTCAATGTCACGCACGGCGCCCCAGTAGCGGCCATACAAGGTGGTGGACGAGAAAAAATACAGCGCACCGGCCACCGGTTCGCCCTGCTGCCAGGCCAGCACCAGCAGTACCTGGTCGCGCAGTGCCGCCAGACGGCAGAAAAAATCCCCGCTGAGGTAGCCACCGTGGCCGCTCAGCCGGGCATAGGTGCGGCGGTAAAACTGTTCAAACAGCTGCCAGTGCTGGTCATTGATGGCCGCCCCGGTCAGGCGTTGCAGCTCAATGCCCTGGGCGCTGACGCGCTGGCGTTCCTTTTTCAGGTTTTTACGTTTGCGTGAGCTGAACGTGTCGAGAAAATCGGCAAAATCCCGGTAACCGCGGTTAAACCAGTGGAACTGGCAGCCACTGCGACGGTGCGCGCCGCTGTGCTGCCACAGCGCCGATTGTGCGGCATCCGGGAACAATACATGCCAGCCGGAGAAGCCATGGCGGGCGCAGTCCTGCTGCAGCACCCGGCTGACATGATCGACCAGCGCCAGCGCATCAACATCACGATAGACCAGCCGCGGGCCACTGGCCGGGGTAAACGGGATGGCGGCAACCAGCTTCGGGTAATACGCCAGGCCGTAACGCTGCCAGGCCTCGGCCCAGCGCCAGTCAAACACGTATTCACCCCAGGAGTGCTGTTTCAGGTACAGCGGCAGCGCTGCCACCAGCCGGCCCTGCTGTTCCACCAGCAGGTGCCGTGGTAACCAGCCGCTGTCGCCGCCGACACTGCCGGAGGCTTCCAGCGCCTGCAAAAATTCATGGCGCAGGAACGGGTAATCGGTGCCGGCCAGCGCCTGCCAGTCGGCCGCCGTGACCGCGTCGATGCGGTCAACAAAGCGGCTAGCGAACGGCATAGTCCAGCGCGATGCCGGCAAAAATCACCAGGCCGACCCACTGGTTGTTCAGGAAGGCGCGGAAGCAGTCGTCCCGGCGGCGGAACTGCACCAGCACCTGCTGCCAGGCAAACAGGCAGGCGGTGACAATGGTGCTGAGGTAAAAAACAATGCCCAGCTGGAAGCGGTAGCCGATCAGGATTAACACAAACATCACAAACAACTGCAAAAATGCCGTGATCAGGCGGTCATAATCGCCAAACAGGATGGCCGTGGACTTGACGCCAATGCGCAGGTCATCGTCGCGGTCGACCATCGCATAAAAAGTATCGTACACCACAGTCCATACCGTTACCGCGACATAAATCAGCCATGCATCCCGCGGCACGGCGTTTTGCTCGGCAGCAAAGGCCATGACCACACTCCAGGAAAACGCCGCGCCCAGTACCACTTGCGGAAAATAGGTATAGCGCTTCATGAACGGGTACAGTGCTGCCAGTGCCGCCCCGCCGAACGACAGCAGCACGGTCAGCCAGTTGGTGAACAGCACCAGCAGGAAGGCCAGGCCGCAGAGCGCAAAAAACAGCGTCAGGGCCTCGGTTTCGCCAAGCTGGCCGGTGGTCAGCGGGCGGTCTTTGGTGCGTTTGACGTGGCGGTCGATATGGCGGTCGGCATAGTCGTTGATCACGCAGCCGGCGGCCCGCATCACCAGGCAGCCGACAACAAAAATCACCAGGTTTTTCAGCTGTGGCACGCCGCCGGCAGCCAGCCACAATGCCCACAGCGTTGGCCACAGCAGCAGCAGCGAGCCAATCGGCCGGTCAAAACGCATCAGGCGGTAATACAGGGGCAGATGGGCGACAGTCAGGGACATAGGCAGAAAACATCGCGTGGCAACAGCCGGCGATTGTAGCAATGAATGGGCAGCCAACCAAACCGTTGGCCCTGCCAGTGTGTATTGCTGCTCACAGGCGGCAGGCGGGCAGGAAAAACTCGGCCACCAGCAGTGGCTGGTCTTGCAGGCGAAACAGTGAACGACGGCCGTAAACGGTACACGGTGTGTTGATAGCCAGCGGAATTGCGGCATGCGGCAGCTGCACGGTGGTGAGCATAAAGTGGCTGCGCTGCAGCGACGGGTCACGGAACAGCAGGCCACCCAGTGCCTGGTTCTGCAGCCGGCGCAGAAAACGCAATGGCCCGCTCAGCGTTGCATGCGGCAGCACACTGCGGGCATACACCCACGGCTGGCCATGGCACAGCAGCAGCACTTCTCGCACCAGCGCCTGTTCGCGCGGGCGCAGGCCCAGCAAGGCGGCCTCGTCGTGTGTGGGCCGCTGCCAGCGCTGGGCCAGCAGCTGCACGGCAAAATCACCGTCACTGGCCTGTTTCAGCCGCTCGGTCAGCGAGCCGCGATCCAGCAGCCACTGGCGCACGGCGCCGGGCAGCCGGTTGCGTTCCAGCGCGTGACAGGGTTTCCAGGCAAACGGTTCAGGCATGATCAGGCTCCGCAAGGGCGGGCAGTATGCCACAGAAGCGCATTGCCTTGATCATTGATGGCTTACTGTTGCAGTGCCGCAGGACGCCGGGTAGCCGGGAAAAACGGGAAAATGGCATAGGCGGTGGCCAGGTAAAATACCGGCGACAGTGCAAAATAGGTGCCATCGACAGCGCCGTTGAGGGTCAGCATAAACACCACCGCAGCGGCAGCAATCCAGCCGCTGTCACGTGCCTGCAGCGCTGCCGGCAGGCGGCGCAGGCCGGCCACGGCCAGGCTCAGCAAAAAGCCGAAAAACAGCAGGCTGCCAACCACACCCCATTCGACCAGGAACTGCAGCACGATATTGTGTGGATGGCCAAAGCTTTTGTTTTCCACCTGGAAAAAGCTGTACGGGCCGCTGCCAAACCACGGCGCGCTGCGGAACTGTTGTATTGCGGTGCGCCAGATGTCCATGCGGCTGGAGGTGACCCGGTCGGCAATGGCAAAGTGGTCCGGGCCGGTCTGCTCGGCAATGTCGCTGACATTGGATACCGATACCATGCGCTGCAGGCCGCTCCAGTGGAATACCGAAAACGGTTCGGACGCCGGCACCGATGCCAGCAGTACCAGCACCATCAGCGCAATGCGCCGCCACGGGGTTTGCAATACACGGCGGCACAACAGCAATAGCACGGCCAGGGTGATGACAACCACCACAATGCTCATGCGGCTGGCAGTCCACACCACAAACGCACCGCCGGCAAACAGGCAGAAATACAGCCATGCCGTGGCGGCCGGGCGGTTGTTGTCCAGCAGCAGGAATACCGCGCTGCTGACAATCACAATCGAGGCAACCATGCCCATGATGCGCACATGCACACCCACCGGCGGATCTATCGCCCAGTTGCGCGCATTGGGTGCGTCTGCCAGGTGATAAAAGCCCAGCAGCATGACCATCAGCAACAGCATGCCGGCGCCGAGCCACAGGAAAATACGCCGGTGCGACAGGCCGGTTACCAGGCACAGCCGGGCCAGCAGAAACGCATAGGCAAAAAACAGCCCGTATAACAGATACCAGATGGCCGAGCGCAGCTTGTGAACCGGGCTGACATCAGCGCCCATTGCCAGCACAAACGACAGCAACGATGACAGGCAGAAACCGGCCAGCAGCCAGAAGCTGGCCGGGTGATGGCGGCGCAGCTCGCCGATCAGCGAGACCCGGTAACAACGGGTGCTGAAAAAGACCCAGGGCAGGAATACGGCAAAAAAGCCGAGCATGGTGATAAAGGCGGTAACGCGGCCATCACCGACCGGTGACAGCAGCATAATGGCCAGAAAGGCCGGTACCGCCAGGCGGGCCGGCAAGGGCGGATGATCCGGGGTGGCGGGCATGAAGTCTCCGGTTTGTTATTGTTGTAGCCGGTGCTGATTCTACCGCTGCCGGGCGGGCATTGCAGCCACAATAGGCAAAAGCTATGCCGTCGATAGCTGGACAGTACCGGCCAAAGGCGTAGACTCAACAGCACATACACAGAAGACGATTCAAGGAGACTGCTCATGAGCTTGCGTTTAGGTGATACCGCCCCGAACTTCCAGATTGCCACCACCAAAGGTGATATTGATTTTCACCAGTGGATCGGTGATTCCTGGTGTTTTTTCTTCAGCCACCCGGCGGATTTCACGCCGGTGTGCACCACCGAAATGGGCCGCACGGCCCAGCTGGCCGACGAGTTTGCCCGGCGCAATACCAAGCCGCTGGGGCTGTCCACCGACACGGTCGAGGAGCACAACAAGTGGATCCTGGATGTCAATGACACCCAGCACACCACGCTGGAGTTCCCGATTGTTGCCGATGACCAGCACAAGGTGGCGCAGCTGTACGGCATGATCCACCCCGGTGAAAGCCAGACGGCGGCGGTGCGCAGTGTGTTTATCATCGACCCGAACAAAAAGATCCGCCTGACGATGACCTACCCGATGTCGGTGGGCCGCAATTTTGACGAGATCCTGCGGGTGATTGATGCGCTGCAGATCGGTGATGCCAAGCGGGTGGCCACGCCGGCCGACTGGAAAAAAGGCGACAAGGTGATTATTCCGCCCAGCATCAGCAATGAGGAAGCGGAAAAAATGTTCCCGCAGGGCTGGGATGAGATCCGCTCTTACCTGCGCCTGACCCAGGTGTAACACGCCGTCACCGGCGCCAGGCAACGCCCCTTCGGGGGCGTTTTTTTATGCCTGGCGGCTGGCCTGCAGCAGGAAATCCAGTATCGAATCCATTACCCGGTTGATCTGTTGCCAGGCATCCGCTGGCTTGTCCAGCATGGCTTCAGCTGTTTGTATGTACTCACCATCAACCAGCTCGTCATGGCAGTGTTCCAGCAGGGCGGCGGCAGTGGCCGGCGTGGTTTCCAGGTGGCATTGCAGGCCGATCACCCGCGCGCCGAGCTGGAAGGCCTGGTGGCGGCAGGCATCACTTTCGGCCAGCCACAGCGCCCCGGCCGGCAGCGCAAAGGTATCGCCATGCCAGTGAAAGGCATCGATGCAGGCGGGAAAATGAAAAACCGATGGCTGCCGGTGATGGATGCCGCGCACGGCAAACCAGCCAATCTCGGGCTGGTGGTTGCGCTGTACACTGGCGCCCATGGCGCTGGCAATCAGCTGGGCGCCGAGGCAAATGCCCAGCACCGGCTTGCCGGCGTCGATAACGGCGCGGATCAGGGTTTTTTCGGCGGCCAGCCACGGGTAGCCGGCCTCATCGGCAACGCCCATCGGCCCGCCCAGTACGATCAGCCAGTCGACCTGCTCCGCTGCCGGCAGCGGCTGTTGCCGGTACAGGGCGATGGTTGTGCTGGCAATCTGCCGGCGCTGCAGCCAGTCGCCGATACAGCCGGGGCCTTCAAACGCAACATGTTGCAGGATATAAACGTGCATGGCTTGATGCCCGGTAGCGTGTATGACCGGCCTATCATGACAAAAGCCGTTGCCGGCGTCGAGCCATGGTCTGGCAGTGATCACGGGCTGCAGGTACAATTCGTCAATTGTATTGATTAGTCAGTCAAGCGTTGTTGACTGTCCCTGTCCGTTCCCTTGCCCAAGGCCTGCCATGAACCTGAGTATTTCCACGCTGATCCGCTTTCGCTGGCTGTTGTTTGTCCTGTCACTGGCGCTGATGGCCTTTGCCCTGGCCGGTTTCAAGCAGTTTGTGTTTGATGCCTCGCCGCGGATTTATTTTGAGAAGGGGTTTCAGCCCTACGAGGACTACCTGGCGCTGGAAGACACCTACGGCCGTGACTTCAAGGTGTTTTTCATGCTGTCGGCCAGTGATGGTGATGACCTGTTTGCCCCGCAGCACCTGCAGGCGCTGCTGGAAATGACCGAACAGGCCTGGCAGCTGCCGTTTGTGCGGCGGGTGGATTCGCTGAGCAATTTCCAGTACAGCCACAATGTCGATGACGAGCTGGTGATCGAGGATTTGGTCAGCAGTGAGCTGCTGGACGATGCCGGCCTGCGGGCCAGTCGCCGGGCCTATGCGCTGGCTGACCCGGATATCCAGGGTCGGCTGCTGACTGCCGATGGCCGCCATGCCTCGCTGACCCTGTCGCTGTCGATGACCGGCGACCAGGCCCAGGGCCAGGCCGCCCACCAGCTGGTCACCGAGGCCTATGCGCTGGAAGAACGCATCAAGGCACGTTACCCCGGCGTGGATATCGCGGTGACCGGCAACCTGCTCAGCACCTACCACAATGTCAAGGTGGCCGAGCGCGACATTGCCCTGATGGTGCCGGTGATGTTTGGCCTGATGTTTGTGTTTCTCGGCCTGCTGTTCCGCAGTGTGTCGGCGGTGCTGGTGGCGCTGGTGATTGCCGTGTTTGCCGCTGTCGGCGCGCTGGGGCTGGCGGCCTGGTGCAATATTACTTTCTCGATGCTGGCCATTAATGCGCTGATTATCAGCATTACCGTGGCGGTGGCCCATTGCATCCATATTTTTACCCAGCTGTTCCAGGCGCTGAAAACACGGGACAAGATGGCGGCGCTGGAAGACAGCCTGCGCATCAATTTTTTTGCCGTCAGCATGACCAGCCTGACCACCATCATCGGTTTTCTCAGCCTGAATACCAACGACCTGCCGCCGGCGGTGGCACTGGGCAATGCAGCGGCTATCGGCACGGCACTGGCCTGGCTGTTTTCACTGACCCTGCTGCCGGCGCTGGTCAGCATCCTGCCGTTTCGTGCACATAGCGGCGGCGAGTATGCGATTGAAGGCCTGATGATGAAACTGGCGCGCGTTGTGGTGCGGCGCAAATACCCGGTATTGCTGGGCATGAGCCTGCTGACCGTGCTGATGGTACAGCTCAGCTTCAGCAACGAGCTGAATGACCGGCTGACCGAAACCCTGCACGAGCCGCATATCTTCCGCACCGACAATGGCCTGATCGACCAGCATTTTGGTGCCATGTATGTGAACAATTATGAAATGGATGCCGGTGAGGAAAACGGCATTGCCGACCCGGCCTACCTGAAGGCAATGGAAAAAATGGTCGACTACCTGCGTGCCCAGCCGGAGGTGTCCAGCGTTTACAGTTTTACCGACGTGATCAAGCGCCTGCACCGCAGCATGCACAATGATGACCCGGCCTATTACACCATCCCGGATGACCGTGACCTGATTGCCCAGTACATCCTGTTGTATGAAATGTCGGTGCCGTTCGGGCTGGACCTGAACAACCAGATCACGCTGGATAAACGCAAGTCGATAGTCATTGTCAGCACCCCGTCGCAGGATACCCGCAGCAATATTGAGCTGGACCAGCGGGTGAATGCCTGGATTGCCGCCAATATGCCGGCCCATCTGCAGGCCAATAACATCTCGCTATCCACCATCTGGTCGTACCTGACGGTACACAGCCTGCAGAATTCACTGGAAGGCTCGATTGTAGCGCTGGTGCTGATTTCGCTGGTGCTGCTGTTTATGCTGCGTTCGCTGCGTTACGGGGTGATCAGCCTGATCCCGAATATCATGCCGGCCGCGTTTGGTTTTGGTTTCTGGTACCTGTACTCCGGTGATGTTGGCCTGGGCCTGACCTGTGTGGTGATTATCACCATTGGCATTGTTGTCGACGATACCGTGCATTTCCTGGTCAAGTACCAGAAGGCGCTGCGTGATAACGGCGGTGATGCGGAAAAAGCGGTACTGGCCACGTTCCGGCTGGTCGGGCCGGCGCTGCTGATTACCACCGTGGTGCTGGCCGCCGGCTTCCTGGTGCTGGCGATGTCCGCGATTATCATCAACAGTGCGCTGGGCCAGGTCACGGCGGCGATCCTGCTGGCCGCCTTCCTGCTGGATGTGCTGTTGCTGCCGGCCCTGCTGCTGGTGGTGGATGGCCGGCGCCGGCAACCGGCGGCCAGCGGCTGAATCAGTCGAGCTGCTCCATCGCCGGCTGGTACTGGCCACGGCGCGCCAGGCTGTTAAGCCGTGCCCGTTTCAGCAGCGCCTGCTGGCAGGCGGCAGCATTGTCGGCGCTGCCCTGCCAGGCCTTCAGGGCCGGCTGTTGCAGGGCCCGGCCATAGGACAGGCTGAGCTGCCACGGGGCATTGCCGCGCCGCTGGTTGATGGCATTGAGGTTGGCAGTGGCCTGCTCCGGGCTTTGGCCGCCGGATAAAAAATTGATGCTCGGCACTGCCGCCGGCACGGTGCGGCGCAATACCTGCAAGGTGTCATCCGCCACCTGCTCGCAGCTGGCCTGTTCGGGGCAGTCCTTGCCGGCGGTGACCATGCTGGGCTTCAGGATCATGTATTCCAGCAGCACACCGTGCTGGTGCAGGGCATGAAACACCGCGTGCTGCACGTTCTCGATCACGTCCTTGCAGCGCTGCTGGCTGTGGTTGCCATCCATCAGCACTTCCGGCTCGACAATCGGCACGATACCCAGCTGCTGGCATACCGCCGCATAACGGGCCAGCATTTCGGCATTGGCCGCCAGGCCCAGCGGGCGCGGGTTGGCATGGCCAATCGGGTAGACCTCGCGCCATTTGGCAAAGCGTGCGCCCTGCGCCTTGTAACCGGCCAGTCGCTCGGCCAGGCCGTCCAGGCCATAGCTGATCATGTCGCCCGGTGAGCCCGGCAGCGGCCCCTTGCCCTTGTCGACCTTGATGCCGGGCACAATCTTCTGCTGCCAGGCAATATCGGCCAGCGGCCGGCCGTCATCACTGCACTGCCCCAGGGTTTCCTCAAACAGGATGGCGGCGCTGATATGCTCACCCAGGCCGTCGGTGGACAGCAGCAGGCTGCGGTACTGGCGGCGGCTGGCCTCGGTGGATTCCACGGCAATTGCGGCAAACCGTTTGGCCATGGTGGGGTTGGATTCATCCATGGCCAGGATGCCGCGCCGGTCATCAACCATGTCTTCAATGGTGGCTTGCAGTTCGCTCAAAACAGACATGGGCATCTCCCGTTTGTGGTGTGGCAAAGCGTTGACTATAAACGGCAACAACAAAAATACAAGCTGGCCGATGGTTGCCGGCAGCAGCCGGGCCGGCCGTTCTGGCGCTTGGCCCGGCACCATTTCAGCTTGCGAATTTTTCCGCTGGCGGTATAGTGTTGCGCCGTGAAAACCGGCACTTCGGGCGTGATCCGGGTGTGAACCGAACAGAAAAGGTAACGATATGGCACAGTGGGAATGTATTGTTTGTGGCTGGGTATATGACGAGGCAAAAGGCGATCCGGACAACGGTGTGGCGCCGGGTACCAAATGGGCCGATGTGCCGGAATCCTGGCTGTGTCCTGACTGTGGTGTCGGCAAGGAAGATTTTGAGCTGATTGAAGGCAGTGAAACCACGGCCGATGATCTGGTCGCCGAGCAGGCGCACAAGAATGACAAGCCGGTTGTGGTGATCGGCACCGGCCTGGCCGGCTATAACCTGATCAAGGAGTTCCGCAAGCTGGACAAGGAAACCCCGGTGATCATGATTACCAGCGACGACGGCCGCAGCTATTCGAAGCCGATGCTGTCCACCGGTTTTACCAAGAATACCAGCGCTGACGACCTGGCCATGAGCGATGCCGGCAGCATGGCACGCCAGCTGCACTGCAGTGTCTGGACGATGACCGAAGTCACCGCCATTGACACCCAACAGCAGACTGTCACCGTTGGTGGCGCCACGCATATTGATTACAGCAAGCTGGTGATTGCCTGGGGTGCCGAGGTTATCCGGCCACCGATGACCGGCGATGCGCTGGACCAGGTGTTCTCGATCAATGACCTGATTGATTACGATAATTTCCGCAAGGCGATCAGCAAGAGCAAGGCCAAAAAAGTTGCCATTATCGGCGGTGGCCTGATTGGCTCTGAATTTACCAATGACCTGCTGAACGGTGGTTTTGAAACCGAGACCATCGACCCGATGGGCTACTGCCTGCCAACCCTGTTGCCGGAGCCGGCCGGCAAGGCCGTGCAGGCGGCACTGGAAGCCCAGGGCGCCAAATTCCATTTTGGCCCGCTGGCCGATGGCAGCTTTGGCCCGGTGGCCACGGCGGTTAACAAAACCGACAGCGGTGTGGCAGTATCGCTGAACAACGGCAATAGCATCGAGGCCGACATTGTTGTGTCGGCTGTGGGCGTGCGTCCGCGTATCAAGCTGGCGCAGGACGCCGGCATCGACTGTGGCCGTGGCGTCAAGGCCAACCGCCTGCTGCAAACCAGCGCGCCGAACGTCTACACCCTCGGTGACTGCGCCGAGGTGGAAGGCCATGTGCTGTTTTATGTGGCACCGCTGATGGCCTGTGCCCGGGCACTGGCGAAAACCCTGGCCGGTACACCGACGGAAGTCAGTTATCCTGCCATGCCGGTCACCATCAAGACACCAACCTGCCCGGTGGTGGTATCCCCTGCCCCGCGTGATGCCGACGGTGAATGGCATATCCAGGCCGATGGCCAGAACGTGGTGGCCGAGTTCAAGGACAAGGACGGCAACCTGCTCGGCTTTGCCCTGACCGGTGAAGGCACCAAGGAAAAAATGCGCCTGCAGAAACTGCTGCCGCCAGTGATGGCGTAAGCTGTTTGCGCCGCAGACGGCCAGCCCTGTGCTGGCCGTTTTTTTGATAGCGATTGTCTATCGGGGCGATAAAAAAGACGCACTGGCCTTGTCAGCGGAATACCGCTAAAGTTAAGCAACTCCAAATATACAAGAGGTTGATGATGAAACTGAAAGCCCTGTTTGCCGCTGTGCTGGTGACTGCCGGCGTGACTGCCCATGCCAGTGATGCCCTGCGCCAGCAGGCCAATGCCATGTTTGGTGTGCTGCCGGCGGCGATGCCCGGCAGCGAGAATGACAGCCCGGCGATGATCAAGCTGGGCGAGCAGCTGTATATGGACAAACGCCTGTCGGTCAACGACAGCCAGTCCTGCAACAGCTGCCACAATGTCACCGATAACGGCCCCGGTGTCGACAACCTGCCAACCTCACCCGGTGCCTTTGGCAAAAACGGTGATCGCAACTCCCCCACCGTTTGGAATGCCGGCTTCCAGTTTGTCCAGTTCTGGGATGGCCGTGAACCTGACCTGGTGGCCCAGGCCAAGGGACCGATCATGAACCCGGTGGAAATGGCGATGCCGGCACAAGCGGATGTCGAGAAAAAACTGCGCGCCGTGCCGGAATACCAGGCATCGTTCAAGGCCGTGTTTGGCGGCGACGAGCCGATCAGCTACCACAACATCGCCGTGGCGATTGCCGCGTTTGAACGTACCCTGATCACCCGTGACCGTTTTGACGACTACCTGCGCGGTGATGACAATGCGCTGAACGAGCAGGAGAAGCGCGGACTGCAGGCGTTTATCAGCAGCGGTTGTGTGGCCTGCCACAGCGGCCCGACGCTGGGTGGCAGCAGCTACCAGAAAATGGGCCTGGTCAATGCCTATGCCAACCAGGCCGACCAGGGCCGCTTTGCGGTGACCGGCAAGGAGCAGGATCGCATGATGTTCAAGACGCCGATGCTGCGTGATGTGGCCCGTACCGCACCGTACTTCCATGACGGCAGCGTCAAGACACTGGCAGAAGCCGTGCGCCAGATGGCCTGGCTGCAGCTGGGCCAGAAACTGGACGATGGCAAGGTGGAGGACATTACTGCCTTCCTGAAGGCACTGAACCACAAGGGCTGACAGGGACAATAAACCGGCCGGTGCCAGGGCACCGGCTTTTTTTTTGCCC